>DATALE010000159.1:0-16443 GCA_036261235.1 Ruminiclostridium sp. | reverse complement strand
GGTCACGCATGTGTTATACTAATCTTTATAAGAAATGGTATGGAAAATTCTTTGCAAAACGGCATAAATTCAACCGTTTTGCGCGAATTTTATCAGTATCTTTAATGAAGATAAGTATTAAATTACACATTAAATAAATCTTGGCGGGGTGGTGCTATGGTTCGGGATGTGAGCTGCTATCGCGAAATACTTGCGTCAAAAGGAATAAAGGGAACCAGGCAGCGGCTTGCGGTCATCGGGGAGCTGTATTCAAGCTCAGCTCCGCTGACTGCCGACGAGATATACATCAAAATACATGATGACGGCAGCGAAAACCTGAGCTTGTCGACCGTTTACCGTATTCTTGATATGTTCGTAAAAAAAGAAATCGTTGTTAAAAACGGGCTTCTCGAGGGCGGCAAAGCGCTCTATGAAATTGTTTCAGGCATGCATCGTCACAATCTCATCTGCATAAAATGTCATAGGATGATGTCTTTTGGCGGTTGCCCGCTGGAAAATTTCGAAAAAAACCTTGAAGATACAACAGGGTTCCATATTTCCGGGCACAAGATGGAAATCTACGGTATATGTCCGGAATGCAGTCGTTCAAAATCATAAAAATTACGAGGAGGCAGTTGTATGCAGAAAAGATTATTCAGATCTACCAGAAATGTGATGGTGAGCGGAGTTTGCGGAGGAATTGCTGAATATATCGGAACAGATCCGTCACTTATCAGAATACTTTGGGCGATACTGACTGTCGCAAGTGCTGGTACGGGGATTCTCGCGTATATAGCATGCGCTGTAATCCTGCCGAAGGACATTGATATCAACCAGTAAATACAGCAAAATTAACAATTGCAGATTTTAGTGCGCGTGAAAATATATTAAAAGCGGGGGAATTTTTTATAATCCTCCGCTTTTGTTTGATTATTCCGTGCTCTTTAGTTATACTTGAATTAATATTAAAATTGCGTCATTTTTTATCGGATAAATAAAAACTAAAGCGCCGTATTCAGATTGTTTTCTGAAGCGACAGCGGGGAGGTTTTTTCAATGGTTCTTACTATAGACATCGGAAATACCAACATTGTTTTGGGTGAATGGGAAGGCGACAAGCTGAAATTTGTTTCGAGAATCGAAACAGACAAGAGCATGACGGCGGACAGCTATGCAGTCAGATTAAAGAATATTCTTGAGCTTTACGGGGTACAGTATGAAAAAATCGAAGGTTCAATCGTTTCTTCTGTAGTTCCGCAGGTTACGGGATCAGTTGTTTACGCTGTCGGCAGGCTGACCGGTAAAAAGCCTCTGATTGTCGGCCCCGGCATAAAAACGGGGCTTAATATTCGAATTGACAATCCGGCGGAGCTTGGAAGCGATATCGTCGCTGACGCTGTTGCCGCACTTTCAAAATACCCAAAACCTATAATAATATTTGACATGGGAACCGCAACGACAATCAGCGTCATTGATGTTGAGGGCTGTTTTCTCGGCGGCGCTATTTTCCCGGGTGTCAGAACAGGTTTTGACGCGCTGTCTCAGAATGCCTCGCTTCTGCCGCATATCGGTCTTGAAGCTCCGCGTGACGTAATAGGCAGAAACACTGACGAATGCATGAAATCCGGTGCGGTTTTCGGAACGGCTTCTATGATCGACGGGATATCCGAAAGAATCGAAGAGCGCCTCGGACAGAAAGCTACGATTGTTGCAACCGGCGGCAATTCAAAGGATATAATCCCCTATTGCCGCAGCAAGATTGTATATGACGGCAATCTCCTGCTGGAAGGCCTTATAAGAATTTACCGCAGAAATATGACTGTCTGAGACATGTTTTTGCGTTAAATAATTTAAAAAAGCGCCGCATCTTTTATCAGAGCGGCAGCAAAGGGGTTTTATCAATGAACAACGCAGTAAACGGTATCCGTAACGAGAAGAGCCTGAAACTGGTTCAGCTCGCAATGTGGACGGCGCTGACGGTGCTTTTGGCATTTGTGCCGTCGCTCGGCTATATCACAATTGGCCCGTTCAGCATTACGACTGTACATATCCCGGTTATAATCGGCGCGATTATGCTGGGGCCTGCCGCGGGAGCTTTTCTGGGTTTCATGTTCGGTCTTACAAGTGTCATTCAGGCAACGCTTCAGGTACCTCTCACGGCATTTATTTTCAGTCCGTTTGTACCTTTCGGAAATTTTACAAGCCTGATTATCGCATTTGTTCCGCGAATTCTCGTTGGCGTGGTTGCGGGGTATTTATATATACTGATAAGCAAAAAAGATAAACGCGGCTATATTTCCGCGCTTGCCGCGGGTATCGCAGGGTCTCTGACAAATACAATTCTTGTGCTCGGCGGGGCTTACCTGTTTTTTGGCTCCCAATATTCCGCTGCTGTTAACGTACCGTTTAAAAGCCTCCTTTGGGTAATCCTTTCGGTGGTAGGTACTAACGGAATTTTGGAGGCTGCTGTTGCCGCTGTTGCCGCGGCAGCTGTTTCAAAGGCGCTGTTTACAGTAAAAAAACGCATGGGATAGTTGATTTTTACCGTTTTTTATGGTATGATTTGTCCATAATATAATATCGCCCGTTAAAAGGGAGTAGCATGGCGTAATTTACGCTTTCGCAAAATCAACATACCCGGCTCGTGTTTAAAACCGCAGCTTGGTTTTGCGGCCTTATTGGCAGTCGAGACTTTTAACATAATTTCCAGTCAAGGAATTATGTTAAAAGTCTTTTTTTATTGTAATAATATAGTTAAAATGGCTTTTTGGAAACTGCTGATGCTTATCTTCATTAAAATCCAGATGGAATTGAGTGACGTTTTGCAGGAACTTATATTCAGCAACGTCTGGAAATGACTTTGTATCGATTTCTTATGAAGATCAGTATGAAATGTTCGTACTTTTAATTTGTACAGCAGCAGTTGCCGGAAAGCGGGACAAAATTGTGGGGGAATAAAAATGCTGGCGACACCGGAAAGACTTACTGTTTCAGAAGCAATCTCAAAAACAAATTCTGATGAAAACGGCCTCTTGATAAAAGAAGCTCAGGCGAGGCTCGAAAAATACGGCAAAAATGAACTTGTTCAGAAAAAAGGGAAAAGCCCCGTAATAAAATTTCTGCTGCAATTCAACGACCCGATGATTTTTATTCTGCTCGCGGCGGCGGTGATTTCTGCTATTCTACAGGAAATTACGGACAGCATTATAATCCTGCTCGTTGTGCTTTTAAACGGAATTATCGGTTATATTCAGGAAGCAAGAGCGGAGAAAGCAATCGACGCGCTGAAAAAAATGTCGACCCCGAAGGCTGTAGTCCGACGGGAGGGCAAAACGGAAGAGATCGACGCGTCGCAGCTTGTTCCGGGCGATATAGTCCTGCTGGAGGCCGGGAGAGTTGTCCCCGCGGATCTGCGCCTTATCGAGTCCTCAAACCTCAAAATTGAAGAATCCGCGCTGACGGGTGAATCAGTTCCGTCGGAAAAGGACAGCGGATTTGTCGCGGAGGGCGATACCGCAGTCGGTGACAGAATCAATATGGCATATATGACTACTCCGGTTACTTACGGGCGCGGAACAGGCGTCGTAACGGCAACAGGTATGGATACGGAAATCGGCAGAATCGCAAAAGCGCTCGAAGAAGACGATGATGAGATGACACCTCTTCAAAAGCGGCTTGCCGATCTCGGTAAACTCCTCGGAATTCTGACCGTGGCTTTGTGCGTTGTTCTTTTCCTTGTTGCCGTCCTTCAAAAACGCGATGTTCTGGACATGATGCTCACGGCAATTTCACTTGCGGTCGCGGCTATCCCCGAAGGACTTCCTGCTGTAGTAACGATAGTGCTTGCCCTCGGTGTTCAGCGAATGGTCAAATCACGCACGATTGTCAGAAGACTTCCGTCTGTCGAAACACTTGGCGCAGTCAACGTTGTCTGCTCGGATAAAACGGGAACGCTGACACAAAACCGCATGACAGCGGTAAAAACATATTTTAACGGAAAACTCACCGAGCCAAAGGAGCTTAACGCGAGTGACGCGGCCTTTTATCTCGAAGGCTTTACTCTTTGCAACGACGCTTCGATTGAAGACGGGAAAAATGTCGGCGATCCGACGGAAACCGCGCTTCTTGACATGAGCAAATTATTCGAACTCAGCCGCAAAGGTCTTGAAAGCAAATACCCGAGAATAAACGAGATACCGTTTGACAGCGACCGCAAAATGATGACCACAGTCCATGATTACGGAGATAAAAAACTCTCTTATACAAAGGGCGCGCTTGATGTAATCCTAAAGCATACAAAACGCATTTTTGTGAGCGGAAAAATGCGGGAAATAACACCTGAAGATATAGAAAACATCAACGGCGCTGCGTCCCAAATGGCCCATGACGCCCTTCGGGTGCTTGCCCTGAGCTGTCGCGAAAGCGACGGTGAAGCGGTCGAGGAAGACTTATGCTTCATCGGGCTTGTCGGCATGATCGACCCGGCGCGCCCGGAAGCAAAAGAGGCTGTTGAAAGCTGCCGCAGAGCCGGTGTAACAACCGTCATGATAACAGGCGACCACAAGGAAACGGCGCTTGCCGTCGCACGCGATATCGGCATAGCGTCCGACCCGTCACAGTGTATCTCCGGCGAGGAACTTAACAGGATGACGCAGGAGGAATTAAACCAAAAGGTTATGAATCTGCGCGTTTTCGCCCGCGTTTCTCCGGAGCACAAGGTAATGATAGTCCGGGCGCTCAAGGCGAGCGGCAATATCGTTTCGATGACAGGCGACGGCGTAAACGACGCACCGTCTTTAAGAGCCGCCGACATCGGTCTTGCCATGGGGATCACCGGCACAGACGTCGCAAAAGGCGCCGCGGATATGATCCTGACGGACGACAACTTTGCGACAATTAAAAAAGCTATCCAGGAAGGCCGCAATATATATAACAATATCAAGAAATCAGCAATTTACCTGCTTTCATCAAACATCGGCGAGATCGTTACTATGTTTATCGGCGTGCTCGTGGGTTGGCCGGCGCCTCTGTCAGCGGTCAATATACTGTGGATTAACCTTGCGACCGATTCACTTCCGGCGCTTGCGCTCGGCGCTGACCCAGGGACTGCGGACGTTATGAAAGAAAAACCTCGCTCACCGAAAGAAAGCCTGTTTTCACACGGCGGCGTGGCACTGCTCATAATTTATGGTTTGCTGATCGGCGCAATAACGCTATTCGGGTTTATTTTGGGTTGTTTCGAAGCAACCTACGGGCCGCGGCCGTTCACACTGGCACAGCTTGAACATATAAACTTCAGTGATAAGAATATCATCAATGAGGGGCGGACGTTCGCGTTTACGGTTCTCGCGGTGTCGGAACTCCTGCATGCCATCGGAATGCGCAATTTCAGAAAGTCAATATTCCGTATGAACCACTTGAATAATAAAATGATGTGGGTCGCGGTATTCGGTGGGATCCTACTTCAGTTTATCATTGTACAGACGCCGATAAACCGTGTTTTTAATGCAAACCACCTGACGGTTATACAGTGGGTAACGGTTCTTCTGCTTGCGGCTGTTCCGCTTTTAATGCACGAGATTATCGTCCTGTTTTTGTATATTAAGAAGCAGTTCGGGGCAAAATCACAGCGAGCTTGAAATTAAAATAATTTTTCTTTTGCCCTTGACAAGAGCCTTTAAAAAAATTATAATCTATTTATAGTTAAATGCAATGACGAAGAGCGCAAGGTACTATTTTCTTCAGAGAGTCGGTGTATGGTGCGAACCGATGTGAATACCCGTTTTGCGTATCACTTCCGAGCAGGTGTCCGAAATGGCCCCCGGCCAAAGTAGTATCACACGTTTAGCCGCGTTAGGGTGATGAGCTTGTTAGAGCTCTTTGAGTGCGTTTTTTACGAATTTGGGTGGTACCGCGGGATTTAGGCTCGCCCCATAACTGGGGTGGGCTTTATTTTTTTATCATTTTAAAGATTGCAAGACATTTTATCTTAAAATATGGCAGCATAAAAAACAAGGGGGTTTTATTCATGGAAACAAAGATTATGGAAATTGCCGAGCGAATACGCGGACTCAGAGAGATGCTTGATATTTCGGAAGCGGAAATGGCGGAGATTACAGGAGTAAGCATTGAAGAGTATCGTGCGAATGAACGCGGCGAAAATGATTTTTCATTTACGTTTATGTTGAAATGCGCTGAGCGGTTCGGTATTGACATTGTTGAACTTATGACCGGTGAAAATCCACACCTCTCGTTTTACATGGTGACAAGAAGCGGCAAAGGCCTCCCGATTCAGCGCCGTCGCGGACTTGAATACCGCCACCTTGCGCCATTTATTAAAAACAAGCTTGCAGAACCGTTTTTTGTAACGGCTCCTTACAGCGAAGAAGAACAGAATAAACCGATAACCTATTCGACCCATGCCGGTCAGGAATTTGACTATATCATAAAAGGATCGTTGAAATGTGACCTCGACGGACATATAGAAGTTCTGAACGCGGGCGATTCAATTTTTTATGATTCCGGACACCGCCATGGAATGATTGCAACCGGGAACGGCGACTGTGAATTCCTTGCGATTGTTTTTAAAAAAGACGAAAAGAAAAAGTAAATATGTTTGTTTGCTCCCTTGAAAAAGGTCAGCAGAATGGAGGATATAATGCACGGCATTCACCAAAAGTACGTCAATGAAGAATATGACAAGAATGGATTATTAACGAAGTTCAGCCTGAACATTCCGGAAGATTATAACTTTGCATATGATGTTGTCGACGAGATGGCAAGGCTTGAACCAAACAAGGTGGCAATGGTTTGGTGCAACGAGTTTGGGGAAGAGCATCGATTTACTTTTGCCGATATGAAAAAATACAGTGACAAGACGGCAAATTTTTTAAAGAAACTCGGCGTTAAAAAGGGCGACATGGTTATGCTTGTTCTGAAACGCCATTACGAGTTCTGGTTCTCAATTCTCGCGCTTCACAAAATCGGGGCAGTAACTATCCCGGGGACCGCGCTTCTCACAACCAAAGACTTCGCGTACAGATTCAATATGGCGAAAGTCAAGGCTATCATCTGCACGGGCGAGGGAGAAGTTACCGATTATGTTGACGAGGCGCAAAAGACTTCACCGTCACTGACAATCAAGGTTGTGGCGAGAGGTAAAAAAGACGGTTGGGCATCGTTTACCGACGAACTTGAGGCCGCAAGTGAAAACTGGAGCCGACCGCAGGGTGCGGACGCCGTGTACGCGAAAGATTACATGCTTATGTACTTCACTTCCGGCACAAGCGGAATGCCGAAGCTCGTTGCGCATGACTATTCATATTCGCTCGCACATATCGTGACCGCAAAGCATTGGCATCACCTTGATTCAGACAGCCTGCACCTGACTGTTGCGGAAACAGGCTGGGGCAAAGCGGTTTGGGGAAAGCTTTACGGACAATGGTTTATGGAATCGGCAGTATTTGTTTATGACTTCGAAAAATTCAATCCTGCCGACCTTCTCTCAAAGATTGAAAACTACCATATCACTTCGTTCTGCGCACCTCCGACAATCTTTCGCTTCTTCATTAAAGAGGGCATCGCGGGTTATGACCTTTCTTCTCTTAAATATGCAACAATCGCGGGTGAAGCGCTCAATCCGGAAGTTTTCAACAGGTTCTATGAACAGACCGGGCTCAAACTTATGGAAGGGTTCGGACAGACTGAAACAACTCTTACAATTGCGAACCTTTACGGCATGGAGCCGAAGCCCGGTTCGATGGGCAAACCGTCGCCTCTTTATAAGGTCGAACTGCTCGACGACAACGGAAACGTCGTCCCGACCGGAGATGTCGGTGAAATTTGCGTAAAGACTGATGGTGAACGTCAGCCGGGACTGTTTATCGGCTACTACAACGACCCTGAGCGTACAAAATCCGTATGGCATGACGGTTATTATCACACTGGTGATACGGCGTGGCGTGACGAGGACGGTTACCTTTGGTATGTCGGGCGCACGGATGATGTTATTAAATCTTCCGGTTATCGAATCGGGCCGTTTGAAATTGAAAGTGTGCTTATGCAGCATCCGGCGGTTCTCGAATGTGCAATCACAGGCGCGCCAGACCCGATAAGAGGTCAGGTTGTCAAGGCCACAATAGTTCTGACAAAGAAGTATAAACCGTCTGACGAGCTTGCACAGGAAATCAAAGATTATGTCAAGCACCAGACAGCGCCATACAAATATCCGCGCATTATTGAATTTGTCGAGGAATTGCCAAAGACAATCAGCGGAAAAATACGGCGTGTCGCACTCCGCGAAAAAGACAAAGCTGCTTTGAAAAAATAAAATAAATAAAGGGCTGTATCATTAACGCTGTTGTTTAAGCGTTTTGGTACAGCCTTTGTTTTATAACAAAGAATTCCCTGTCGAACTAACAAAAAGGTAGTCAAAATTTAAGGTATGCATTTTTGAAATTAACCGAGCGTTCCATATCGCATAACATATATGGCATTAATAAGTTAAGAAGATTATTTAGTGGATTTGAATCTGCCCGATGATTGCTTCGATTTTTTTCTCGGCGTCTTTGATTGCTTCCTGTCTCTCCTGCTCTGTAGTTCCGGTTCCGTCCGCGAGCAGTTCTTCAAATTTGCTTATCCCGATGAATTTCATTATATCTTCCACATAGTTTAACCCCTTATTGAGCGCCGGTCTGATAATCCATGGAATATTTGCACCGGAAGATTGTACGTAAATAAATGTTCTTGGACGATCATTCATAAGCCCTTCCGGCCTATTGTTTACAAATTTAATTGTTTTTTCAACCTGCAGGATACAATCAATATAATCTTTAACTACACCCGGGAATGAAAGGCTCCACATAGGCGCCGCCAGGACATAAACCGAAGCGGACATAAACTGGTCGCACAGCCTCATCATTTGCTGCACGTCTTTCTGCTCATTTTCAGTCAGTCCGGACATTTCACTCTTATCAACCAATTTACTGCGGCTGCTGAAGTAATTTGATTTTGGCCGTGGAATGTAATCATCATACAGTTTTATTTCTTCCAGAACCATGTTATTGATCTTGCTCATGATGCCATTCACCAATACACGTCCAACTGTTTCACTTGATGATAACTGCTCCGGTTTTGAATTTGCAACAATATAAAGCAATTTGTTCAAATAGTTAACCTCCTTTTTATGTCATAATTAATTAAAATTATTGTGTGCATTTCTGTGGTGTTGATACATATTAGATATTAGTATATGTTTTAATTGCAAATACAGGTTTTGATGGTTATTAGTTATAATAAATTTCATTGATTGAAAGTGGGGCTGAAGAACAATGAAAAGAACACTGATTGTGTACGATACAAAATATGGAAGTACAAAGTTGATCTCGCAAAATCTTGCCCGTGTACTGGGACCGTCAAATTTCATTACCCCTTTGGAATTCTGTGATTGCTTTTATGACTTTGATTTTGTTGTGATCGGTTCCCCTGTTTATAACGAGCAGATTTTGCCGAGTATTCGAAACTTTGTTCTTACAAATTTAGACTGGCTAAAATCAAAAAAAATCGCTCTTTTTGCAGTTGGTATGCATCCGTCATCAGAAAAATATTTATTGGATATACAAAATCTGCTTGGCGACTGTGTGATATGGACAGGAAAATTTGGAGGTATTTTAAATCCGTCTGCACTGGACGAAAATGACAATCAGACTATGCGGCGTTTTTCTGCTTACACCGGTTATCCTATTGCATACACCGACTGCCGCAACGAGCGCACGTTTGCAGCCGAATCCGTTGCACTTAGACGAATTCTCTACAACACGTGCAGCATGCCAAAAGACAAACTGAAAAAGCAATTGGAAGATTTCCTTTTGTCACATAATACATGTGTGTTATGCACCGGACACGACGGCGATGTGCGCGCAACTCCAATTGAGTACCTATATCATAATGAATCGTTTTATTTTTTCAGTGAGGGCGGGGAAAAGGCTGCACATTTATTAATCAATTCGAACGTTTCAATTGCGGTTAATGACAGTTATAAAGGATTTCAAAAGCTTGCCGGCCTTCAAGTCACAGGAAAAGCTGAAATAGTAACTTTCGGAAGCATTGAATACATGGATGCTGCAACAGCAAAAGGGCTAAATTATGAAAATATAAAAAAGCTGCCCGTTATGATGAATCTGATAAAGGTAAAACCCGTTCAATATGAGTTCTTATATTCAGAGTTAAGCAAAGAAGGCTATGCTGTGAAACAGGCAATTAAACTTCCTAATTAATAAATTATTAGAAAAAACGAAAATTGCAAAGAATGTCAAAGCCTAAGCAGAAGATTAGCTACAATAATCTGCTTAGGCATTTTAAGTATTTTATAGGAAATAAACGCAAAAAACAGTTCCTTGTTATGTTAATAAATAGAATGATTATGATATAATTAAATATGTTGTAACGGAAGGTAAGACAATACTGTAATAATTACCATGTACGGAATAAAAGTATTATAGACAGGTGATGACATTTTGCAATTAAAAAACCGAACATTTCTCAAAGCTGTTTTTCGTCCTGCATATTCTCTTAGCATAAGGTCAATAACAAGAAAAAATATTCCGTATCTGGTTGGATGGGTCTGTATTTTTATATGGCTTTATTCCTATTTTCTGCCGATGGGCGGATTCAGGTTTGAAAGTGAATTGTATAACCATAACGTGGGAAATTCGACAAAATACTTTTATGTATGGCTCTTAACAGGTTCTCTGATTCCTGTTTTTTTCGATGGCAGAAAATTTGTTTCCAAGACATTTTACAGTGTGGTAATCACGCTTATCTGTTTTTTTGTACTCAGGTTTACAGGCGCCGGACTTCTGTCTCAAAGTATTATGCTGGTTACTGCCGTTTGTATAGGGCATATTTTCGCATCAAATATTTATGCATTCGTTATGGTACTTAATAATTCCGAAAAATTCTATTCAATGATATTGGCTGTGTTGATGCCCAAGGTGTTGATGTTTATAAAACCGGCCTTGGCACAGATTCATTCGTCGTTTGACCTGCCAAGTATCATTATACTGATTATTATTATAATATTAGCTGTATGCTCATACTTTTATAAATACAGTACAAATGAAATGCCTCATTCGGCAGGTGTTAAAGCGCCGGCTAAGGCGTATGCGCTGATGCCGATTGTCTTTGTGGTGCTCGCCATTAATGACGTAGTCGCCCCGATAACTATTGCTCAAATCACAAATTTGACAATTAATCAGAACGAAGAATATTATTTCTGCGGTGTTATCATTGGAATTGCAGCCGTTTTCCTGATACAAAGGCGCTTTTCTGTGAATATATGTAACATGCTGAATATCTCTTTTGCACTGCTTGCAATTGGCTTTGTTATAGAAATAATCAGTTTTCAGACAAGCAAGGCAGGATCGGCGGCGGATGTTTGCTTTGGAATTTCCTATGCAATAGGTATTATAAATATTTATTATCTGGCAGGGTTTATGGCTAAAAAGTTTCAGAGCGTTACTTTTTATAGGGTTGTTATTGCATTGGCAGCCTTGTACTATTTAATGACTTTTACCATATTGGAAGTATTTAAAAAATACGAAATGCTGCCGCCGGTATTTATGGCACTTGTTTGTGTTTGCATTGTAATATTATTTTTTCTCCTGACACCGTTTTTTTGTAAAAATCCTCTACTCCGGGGAATGGATAGAAGACAGCTATCGTCATGATGTGACAAGATGCTCTCGTCTGGAAGCGAAGCTCAGGGATTATAAACTGACTTCCGCTGAAATTGAAGTTTGCAGGCTGCTTCTGGAGGGATGCACACTGCGGCAGATTTCCGGCATTCAGTCGAAGGCGTATCCAACAATCAATACATACTGTACGTCAATATACCGGAAACTTAAAATCAACAGCCGCGCGGAGCTGCTTCTGTTACTTCAGGATTATATAGAGAAATAGCCGTTTTCGCCGTAAAATTGCCTCATCATTAGTTCTAATGATGAGGCAATTTTTATGCTTTCATGCGAACTAATGAATAGACATAATAGATTTTTCAGGTGAAAATGAAACTATCGTAAGACGAGCCGAATATTGTAATATGGAGGGAATATGAATTTGGCGATTAAGGAAATCAAAAGACTATTGCCAAAGTCAAAATTTCTTTCCGGCACAGATAAAAAACGGAAAGATGGCATGATTGTATCCTGCATTCGAACACGCTGCGGGGAAAAACTCAAAATCGACACAGAAGAAAAATTCAGGCTTGCAGACAGCCTTACCCAGCGCGAGAGGGAAACTTTTCTGCTTTTGCTTGAAGGGTATACGCTGAAGGAAACAGCCGGACGTTTGGGAATAGGATATTCGACCGCCAATACTTATCAGACGGCAGTCTACCGGAAACTTCATGTTAACTCCCGCGCCAAGCTGATCATTAATTATATGGATATTGGAGGAAAGAGCAAAGAAACTTAGCAATTCAGAGAACTGAGTTACGGCATATTAATATCACGCTTAATCACACGGCGGTTCATGGGTGTTTTAATTGAGTGTGCAAGACAGATGGAGGTGCAACGAGTGACATTTTATAAACAACCCTGTATACACTGCGGCGAGTATATCGAACGGGATGCAAGGTTTTGCCCGGCGTGCGGCAGCCACAGCCCTTTCGGGTATCTTTGTCCTGCCTGTTTGCGCCCGGTAAAAAAAAGTGACCAATTCTGCGCAGGCTGTGGACGACCACTTAATGTTTCGTGCCCTGTATGCGGCGACAAAACCTTTGTACAGGAAAAATGTGAACAATGCGGAAGCAGTCTTTTGATACGCTGCCAGAACAAACGGTGCGGGGCAACGCAGTTTTTTGAGAACACCAAATGCACAGTATGCGGCGCAAAAATCAAACACACAAACAAAATAAAGAAATGAGGGAATTGACATGCTTAAATCTTTTTCAAGAAATTATGAAGATAACTCCACCGAGGCAGGATTCCAGTTCACTTTTTACTGCGATATATGTAATGATGGCTATAAAAGCTCATTTTTACGTTCCGAAACCTGCAAAAAGGGCAGGGGACTGCGTGAACTGATCCAGGGCGCAGGCATTCTGGGCGGGCTGATTGGGGGAAGAGCCGGAGATATTGGTTATTCGTTGGAACGCGGTTCCAGTATACTGACCGAGCGGTTCGAGGGCATGAGCCCCGAGTGGCAAAAGGAGCATGAACATGCCTTTGAAAAGGCGCAGAATGAAGCAATACAGCATTTTCACCGCTGCCACTCCTGCCATAGCTGGGTATGTGACGCCTGCTATAACGAGGATGAGGGATTATGTACCGAATGTGCTCCACGCCAGGAAGTTTATGTGGCAAAGGCAAGGGCGGAAGCCATGCGCCGTAACATTGACGAGGCAGCGGATTCCGCAACTGTCTGGAAAGATAAAATTGAGAGCAAAACTACCGTGTGCCCATCCTGCGGCAAACCCGCCGGAACGGGAAAATTCTGCAGCAACTGCGGAGCTTCGCTTGCACTAAATAAATGTCCATCCTGCGGCAGGGAAAACGCTCAGGGAGTTCGATTCTGTAATTTCTGCGGCAAGTCCATGACTGAGCCAAAACAGTTAATCTGCCCTGAATGTGGGGAGCCCGCCCAGCCGGGACTTCTTTTTTGCGGGAAATGCGGGCATAAACTGGCGTGACAGTTTCAGAGGCCCCTGCTGCACACTCTGATTGCGGGCATGTCATGGGTAATCAAAAGGAGAAAACGACTCTGAAACAAAGACATTTTGAGGAGGAATTAAATTGAAAAAGGCACTTATCATGATATTTACCGTTTTATTGGTCTTTTCCCTTGCTTCCTGCGGCGGCAGAAGTACGCCACAAAACACTGCGTCATCTTCGGCGAAAAGCTCAAATGAAGGTTCCGGACAGAAAAAGCTGCTTTCTAACAGTTATGCAGATATTATGAAAAGCGGGAAGTTTTTGATCCGTTACAAAACTACCATTGTCGATGAAAGCGGAAAGACGGACGCAGAAATTACAACTGCTGTCAACGGTAAGAACGTTGCAGCCATCATTAAGACAAATGGCCTTACCACACACACAATTTTCAAGGATAATGTTCTCTATTTTCTTGATGACGCTAACAAAACCTATTCCAAAATGAATGCCGGTCAAAACGGACAATCGTCGAAAACCGGGAATTTTGACGATACGGAAGGACTTAGATATATCGGTAGCGGCACAAGTTCGGTAAGCGGCAGGACATTGCCATACGAGGAATACAGTGCCAATAATGATATTACACTGCGATTTTTTATGGATGGCAAGAAACTATATGCCATCACATCAAAAAGCGAAAACAGTCAGACGGAAATGGTGGTCCTTGAACTTATCGGCAATATACCTGCCGGAATGATTTCCATTCCCGCTGATTATAAGGAAAGCACAGCGATGACCATTCCCAGCAATATAAGCGCATCGGATACAGAACAGACAGAATAGAAAGTAAGTGTAAAATCGCAAGAATTTTAGGGATTGCCGTAAAAATCATACGTAGGAATCAAAAACAAAATGTCGAAAAAATGTTTGAAAAGGCACTGGCATAAAGAAGAACGCCCTCCACAAATGTGAAGGGCGCGACTTGCCTTCGATACAGCCGGATTAAATGTTGAGCAGAGGGATTGTCTCTTCTTTCATAGATTTGCTTGACAGAAGAGGAAAAACTATGTATACTAAAAATACATTTTGGTATACATAGTTCACATAATGGCGCCCCGATGTGAAAAAATCAATTCCATAGAATATGGCTACATAATTCTCGACGGTATGGCCAATTCCTGATTGTGATACCCGCGGTCCTTAATGTAATTGAGTATATTGTCCAAAACCAGATACCATTTACTTTCTGTGAATTTCATTAGTGTAGGATGATCGGCCAAAAAGAAAAAAGCAACAAGAATAAACGACATTTACTGAAAACGGGATTTGTAAATTCCATATGTATGGAAACAGACAAGCTATGATTAGCTATTGTCATGCTTATGCCATCAAATTCAGACGAGGAGTGACTGCTTTGTGACCAAAACTTTAATATCTGATCTGTCTAAGGTATCAGAAACCTTACTGATACCTCTGGTAGTAAAAGCAAAAGAAGCCGCACGCAAAAATCCTCTTTTTGTGGATAAAAAATCCGTTGAACTGTTGGATAAAATTGATACGGGTGAAATCATAATAGACGGGGGTCCTATCAGTACGCATGGCATCTTGGCACGTACGCAGGTTATTGACAACGGCGTCAAAGAGCTTCTTGACCGAATCCCGAAAGCAACAATAATCAACCTCGGAGCAGGTTTAGACACGCGTATGAGCCGTCTTGATAACGGGGCATTGCGTTGGTACGATTTAGATTTTAAAGAAGTCATTGAATTACGGCGTCGCTTTTTCGAGGAAAATGAGCGCATGATTTTTATCGAAAAATCTGTTATGGATTTTTCATGGATGGATGAAATTCATTTGTTGCCGGACGAAACTACTATCATTATTGCAGAAGGGCTCATGATGTATTTTTCAGAAAGCGACATCAAACAACTTTTTTCACAGATATCTATTCATTTTCCGAAAGCGCATATGTTTTTTGATGTGGTACATCCATATTTTGTAGGCAAAGGAATTAACAGCATTTTTAAATGGGGAATAGCGAATGCAAACGATATATGCAGGTTAACAGATTCCGTCCAGGTGATTCAATCATGGAGTACAGGAAATCTATTAAAGAGCCGACAGCCGTTTTTCTTGCGGTTGATGAATGTGTTTCCTTCCACACGTAACAGAAGTCAGGTTTTGCATATACAGTTTTAAAAATCAAACAGTATTAGTTGGTGATGTTATGCCGCGTTTCAGTACAACCGAAAAAGAGCATATCCGGCAAACTCTCTTGACCGAGGGAGAACGATTGTTCCTTACTTATGGTATAAAAAAAGTTACGATTGACGATTTAGCGAAAGTGGCGAATATTGCAAAAGCTTCATTCTATGTTTTTTATGAGAATAAAGAATTTCTTTTTCTTGATATTGTACAAACAAGACAGCGGGAGGTATTTGACTATATTCATTCGGCTTTGACGGAAAATCGAAATATGCCAAGTAAAGAGCGGGTATGCCTGGTATTTGGCCTTATGCAAAATTGTTTGTCAGAATACCCATTGCTTAATAAAATTGATTCAAATACGGTTGAACTGATTTCCCGAAAAGTGCCTAAAGAGCGTTTGAATGCTTTTACACGACAAAATATCGACGCAGCAAAAATACTGCAAGAAGAGGGCGTAAAATTTTCATGCGACATTGAAACTGCGTCTCATGTCTTTCAGGCATTATATCACGCATGGATATTTCTTCATGACAGTGATGTTCAAATGCAGAAAGCGGTCATAGAAATCATGCTTGAAGGTATAGTCAACGAAATAGTTGCCGGGTAGA
>DATALE010000248.1:0-5194 GCA_036261235.1 Ruminiclostridium sp. | reverse complement strand
AATAGTAAGCCATCCTGTGTGGTACACTTGCCCTGCAGGTCATCCCTTACGCAGGGATGTGGATTGAAATCAGTTCATTGCAACGCGCTCACCGTGTTTCCGCGTCATCCCTTACGCAGGGATGTGGATTGAAATACAAGCAAGGATAAATGATCATTAAAGCCGTAGGTCATTCACCACGCAGGGGATGTGGATTGAAATAATGAAAAAAGTCAATTGCTGCTGCACAACTACGCATGCAATCCCCCCGCATAGCGACACAGAACGATAAAGCTCTGAAAAATTGTTTTTTTAATCTTATTAGAAGTTATGAGTGATACTTACGGCGGGCTAAGTTACAATTTTCTATATAGGAAACTATTTTGTATCTCTTTTTGTGCAAAGTAACAACAAACAGCTTTGCAACAGATAAGAAAATTGCACATTTCGCACCCTGCAAACATATTATATAGCGAGGTGAGAAGTATGCCTGAGATCATAGCGGGAGTACTTTTAAGTTTCTTCGCTGTTATAGGAATCGTTGAGTTAAGCCGTTGCGTTAAAAATTACATGCTGGCGCCTTGCAGTAAAAGTCCGGCTTTTGTCGTAACCTGTGCCGGCCACGATGAACAAATCGAATATTGCGTGCGCTCGCTTGCGAATCAGGCAGTTGAACTTTGCCCGTGCGGCAAAAGGCTGATTGTTGTAGTTGATGAGGGCATGGACGATGAAACACGTTCCATCTGCGAAAGACTGGAGCAGGATATAGATGGCGTAACTGTTTGCAAAAGGCTTGAACTGCCGCGTTTGTTCAGCGGAGAATTGCAAAACTGATGATTTAGTATTATATTTATAGTAGGATATTTTTTTAAGACGATGTATTTCTTATAATATAAAGAGCAGGTAGTTTAATGGGTAATGAAATCTCGCTCAGCGGCACTGTTGAAAATATAGTTTTCAGAAACGAGGAAAACGGATGGACTGTTTTCGAGCTTGACAGCGGTGATGAACTTATCACCGCTGTTGGTTTGCTTTTTCAGGTAAACGCCGGCGATGAAATCAAGGTGATGGGAGAATGGGCCAACCACCAGACATATGGAAGACAGTTCAAAGTCATTTCATATGAAAAAAATATGCCCGCCACTGAATCGGCAATGCTCAAATACCTTTCTTCCGGCACGATCAAAGGAATCGGGCCTTCTACCGCAAAGAGGATAATCGATTTGTTCGGATCCGATACGCTTAAAGTAATTGAACAGTCACCTGAAAAGCTGGCGCAGATTCGCGGTATCTCATTAAAAAAAGCACAGGCAATCGGCGAAGATTATAAGCAGCAGTTCGGTGTCCGCAATTGCATGCTGTTTTTGCAGCAGTATGGAGTTACACCCGCCGAGGCTGTCCGGATCTGGCAGAGATTCGGACCGGGTGCCGTTGACCTAATAAAAACCAATCCTTATGTTCTTTGTGAGCCGGGGCTGTGGATTTCTTTCGAGAGAGCGGACACAATCGCCGCCGCAATGGGCTTCACAACAGATACCGAGTGCAGAGTAAAGGCAGGGATTTTATATATTCTTCGGCATAATCTGGGCAGCAGCGGCCATACCTATATCCCCGATGTGAAACTTATTGCCGCAGCCGCACAGATGCTTGGGGTTGACAAAAACGGCGCCCAGGAAGCGCTTGAAAAACTGGTTGAGCAGGAAGATGTTATATCAGACGATATTTCGGGCAGGCGCGGGATATTTTTGCCCGCAGCATACCGGGCCGAGACATATGCAGCCGGCAGATTAAAACTTATGATGCAGATTGAACGCCCTGTCCTTGGGGATTGCGGCACGCGGATAAAACAGGCGGAAGAAACGTTCGAAATAAAATATGCGGAACGTCAGAAAAAGGCCATAGAAACAGCATACAAAAGAGGAGTTATGATTTTGACGGGCGGCCCCGGTACAGGAAAGACGACAGCTATAAACGCGATAATATCTGTTTATGAAAGCATGGGGCTTAAAGTTGCTCTCGCCGCTCCCACAGGGCGCGCGGCAAAGCGTATGACGGAAGTCACCGGCAAAGAGGCAAAAACAATACACCGCCTTCTTGAAGTTGAATACAAGCAGGATGATGAAGCAAGGTTCGCGCGAAATGAGAAAAACCAGCTTGACTGCGACGCTCTCATTGTGGACGAGCTGTCAATGGTCGACGTGCTGCTTCTTGAATCTCTTCTGAGAGCACTTCGGCTGACCTGTCGGCTTGTTATGGTCGGGGACGCCGACCAGCTGCCCCCTGTTGGAGCGGGGAACGCCCTCCGCGACATAATCGAGTCCGGAGCTGTGCCGGTCGTTCAGCTTAATGAAATATTCAGGCAGGCGGCGCAGAGCCTGATTGTAACGAATGCGCATAAAATTGTCCGCGGCGAGCAGCCGACGCTTAATATTAAGGACAGCGACTTCTTTTTTATCCAGCGGTTCACTCAACCCCAGGTCAGGCAGACGGTAACGGAGCTTGTAAAAAAGAGGCTTCCGGACGCATATGGCTATTCACCGCTTTGGGATATCCAGGTGATGACTCCGGGGCGCCGGGGCGAACTCGGCGCGAATGAGCTTAATACCGCGCTTCAGCAGGCACTTAACCCTCAGGAACCGGGCAAACCCGAACGACAGTTCGGCGCGAGGATATTCAGGCAGGGCGACAAGATTATGCAGATTAAGAATAACTATGATATCATGTGGGTAAAGGACAGCGGTGAGAGGGGTACGGGTATTTTCAACGGTGACGTCGGAGTTCTTGAAGCTCTTGACAGAAGAACGGGAATAATGAAAATCCGTTTTGACGACCGGGTTGCCGAATACAGCCCCGAAGGTGTCAATGAACTCGACCTTGCCTATGCTGTTACTGTTCATAAAAGCCAGGGCAGTGAGTTCAAGGCGGTTATACTGCCGCTGTTTTCCGGCGCGCCACAGCTATTTTACCGCAACCTTTTGTATACGGCGGTAACAAGGGCAAAGGAGCTTGTGATAATTTTGGGACGCACCTCTGTAGTTGAACAAATGGTTTCAAACGACAGGAAAACAAAACGGTATACGGGTCTTTACGAATTTCTGAAACGGGATTAACTTTCAACAGTATAACAAAGTTATGTTTAAAGTTTGGTGACAAGAAATGAGCGGATTTGCCGATAGAATATTGTCGCTTTTTTTTCCGCATCGGTGTACCTTTTGCGGAAAAGCGATCAGCAGCGGACAAATAATCTGTAATGACTGCGTTAAAGCCTTGCCTTATGTCAGTGGAAAAACCTGTCCACGGTGCGGCAGAGGGACGGAATACTGCAAATGCGCAGGGGATAGATTTGAGTTTGACCGCTGTATTTCGCCGTTTTATTATGCGGGAATAGTACGCAGGAGCATAATCAGTTATAAATTTCACGCAAAGCAGGCGTCGGCGGCGGCTTACGCCGCCATAACCGCGGAGAAAATTAAAAAAGAATATGGTGGAATGAGATTCGATTACGTTACAAGCGTTCCGCTGTCCGCTTCGGAATTTAAAAAGCGCGGTTTTAATCAGTCGGAGATTTTTGCCCGGGCGTTGGCAGAGAATCTGGAGCTGCCATACAGAAACGTGCTTTTCAAACCGAATGATGTTAAACCACAGCGGACTCTTAACTCCGCCGAAAGAAAAAAGAACGTCTCCGGGGCTTTTTGTGCAAAAGAAAAAGAGGAAACCACAGCCGTTTTGCTTGTCGACGATATTATTACAACAGGCTCGACTTTAAGCGACTGTGCAAGAGCCTTGAAAAGTGCCGGGGTGAAAACCGTTTTTTGCGCTGCAATTGCCTGCGTTGTGCCGAATTTTCCGGAGACTTTTCAGACGCAAAAAAAGTACGATAAAATTAACTAAATATTTGTAAATTTCATTGTTAAACATGTTAATTAAGTCAATGACACAGAAAAAAATTGATAGTATAATTATTTTGCAGGTAATTTTCGGAGAAGAGACGGCGCGAGGGGATTTTAATGTCCGACAAGGTGGTCAGGCACAGGTTCTTTTGGAGCCTGTTTATACAAAGAACTGAAAAATGGCTTGGCTCGATGTCTTTGTCAGGCCTGCATTTATGCGGCCTTGAACCGCACAGCAGCTTTATTTTCAAGTCCGGAGAGCCTAATAATAGTAAGTATTGCTTTTCATATACAAAGTTTGAAAACCCGAACGACATAAGAAGCGCGAAAGTCTTCGGTTGGAAGAATGTTGCGAAACTTGAAAAATGGAGAGTATACGAAAGTGAAAACCGAGATATAAAATCAATGCCCAACAGGCGTGGACTTTATCTTCGAAATAATTCGCTTTTGTGTCTCTACGCGTTTATCAGTTCAATAGCTTTGCTTATGCTTTTCGGAATATGTTTCGGCTTTTTCTTAATATACTCAAATCAAGCATCCTCAAACGACGGTTCCTTTCGCCGGTCTGTTGTAATAATAGGTATTTTCGCTCTGCTGCTGCTCTGCAATTTCATGCTGTTTTTGTTTATGACGTCTGCGAACAGCAAGATACTTGAAAATCCGGGTGACGCGATTGCTCCTGAGATTGCATATCATCAGTTTCTTTCGAGAAAAACGTTTGAAAACTGGCTTGAAAAGCTGCTGATAAAAGACGGGGATATTATGAAACGCCTTAAGCCGTTATGGCTTACGACCCCACGTTCACTTGAAAAGTGGCTTTCGAAAATGGAGAGGCGCGGTTTCAACGTTTACAAAATAAATAAATCCGGAATGATTTTTTATTTCATAAAAAGCGTGCCGAGGAATATAAAATACTGTGTGGTCAGCAACGAGGGCGGCAACATTGCCCGGTTTATCTCCGAAGGCTGGCAGGTCGTTTTTTCAACATCGAATCGTTTAGACAAATTCGGACGTATCGTTATAGTTTCCCGGATTGTCGAGGATTTTACGGAGCGGCCGTTTTCAAATGAAAAGGACTATGTTGTGAACGCGCTTCACATAACCATGAACTATGTTCTTTTTTATTTTGTTTTTCTTATGCTTGCCGTTACAAGCCTTTTTGTTTTTACCTATTGCGAAGCCGGTAAAACGGCAATAATTATAACAAGCGCGATTTCTGTTTTAATGACAGCTCTGATAGTAAGGGCGCTGCTTTACCTTGCAAATTCGATGATAATCGCCAAAAGAGGCTTTGTTAAAATTTCAAAGCGGTAATTGAAAAATCC
>DATALE010000154.1:0-15062 GCA_036261235.1 Ruminiclostridium sp. | reverse complement strand
GCAATCAAGGATTTCTTTGTATTTTTTTTGTCCAATCAGTAATATCCAAACGTTATCCCCCTTTAAGCATGTAATTTTGCGAATCAAATACTACTATCAGTCGAAATTTCCCTCCATAGCGTATTTATCCACCAGCTTTTTGGGTGCGCCGTTGTTCAGCAAATGGCGCACAAGTCTCGGAGAAATCCCATTTACCCGTCTAAAATGTCCTATAACCCTTATACTGCCGTCAGAGTTTTCTTTGTTGTCTTCTACATCAAAGCTGTATAAAGTCCGGCATTCAAGACCTTTACCCCGTACAAACCGCACACCTTCGAGTACCTCCATAATCCGTCTCGTGCTGTCTTCCAGCTCCCTCATATAAACGATTATAGGAAACGCTTCGACCGCGAGCCGCATGAGAGTATCTTCATCAAGGTTGGATGACAGCTTCATAAGTGTAACCATTCGCGGATATGTGGATTCTGCGTCATTGGAATGAATTGTTGTGAGAACTCCTGAACCGGTTCGCGCGGCTTCCTGGGCGTAATAGGCCGCACCGGTTCTCATTTCCTGCGGTACAAAATAATCAGCGTTAAAGCGTAAACCGAACTGCAAAATGCGGCTTGTATCGAAATTCTGATTACGATTCGTGTCGTCAGGCTTAGTTAATGCCGGTATAACCTGATTTATCAGCCTGCCGTCTGCATCTGTCTGCGTCAGTGACAATTCGCGGCTGCCCTCTTCAATCGGCATTATTCTCTTTGAAGCCGGGATACTTTTTAATAGGTAATTAAGGAACGTTGTTTTGCCGCTCCCCATTTTTCCGGCTATGCACATCGAAACGGAATACTTAATGCACATTTTAAGAAACCCGATTATTTCAGGTGATACGCTGCCTTGACGGATTAACTCCTTCTCTGATATGTTCTGCGGGCGCGTTATTCTGATAGAAGCAGATATACCATAATCTTTCGGAATAATCGGATATATGAAAGCAGTGATACGGATATTGTCGGTTATCGACGATGTAACACCGGGAACAGCTTCATCGATTGATTCATTATTCTTCGAAAGTATTCTCCTTAAAACGTCCAGAGCGTGTTTTGGTGAAAGGAAAGATTCATTCGTGAAGGACACACGGCCACCGGATTTTTTAAGAACAACAGAATTCCATCTGTTGACGTTTATTTCCTCAAGGTCGGGGTAATCGTCAGGATTATTAAGATATTTTGATAAGAACGACATTCCTGCCATATCCTCATAAATATCAACGGATATGCTTTCAATATCATTTCCGCTCTTTGCTCTGACCTGGTTAACTTCAAGGTAACGCTCGATCTGCCCCAGCAAGAGCTGACGCCCTTCATCTTTGCGGTCGATAAATTCCGACATCTGATTACGGGGAAATTTGTTTGTCATATGAGTTTGGATTCTGTCAAGCAAACTCACATAATCAAGACATTCTCCATCGTGTTTTCCTGTTCCGTAAACAAAATAATCATTCATTTTTAACCGCCGCCTTTATCCTCTCCGCAAGCCTGTCTATCTCTTTTTGATAGATACCTGCATATTTAACAAACAGATTTCGCTCGTCCATATGGTCAAGAGCTTCTTTTACAAAAGGAAGCTTTGCGTCAAACTTTTTGCCGATTACCTCTTCCGCCTGTGTCAAAGGGGACTCTCCCCTTATTTTGGCGGCAGAAAAAGCATGCTGAATATCCGCCTTTTCCAAGTAGCTGAAAATCGGGGACATTGAAAAATAAAAGCCTATTCCGCGTCCGTTTGGCTCAACCAATGTAATTACTGAATCGGCTGAAAATATCGCCTCGTATGAAACGGTATCCGTTTGTGGCAGACAACAGTCTACAATCGTTATCTCTGCAAATTCCTTTGCAAGGTTGAGAAGTTTTTTTGCAGATTCACGTTCAATCGGGTCGTGACGTTCTATACTCTCTTTTGAAAGGTAGCCCATAAGCCCGATTTTATCGTTATCCGGATAGACTACAGTGTTTCGCCTTATAAATGTCTGTGTAAGTTCAGGAAAATTGAGTGTTTCACCGATAGAAGGAATATCGTCTTTATCAACGCCCCACATTGAGAACGCCGGGACTATCGGATCGGGGTTTACAACAAGAACGGCATTATAATCGTTTGACAGCCTTTGAGCAAGCGCGGCTGATAAAGTTGATTTTCCAGCGCCCGGTTCGCCCCAAACTGCAACTATTTTACTCACTGCAAAACCACCTCCACGCCGCTTGTACTTGCTGAAGAATATGAATTGACCGCCGAATTCTGCTGACTTCCCGCGCCCGCCTTAGACGATTGCTGATTTGACGCGGTAGTTGATGTTGAATCTTTTGTACTCGCGGCGGGGCTTTTAAAATAATCCTCCTGCTGTTTTAATAACTCTTTTACACGTTTGCTGTTTCCCCGGCAGACAAGTGCCAAATGCACTGTACTTTTCTCAAGTCCTGCAAGTATCTTCGCCTGGCTTGAATTTACACGGAGGGTCGCTGTAGCAGGCAGGTAATCAGAGTTTGATTTATCGGAATCTGATTTCTGAACCTTTTCCATGCTCGTATCTTTGCCGGACGAGGCGGTAACTGCGGCTACTTCAACATACTCAAGTTCGGGTGGATTAACTGCGTTTGCTACAGTGCCTGCGCTATTGTTTGCTGCGTCAATAAGCTGCGTGCTGTTATCCGGAATATAAACAGAAACTAAATCTCCGCTTTCAAGTTTACCGGACAAACTGTCGGCGAAGCTGTTTAACGTAACTGAAATAAGAAGCTCACCGTCTTTCAGACTGAACATACTGTTTTCTTTTTCCGTCTTTCTGTCTGTTATAATGTCGCCTTGCGTTATATCCACGGCGGCATACCGCCCCACAACCAAAGGAATGTCGTTCTTAATATCCTGTGGAAGGTTCTGCTTACCCATCTTCACGGTTTCAAGCATTGACGCGGTAATCTGCGAGCCTTTCGGTATTTGTGCCTTTGCCCTGACAACAGTCACCGTCCCACCTGCCGCCCTGGAAACGAGAGGGGAAAGGACAAATCCAATGAGTATCGCGGCTGCGACACAGATAACACCAACTGCTGTTTTATTTTTGATAAAGTTAAGGTTAGGTTTTTTCAATTTAAAATCACTCCAATCAGATATGAAAATATGCTCCCGAATGTTATAAAAGGCGCGAACGCAATTCTGTCTCCCCTATTGCGGCGCTTAAACAGTCGGAAAATCATATAGAAGATTAAAAATAAAATAAGACTTGAAATCAGCGCAAAATACGCACCGTTCAAGCCTAAAAAAAATCCGGAACAGGAGAACAGCTTAACGTCTCCGCCGCCAACTCCGTCCGATATTATCGCCGCCATTAAAAACGGGATTCCGCACAACATCATTCCCAATATTGCGTCAGGCGGCGACAGCCCTTTTGTTATTATTCTTAAAGCCCCAAGAATAAGCAGGGCAAGATTTGCCCTGTCCGGAATTAAATATGTCTGCATGTCCTTTACTGACGCATAACATAACGGTACAGCAAAAAATATTCCGAATACATACTTTTCAATCACCTGAAGAACACCTGCCATACAATTTGTGAAGCCGAGAATGTAAAGAAAAAAGATGATAACGCAAGGCCTACAGTCGCAAGTGCTTTTCTGTCTTTCATGCTGATAATTCCGGTAACAATTCCCGCAAAAGAAGTTGCAAGCCCAATCACAGGGAAAAGCCATGTAAAACCGCTCAATGCGCCTAAAATCATAGAAACTACAGCGTTTTTTTCCGGCTTTTGAGTAACAGCAATGGGATTATTCTGAGTAATCAGTGCTGCCAGGCTATCCGCATTTCTTTCAAGCCGTCTTGAGCGCCTATGAACATCAAATGCAAAAACGCCAGGTAAAAGCGCATGTTTTCGCCAAGCTGTAATAATTGCGGTTTTGTCACTCGCTTCAACTGTTATGAATTGAGGAAACCCGAAAAATCCAGTCCCTTTTCGGTATGTGTCTCCGCAAGGACTGCTGTCGATGCAGCGAAAACCTTTTTTTCTGAGAAAGCGGTGTGCTGCCTCAAATACCGATACATTATTATCCGTCTTGATTTTTCTCACATATCTTGTGTTCAAGATACTGACCTCCCTTCATTTTGAGTACTTCCCACCCTTTCCATTGTTATAAAATCACGTTCGGTCGGAGACGCCATAAAATTAATTGCGACATGATTTGAACCGCTGTAGAAAAGCCCATGCCCTCGTGGAAATGTTGTCAGCTTTGCTGTTTCTTCTTCTGACAGTCCAAAAACGCCGCTGACTATTCTCGCTGGATTATCCTCCATCTGCATAAGAACCTTTAACCTTGAATTTGACACGATGTTTTTGCCGTATTGTCCGTTTTCAAGGTTGAAGAAGTCCTCTATATCCTGTGAGGCCGCTACCGCTCCGCCGCCCATACCGCGAATGGTTTTCCAGATTTCAAGGACAAATTCCGCTGTCCTGCGGTTGCCGCCCGCGCCGATCAGCCGCCATGCCTCATCAATAAAAATAAGTTTCTTTGCCATTATGTTGGCTTTGATCTTATCCCAAAATATATCGAGCACAAGAAGCATACCAAGTGATACAGTCTCGTCTGTCAGTTCCGAAATGTCGGCTACTATGTAGTTATTTTCAAGGTCAACATTGGTCTGACCGTTGAAAATCTGTTTGCTTCCCGAAACATAAGGCTTTAAAAATGCGGCAAGCCTTTCGGTTGCTTTATCCTCCGCAAGCAGCTTATACAGGTCACCGAGTATCGGCATTTTTGTTTTCCCTTTTAATAAACTTGCGTTATCAGGAGTTATCTCCTTATCCCTGTAAACCTGCATCAGTTTTTCATCGAGCATCTGCTTTTCGAGGACAGTCATTCCTCCGGGCTTTTCTTCACGGAACATTAATGAGAAAAATGTATGTAGGCTTGCGAGTTTATCCATCAGCAATGATTTGTCAGGGTGCAGAGCCGCACCTTTGGTGCGAATTTCCATGATGTTTATTGTGTAACTGCTTGACGGTGATATTTTAAAGTACTGACCGCCAATCGCTTCAGCTAAGTTTTTAAACTCCCAGCCTTTTAATGAGGCGATAATCATGATGGGTATTCCGATCATGCGAAAACGCCCGGCTAAAAGCTGAAGCAGAAATGTTTTTCCCGCGCCGCTCATTCCGAGTATAACCATATTGGCATTCGAATGCTTAACCGCATTAAAAGGGTTTACCATGATTATGCTCTTGTTATGTTCATTGACTCCGAACATGACGCCGTTGCGGTCGGAAAACTCAAAAGAAGTCAGAGGGTACATTGCAGCCGCACCGTCTGTCAACATATTTCTTTCCGACCAGTCACGAAAAGTATTCTCTATAGAATAGTCTTTGAAAATCTTGATAGCTATAATAATCACCTCAATCTACAAAATATTTAACGGGAGCGTCCGTATATACGCTCTGCTTTGCAAAAAATCAGCACGTCGGCATTCCATAGTTTTAGATAAAACCTTTGCTTCAACGTTTTGCAAACGCTGTTCAAGTTCTTCAGCGTCGTCGGCGCACACAGATACAATAATTGAAACATAGTAGAGTTTTTCGTTCTCCGACATTTTCTTTCGGATATACTTCGCATGGTCAAGGCAATTGTCGATAGTATCAATATCGTTCTGGTTCTCTCCGGCGTGCTTTCGTTTGACTTTTGTATAACCGATTGCCATATTGATATCTTTTGAAACCTGAGCCGGATTAGAATAGCGGTAATAAATATTAACGTTTACTCCCTCACCGAAACAAACGAGGTCTTCAAGGAATCCTGACTGTATGTAATAAGGAATTGTGTTAATTACAATTGTTGATATAAACTTGTTGTCTACCTTGATATATCCGGGATTAGTCACGTCAATTTCATCAGGGAGAATAGCATCAAGATAATCGTCTTTTCCCCAAAGGGAAGAATCAATCGGTTCAAAGTCATCATTTTTACGGCAAAATGCAGAATTAAGAATCTGAGCGATTTTAAAATCCACGTCATCCGCTGTGATCGGCCTGTTCCCGCAAGTGGTTAAGTATTCCTTAATGCGCTCGTCCATGTCAATAAAGTATTTATCCACAACAGCAAGCGGTGTTTCAGCGTTCTTTGCTTTACCTGTATATTTCGGTTTATAAGTATATGAAAGAATAAATTTACGGGTAACTGCGCCATGTTCCTGCATTTCGCCGACAAAATCAGCATAAGCGCCAATCATTGTTTTAATATTGGCGTCCTTCTCCTCCTTCTTCTTATTGTTCAGCATTTCAATGTAAGGCATCGTATCGGCTTTCTGTGTCAGCACTGTAATTTCAAAGTCAAGTCCAAGACTTTTTAAGAATTCCTGAAACCCTAAGATTATCCCCTCCTTTTCTGAATTTGATTTCAATTTGAAATTTACAGGTTCGATTTCTAAAATTCTTACATAGTTACCGTCTGACAGCTGAACGTTTCCTTTTACAATTCTCTTGACCGAGAAAAAATCTGAATACTTGAATTTAGACTTTGGGTTATCAACCGAATTCTTTTTATATACACCCTTTCGCTTATTAAAATCATGCATGAAAAATAATATATCGCTGTATCCGAGCGAGGTTAAAATTGTTGGCGGACACAAAACGATAATGAATACAAAAACCTTTACTAAAATTGCTTTGTTAATAGGCAGCGGCAAAGGTGTAAATACCAGAAGCAGAACCGCAGGAACAAAAAAGAAAAGGGCAAGATAGAAATTCCTTTTTTCAAAGATTCCTGCTATCTTGCCGTTATCCTTAAAATTATGAGGTATAAAATAATCTTTCAACAAACCGCCTCCCCTAATTTGACTTGTGATATTGAGAGAAATTACTGCACTTGATACCTGAAAAATTGTACTGTGTCGGATCTACATACTTGTTGTTTACAAGCACGCCGAAATGCAAATGAGGGCCTGTTGAGTTCCCTGTACTGCCGACATAGGCGATTATCTCTCCGGCATTAACATTGTCTCCGACTTTGATTACAGCAAACCCGCTGCAATGACCGTAAAAGGTTTTTACATTATTGGCATGGTCAAGCAGCACATAGTTGCCGTACCACCTGTCATTGGTCACGAGCTTTTCTACGGTTCCGTCTGCCGCCGCATAAATAGGCCGCAAATTAATATTTGCTCCCGCAATATCAATTCCGTCATGGTGTGAAGCCTTATGAGTAACCGGGTTTATTCGGTCGCCGAATGGACTTGATATGTAGGTATTCATGCCTTGAATTGGCCATAAAAAAGTACCGTCCGCAACGGTACTATCAGTGTTGTTCAGCGACATTGTCAAACAGGATATTATTATTACAATCATTAAAATCATTACTAATATAATCGAGAATACGATTGTAAGAATTGTTTTTATGTATTTAGCCCCGTGTACAGCTGCTCCGGCATAATTTCCTCCTGCAATATGAGCCGCAATCGCCGCAATGTTTATTAAATTTCTCAGCTGCTTTTTATCCTGTTCCATTACGCGTGGCTCCCGACCGTTTTTATGACATTCACAATTGATTGGCCTGTGTAAGCCGCCGTCTGCGCTTTTTGTAATAAACCGCTCCCCATATCACGCCCAAAGCCTACCGAAATTGACATATCGCGGACGATTTCTTCAAGTTTATCTGTTATTTTGAAAAGTCCTATAACGATAAACATTTCAATCAGTCCGGCGAATATGTTGCCGGAAGACAATGTGTCACTTTGATACATAACAATAGCAGAAAGGCAGACGGTCTGAGCGATCTGTATTACAAGATTCCCGGTAAACACCCGGACAAAGCCGACAAAGAATCCTTTTGTCGCAGAAGACGCACCCGCCGCAAAAGCAAGCGGAGACATAATTGTAAGCACCACTGACAAAAGCAATCTTTCAACCATCTTATACGCCGCCTTGAGAAGTCTGAAAACTAAATATATCATTACAACGGCGTTAATAGTAAATAAGTTGACATTGCTGATTGCATTTGTGTCCAACATATCTATGAATTGCTGCCCTGCGCTTTTCCCGCTTTTAGTCCACATCATAAGATTAATAATATTGAAGCTAATTTTTGTCATCATGAATAATAAATCTTTTGAGTAATAAAGGAAAAGCGCAAAAATGATAGCTTTTACAGCTATTCTCCAAGGCTCGTCACATTCAAAGCCTGCCCATGCAAAAATAGCTTTAAATGACTGCCATGCGACAATCAATATCAGAACCGCAAAACCTGCTACACGCATTGATTCAAACAGCGGCTCGACAAAACTGAATTTCATTATGCTGTCTGGGTTTAAAACAAATGCGCTGAGCAAAGCCTTTATCGAAGTTATAAATGAGTTTGTTATGGACTGAAAAAAAGAGTTTAGGCAAGCTGTAAGTAATGTTCCCCAGTTTAATTTGCTGAGAATATCACTCAAGGACGGTATGCCGATTTGTGATATGATATTGCCTGATGCCGCTCCGGCAGTCCCGGTTATCGCTCCGGCGGCTCCTGCAACACCTGCTATCGCTCCTCCGGCTATCTTGCCGATAGAATTCATATTATCCCTTCCCTTACTTCAGGTATGGCGTAAAGAAATTCAGGATGGTAGTTAACCCGTTGAGAAGAACCCATCCTCCAATTGACGTCTTAATCACTTTTCCGCCCATTTCAATTTTATCAGGCTTTCCCATTGAGAACTTTCTCATAAAAGCTCCCGTGCCGACACCAATACCTGCAGCAGCAGTCGAGGCTCCTACCAATGCCATATAGACGTCGGATATCATTCTTTTACCATTTGACACAGCATCACCAGCAAACGCAACCTGTGTCATGCACATTGCTATCAGCACAGCTAAAACAGCGGTGAAGAGTACTTTACGCGTTGATTGTTTCTTCATTTCTAACTACCTCTTTCGGATTAATATTTAGGTTTTCAATTATACTGCCATAACTCGGCGTCAGGTGAACAACGCATGGGTCCTGCATACCTCCGTCACATGTAAGAAAACAGCATGCCATATTTTCATGCAGCTCCTTGCTCATGAGGTTTGATGTAAGCACAAAGTCCTCGTTCTTTGAAACACTGACACTCTCGGTCAGGCTTGAACGGTCTGACACAAATTTACCGAGAACATGTGAGCGCCGTGTATCTGAAGAATTCTCTCCGATACTGTGGGAAACCTTTTTCACTTCATGCTTGCCGGTAAGCTCCTGAGCTTTTTTGACTGTAAGGGAATCATCAGTCCGAAGCCAAATTTTATTTGCAATATTCTGAATGAGAACATTGAAAGAATCATCGCTCGTTATTTTTTCCTTTATGGATGAAAAGCTCTGAGAGCTCACTATCGTACCGCATTTGCTCTCACGGGAAAGCCCCATAAACTCACCGTCATTGCTTGTCACATATTCCTGGTACTCGTCGCACATCATGAACACCGGACGCACCGTATTAAGGGATGTTCCGGGTTCTGCGCGTTTCAAAACTTCAGCCTGAAAATCAAGTTTTGAGTATGCCGCAATGATTTTCGATACCTTCGGATATTTTGCTATATTCATTGCGAGGACGATAATCTTTCCGGAATTAATAACATCGTCGAATCCTGAAAAATTCAAATCTTTCAAATCAGGACAGAAGTTTTTTGCAAGTGCAGGGGAGTTTGCAAACGCTTCAGTTATTTCAGTGACGCAAGTCTTGATTGTCGGAATAGTGCCTCCTTCCTCTTTGTTTCTGAATTCTCCTGTGAAATAATTGATAACAGCCTCTGCTTCAAACCTGTCCACCTCAATCTTGCCTTCAGCTATCATGTTGGCGTACTTATCGACCAATCCGTGAGCGTATTTCTCGTTAGAAACAACCTTATGAATATCCCACATGGTTATGTAACCGTTGTTTATGGCACGCAATAGCTTAATTATCATTGAAAACATGCCGATAGCCTTGTTGTCCCAAAACCTGTCGTTTTTCATGTTGCCTTTACCGCCTGACATTACTTCCGTAACATGCTGGCATCTCTGAGCAAGATCGAGCGCGTCCATATCAGGCTTGTGAAGTGGATTGTAATAATACTCACCGTTCGGAGATATGATAACAAGGTCTTTTTCACGCCCAGCAAGCTTAGCATACTCAACGACCTGCATATAGAAGTTTCCTTTTACGTCAAGTATGAGCATTCCTGCTTTTTCATCCGGATTGAATGCCCTGTACCCCATAATTTGTTTTAAAAAAGGGTACACGGTGCAGGTGGTTTTGCCCATCCCTGTAGCTCCGGTTATCAGGATATTCTGAAACAGGTGTTTGCCGGTGATAGTCAGCCATGTCGGCTTTCTAATAAGCTTTACCGAAAGCTTTTTATGCTTTAGTCCTACAATCAGCTGCAACTTATCGCTGTCGTAAGGATAAGATGGAACTTGCACATCTTCCTGTTCAATATCAGGTTTCTGCATAAACCGGGCACTTTCAAAGAAAATGCGGTAAATAAATGTTCCGAATAAACCGCATGCCGATAAAGAAAGAATATTGAAGGCAATTTTAATCTTACGCCAAACTTCCTCATGCCCGGCAATCAATTCAAGCGATTTTCCGTTTAGATTAAATGAGTAATGGTCAAGCGATAGGAACGGCTTTGCAAGCTCCTGAACTAGCGGTATGAGCGCAAGTATAAAGATAAGTGAAAAGAACCACCTCCCGGAAATGATTCCAACAAAATCGAAATCATCAACAAACTTCTTTAATCGTTTTATCACGACCACCACCTCTTAATTGTTCCTCGTGTATTTACATACCGGATAAGCTGCACAGCCGTAGAATGTTCCATGCCCTCCTGCTCTTTGAACCAAATTACCTCCGCATATGGGACAGCGGTTTTTTTCTGTTAAACTCATAATTTCTATAAGTTTATTTCTGTCCCAAAGCTCAACGCCGCTGCTTTTCGCAAGATTTTCAGCATACGGTGTGAAATAGCTGTTAGTCGCAACAATCGCACGGTCGGCTTTATAGTAACTTTTTGCGGATGCAATTTGCTGAACTGCTGCTATGCCAACCTTTCCGGAGTATCTTTTTGCCTGTAATACGATTTTATCGCCGTCTTTCTTCAGAATGAGGTCTGCACCATAATCATGCGACTTTGAAGTAAGCTCTCCCTTATACCCAAGCTTCTTAAAATGGCATATAAGGAAATCCTCAAATTCCTCTCCTGTCATTTTATCTACAGTGTTAATTCCGCTGTTCAAGTATTTCCTGAGTTTCACACGGTCTTTCATAATAAGGCTTATTAATCTTACTAACTTGGAGCAAAGGATAATGAAAAGCGGAACTAAAAGCAGAAACTTGAAACTCAAATAATCACCTTGCTTTCCTTAAAGACTGCAAAAGAAATTAGGATTCTTTCTGCCAGTCCGTTTTGCCGATAGGCAAAACGGCTTATTCCCACCGCCGAAGCGGGGGAACACCCCATTTTCGCGCCGCAAGGTTTACCTTGCGTGCGAGCAGTTTTCGCGGAGCGAAACTGCGTCGAAAAGGCGGGTGTTCTCGGCACTAACTTTCGCAATTTGGCACTCACGAACCCGCATAAATACAGGGTTTGCAGGTAAATGTGGTTGCGGCGAAAGTTGCGGCGGTTTTTGCCTGAAATTTAAGCTCTCAAACCCTGGAATAACAGTAATTCAGCAGTCTGCAATCGAATTTTTGAGGCATTTCAATAAAATTCTGTGCACCGTAAGCCCATAAAAAAGCGTCCTTTCGCTCCACTTTGTCAGTGATTATAAGCAAATTCACCTGTGCTATTTCATCCTTTATAAAGTTTTTGAGATGTGCAAGTCTTGTGGCTAGTACATGCCCAACATTATCATATCCGCGGTCAATATAGAGACTTGTAAATCCATGTTCACCCTTAATGATGTAATCCCTAAACACCGGGAATGTTGACCCGTTCATTGCATGCTTATCAAATACTTTATCCTTATAGCCCAGACTTTTTAGAAAAGATATTTTATCGGTATTTAGAGTAAAGATATCGGTAACGCCCTCACCCGCTAGTTCAAAAAACGCATGACTTTTTATAACCTTATAAAGGATTGAATACGCATAAATAGTATCAATGTTTCGCGTGGAGTGCTTTTTAAGGTAAAACAACCCTGAGTTTGATAAGCGATAAAAAGCGGGGTAGTTTTTTATATCCGTAAACTCAACCTCTTCAAGATACCCGATATTCAAGGCACAAGAAATGCTTTTACGAGCACCGGCAGCCGAAATATGTTTCCATGCCATTACAGCCGGAACAGTGACATAGCCTCCAAACTTATAAATTGTCTCAAGAAGTATGTTTTGGTTTTGCGAAAGCATTGAATTTCCGTCCCTCCTTGAAAGCGACCTTGTGTTCGTCATCGTTTTCATCAATTACATTAACATAAAGCGTCTTTGCAACATGCAGTGTATCGGCGCTCTTCGGCTTGTCAAATCCTCTGACCACCCTGAAACCCAGCTTAACGGCAATTTTAGCGGCTTTCAGCGCGTTCGATTCACTGTTTGAAAACCAATAAATTTCACCGTTGTGGGTCAGATTTTTAAGCTTTTTTTCGATTGTCTTCTCGTTGTATCCGCAGTCAATTTCGATTGATTTGTACTCGTCTTTACCCTCCTTGTCCTTGTAGTAGATTTTAAGATCCGGGATATCTCCGATAACCTCGCTTGCAAACGGCACTTTTCCGAATTCACTTCGAAGCTCCCTGTCTGTCTTTACATATGAAACTTCAATGCCCTGTTCAGACAGCATTTGAACCATTCTGTGATACGCCTCATATACCAAGACATCATGCGCGATTTCTTCCGGGCGGCTCTTTGCCTTTGACTTGTAATACTTCTCTTTTCCGGCAAGCTCACGGGCAAAAATTGTTCCGAAAGATGTGGGAGTATAGACCTTTTGAATCGGGTCATATTCTATGACTTTTTTTGAAGTAAGCCATTTCAGGTCACCGTTCATCAGAGCGCGTTTGCGTCCGTAAATGTAGCAGAAAATCTGCCACTCGGTAAGCTGTGAGAAAATACACATGTCACTGAGCAGTGCTTTTTGTTCCTTTGTGAAAACATCAAGCGAAATACTGCGGTCAATGTTTCGGATTTTTACAACTTCAAGACGGTTTATAAGTTCGGGTGAAAGCAGATATTCTTTGCCATCGAAAGGCTTTATCAAACCGTATTCAGTAAGAGTATCAAGCCGCTTATAAAGTGAAGCTGCTCGCGGGTGCTCGCTGATTGCTTTTGGTGAAAGCCTGCCATACGGTGCTAACTCACAAAAAGCGGCGTCAAATCGCGTGACTGTAACACTATCTTTCTTTTCAATATTCTCAAGCGTTTTTCGGAAAGAATCCGTAATTGTGTAACCGCCGAATTCTTCTCTTATACACTGCTTGCATAAAAGCGTCTCAAGACGTTTTCCAAGTTCATCACGCTTTGGGTGTTTTAATATATCCTCCTTTTCAAACCTCACGCCGTTTGACAGTTTCAAAAACTCAGTGTCCAGTTTAACAGGTCTAAAAACACTCCGGTTTTTTTCAACTTTCAGCCGGTCGCGGAATTCCGGGGTAAGTTCGAAAGTATCATTTTTGCATTCCAGGATAAAACCTCGACTTATCAGCGTTTTAAGCCTCCGCTTGATTTTCGCGGAATCAGATTGTGCTTCAACATCTGCAAGAGTAAATTTATTCTTTAATGAAAGACATTCAAAAATGCTGTCCTGTAAATAGATTCTCAGTGTTTTAGCTGATTGCGTGACGGATTCCTGTTTCTGCTCAGCCTGTTTTGAATCAAGTAAAAGCTCTTTCGCTTTCGGTGTAAGCGCTAATCCCGATTTATCTTGAATAAGCATACCGCCATCAAGAAGTGCTTTCAGGTTTTTATTTTGATACTGCCTGTTTTTTTCATTACCATTGCTCGACTTATTAAGAGCGTTTGCTGAGATAACACCGCTTTTTTCAAGTTTCAGAATCTTTAACTGGTCATTGTCGGGGATATAATTCTGATGAAGCGCCTCCATGCCTTTTTGAAGTATTTTAAAGCTGCCGTCCGGGAGCTTTTCAAGATATCCGTTTTGAGTAAGGTTTTTGAGCATCCCTTTTTGAAACTTTTGCTCACGTTCGGCATTTATTTTTCCTTTTGATTTAATGGCGTTGTTCAGGGAATCAAAAGTAATAATGCCGCCGAAGTTCTGTTGTAACAGCTTCAAATGATTTTTGCCCAACTTGAATTCTTTTTTCGGCGGTGAACGCTCATTTAAAATATCAAGCACATTTTGGTTCAGCCTGAAAACATCATTAGAAACGCGGGTGAGCGTTCCGTCTGAAATCATGTTGTTTATCGTTGTACGCTTCCAGTTGAGTTCACGTTTTATCAGCTTTGATGCTTTGTCGCCGTATTTTTCTGCGGTATATATTTCGTTAAGACTATTCTGATATTCAGATAAACTAAAAACGCCGTCATGTTTGACGGCGAAATTTACAACCTGCTTATATACCTTTGGCAGCGATATACTTCTGTCGATTTCGCGTTCAAGTTCCGGCAATATATTTTCCCCCCTTTCATCAATTTGTTTCTTCCTCGTCATCCTGGTTATCTTTTTCTTTGACAGCCAGCTTACCGCCCTGAGCTTTAAGCGTGAATATGTACCAGATATCAAGGATGATACAAACAGCGGCAAGGATAAACACAAATGACATAACAATAAAGCACTGCGGTGAATGATTCTTTAGATATCGGAAAACCGCGCTAGATCTGAGCCATGAAGTCAGTATGAAAATCAACGGATAGCAGATAAGGCAAAACCAGATACGCTTGTCACGACGGATTTTGCGCAAAATGCGCTGAAATGTATTCTTATTCATATCGCACGAGCCATGCTCCTGCTTCTGTGCATGGATTTAACGAGGTCTTCGTTGAAGTCCTTTTCATATGGCGATTCACGGCTGACAGTATATCCTTTTCCGTCATATACTTTCATGAAATTGCGCGCCGCCTCATTACCGACTTCATCATTGTCAGTGCAGACAACGATATTCTTTATG
>DATALE010000199.1:0-1985 GCA_036261235.1 Ruminiclostridium sp. | reverse complement strand
ATCGTACCATAACGCGGCGCTCATTATCAGTATAAAAATTCAATATTTCACGCAGATATCGAAAACATGGCCAAAAACAAAGATTAATTTTCGCCGCTGATTATACCGAGAGGGTCAACATCTGCGCCGTTTTTCTGCATTTCAAAATGCAGATGCGGTGTTATTGCAATCTCGGACTGTGCTGTTTCACCGACTGCCCCAATAGTATCTCCTACATTAACAGCCTGACCTTTCTTGACGTTAACTTGACTTGCAAGATTTGCATAAATAGAGACATAGCCGTTTCCATGGTCAATTACAACTTCCTGCCCAAGCAAGTCGTCAACTTTTACATCAGTAACTTTCCCCGAAGCACAGGCTTTAACAGGGGTTCCTTCGGAAGCGGCGATATCAACGCCGTTATGAGTGCGCCAATCTCCCATTGTCTTATCATAAGTCAGTTTATCGCCGCTGAAAGCAGTTGTTATTGAGCCGCTGACCGGCATTGTATAAACCGTTTTTGACGCACTGCTTCCACTGCTGCTCTTTTCTGATGTTGAAGAAGCTGAAGAAGATGACGGCGACGAGGAGGACGCCGGTACACCTATAAGAGTTTTGTTGGTTTGCTGCGCCGAGCTGTTTGAGTCCCAGTTGGGTATACTTGAAGACTGAATTTTTTGCGAAGAAGCGCCGCTTTCCGATTTAGCCTTATCGATTACGTCGGCGCTGTTATTTACGGCTATATATGCCGCGGTCCCGATAGCCACCAAGCAAAGTGCAAGGGCTATGTAAAAGCCCTTACCGTTCATAAATCTTGAAAACTTTGAATTTCCTAATTTAAATTTGCTCATTCTGTGCACCTCCGGAAATATTTTGACCGGAAATGCATGCAGTTATACAAAAGTTTTGCAATTATGGATTAATTTATATTAATTATTTTATTTTTCCAACTAAACAATACTCACACCTGAGATATCTTTGATTTCCGTTCCTTTATAATACCATAAAAGAATCTCCTCCCAACTTTTGCCTTGCTCCGCCATATATTCCGCACCCCGCTGACTCATACCCACACCGTGTCCATATCCTTTTACCTCAAAAATAAATTTGCCGTTGTTATAGGACAAATTAAAATTTGTTGAACGAAGGCCGAACAAAGTGCGAATATCCCTGCCTGTTACAGTCTTTCCGCATAAATCTGCCGACATTACTCCACCGGCGCCTGACCGACTGACTACTTTCAGATAGCTTGACGGTTCACCGTTGAAATCGGGTTTTGGATTAAACGCTTTTACTTTTGCTTTGAAGTCGTCAAGAGAGAACTCCGCATGTGATATAAAATCCTTTTGCAGCGTATCGCCGGGGCTTGAAACTTCCACGAGATATGGCTGATCCTGCCCGAAAACGTCTTTGCAGCTTTCAGTTATGCCCGAAGACATATCATAAAAAGTGGCTTCTATAACTTTTCCATTATAAAAAAGCGCCTTTCCGTAAACATCACTGACCGCAAGTTCGATTTTTCCCCACAGGTCATTAAAAGCGGAGCCCCATTTTGCTTTTGCCTCGTCACGGGACAAATAAGCTACACTTAAACCGGTTGTTATCAACGCTCCCCCCTGTTCTTTCTGATAACAGCAATATGTAAAGGCAGCTACTGCCTGAGCTTTCAACGCTTCAGAGTTATACGAAACCGGCATTTCCGCCGCAACAACTCCGCAAATGAAATCAAATCCCGCAACAGTTTCGTTTTTTCCTGTCTTCCCGTCACGGATTTGGAATACCAAATCCCTGCCGTTTTGGTTAATAGTTTCGATTGCTGTTGCATATGTATTTAAGGAGTTGTTCACATTTTGGGCTTTTCCCACTAAAAACATGGGTACAAACAGCATTAGCAAAGCAAAAATTGCAATTGGAATTATAAAATCTTTCATTTAACTTCCCCTTTTGCTTGACTAAAACGCAAAAAACGATTAAACTTATACTATTATGGTTCTACTGTCTGCTTG
>DATALE010000196.1:0-3131 GCA_036261235.1 Ruminiclostridium sp. | reverse complement strand
CCGTTCAGGAATATACTTCTCTGGATTTGCGCTGATTAAAAAAATGGCATGGCAGAGCAAATAAACGCTCTCGCTATGCTTTTTTTATTTGCCAAAAGCTTGCAAATCGGTATACAGTTTTATATAATAGGCTTATTCAATTTATTTTCATTTGTTAAGGGGTTGAAACAGCTTGACAGAAAAACAAAGAAGGATTTTGTTAATATCTGCTGCAATTTTTGCGATAGGTGCAGTGGTTACAGTTCCGCTCGCAGTATATCTGATTCTTTATGAAATAGATCCCGCAACACACTTTTACTATGATAACGCACGTTTTGTGTACTTTCAGAATGTTTTTCTTATTGTTATTACTTTATTGATGATCCTTCCTATTTTTTTGAAGCGTACAAGTGTTCCAGACAATAATGCAATAAGGAGCCGGAGTATCGGCGGGTTTTCTGCTTTGCTGGCTATTGCTCTTTGTGTCTCATCGGCGGATTCGATGCTCCAGACATTCCGTGTTGCAAAAGGAGCCGGCGGATTTATTACAGGGCTTGCAGGCTTTATTGCGGCAATATTCTTCTTTACTTTTGCTGAAAACTCATTTAAGGATAAAAAAACGGATTTGCGTGTTATGGCTCTTCTCCCCGTTGTCTGGGGTGTTGTAAACCTTGTTTCAACCTTCATGAACCTTACGCAGATAGCAAATATTTCAGAATACCTTTATGAAGTAATGCAGATGGTTTTTGCAATTCTTTTCCTATATTATAATGCACGCTTTGTAGGGGGCGTAACAAACGGTCATGAGATAAGCGGTTCGTTTGCCTTTGGGTTGCCGTGTGCATTGTTTGGCCTGCTTACTTCTCTTCCCCCTGTTATTGCACATTTGATCAATAATACCCGTGGAAGTTCCTTTAACACAGCGGACGCAGTTTATCTTGCAATGACGCTCTATATAATTGCTTTGTTGTATAAACTTCTCAAAAGCAAAAATAACGTAACTGAAATCGCCGACATGGATATTAATCAAGCAGAAAAATAAATCAGTCACTTTGCAGAATATTTTACAGAAACTGAATAAAAAAGAAACAAAAAGCGCCTTTTCAGGCGCTTTTCTTATTATCAGAACTATTAATATTTTACGTTGTGTTCTTTTGCCGCTTTAACAAATGAAGCAAAGAGAGGATGAGGTCTGTTCGGGCGTGATTTAAACTCAGGATGGAACTGGACGCCGACAAACCACGGGTGATCCTGCAGTTCAATTATTTCAACAAGTTTTGAATCAGGTGACATACCGGCAAGTTTTAAACCTGCTTTTACAAAATCTTCACGATATGCGTTGTTAAACTCAAATCTGTGCCTGTGTCGTTCATAAATCAGCTCGTCATTATAAATTTCGCGGCTGCGTGTGCCTTCGGTAAGTTTGCACGGATAAAGCCCAAGTCTCATTGTGCCGCCTTTTTCTGTGATCTCTTTCTGTTCCGGCATAAGGTCAATAACCGGATACTCGCACTCATCGTCGAATTCACCGGAATTTGCGCCCTTAAAGCCCAGTATACTTCGAGCGTATTCAATTACTGCCATTTGCATACCAAGGCAGATTCCGAAATAAGGTATCTTGTTTTCGCGAGCATATTTTGCGGACAAAACCATGCCTTCAATACCTCTGTCACCGAAGCCGCCCGGGACAAGTATCCCGTCACAGTCACCGAGAAGTGTTTGTACGGTGTCCTGTGTAACATCTTCACTGCTGACCCATTTGATTTCAACTTTTGAATTATTGTATATACCCGCGTGGCAAAGAGATTCCGCAACTGAAAGATACGCGTCATGAAGTTCAACATATTTTCCAACGAGCGCAATTTTAACTTTATCAGTCGCTTTTTTATATCGAGTAACCATATCAGTCCAATCGTCAAGATCGGGTTTTCTGTTTTCAAGGTCAAGATGATAGCAAACCGACTCCGCAAGCCCTTCCTGCTCAAGCATAAGAGGTACTTCGTAAAGAACCGGGGCATTAAGGTTCTGGATAACATCCTGTGTGCGGATATTGCAGAACAGGCTCAGTTTATCACGCATATCCTCGGGTATAGGCTGGTTGCTGCGGCAGACAATTACATTCGGCTGGATTCCGATTGAGAGCAGTTCTTTTACACTGTGCTGTGTCGGCTTAGATTTTAATTCGCCTGAACCATAAATATAAGGCACAAGAGTGACGTGAATAAACATCGCGTTTTTGTGCCCTACTTCTTTGGCAGCTTGTCTTATTGCTTCCATAAAGGGAAGCGATTCTATATCGCCGACAGTACCGCCGATTTCTGTTATTACAATATCTGTGCCGCCGCTTTTACCTACTCTGTAAATTCTTTCTTTGATTTCATTCGTTATGTGAGGAATAACCTGAACCGTTCCGCCAAGATAATCCCCGCGTCTTTCTTTTGAAATAACGTTCCAATAGATTTTTCCTGTTGTAACATTGCTGTTTACTGATAAGTTCTCGTCAACAAAACGTTCATAATGTCCGAGGTCAAGGTCAGTTTCAGCGCCGTCATCGGTGACAAATACTTCACCATGCTGATATGGGCTCATTGTACCCGGATCAACATTGATATAAGGATCGAACTTTTGTATAGTTACGCGGTAGCCCCTTGCTTTAAGCAAGCGTCCGAGCGAAGCCGCGGTAATACCTTTACCCAGCCCTGAAACTACACCGCCTGTTACAAAAATATACTTTACCGGCATTTCGGTACCCCCTCCGAAACTCTGTTTTTATAAAATAATCATACCTATCTATTTTAGCCGTTTTATCATGTCAGGTCAAGTAATTTTTGCTCGGTTTTATAACATTTCTGCATTTTTTTAAAATCTTATTCCGTAACCTAAAAAACAGCCGCAAATACTATATATAATCGAATAATGTTTTAATACATCATTCAGTTATATAATAGTTCGGGCTAAACGCCATATGCGTGTGCGATTTTTCGCTTCGTGAAACACACATACGCAATATACAACATAATAAATTAGCACTGTGCACCCTACAGATATATTAAATATTATGTTATATATATATATATCAATACTTTACATCTTTAACCGCTTTTGATATAATATAAACTACACTGTTTAATGTTGAAAATTCGCACATTTGT
>DATALE010000195.1:0-9991 GCA_036261235.1 Ruminiclostridium sp. | reverse complement strand
GCAAATGTTTCTGCCTTTGAAATTAACAACGTCTTTTGCATTTCCGCAAAATACGCATGACGGTTCGTATTTCTTAAGAACAACTGAATCGCCGTCCACATAAATTTCAAGAGCGTCCTTCTCAGAAATTTCTAAAGTTCTGCGAAGTTCGATTGGAAGCACAATACGACCTAATTCGTCGACTCTGCGCACAATACCTGTTGACTTCATTTCAAATTTACCCCCTAAATATTATAACGTGTCGCATTTAACGACTACATGTTTAAATATAAAACTTTTTGTATTATTTGTCAACTGGATTTTTTAAAAATTTTATAATATTTATAATAATTTATAAATTTAATCATAAATTTATAGTAAATGCCTGCCCACTTTTTACATTAATGTAAAATAATTGCATGATTTTTTTAAAATGTCTATATTTATATAAATAGTTATAATAAAATGCTAATATTGTTTCCAGCCAAATTGCATTGCTATTTATAGCCAGTTGATTAGATGTTTTATGTATTTACTTCAAATTTTCTTAACAATCCATAATTATAACACTTATAATTTGATAAGTCAAAAAATTCATTCGCAATTTTAATAATGATATTACAGGAAGTGGTCGTTATGATGAACTGGATATGGTTCATTCTCATTGCAGTTTCTGTTATCTTCGGCATTTCGAGCGGAAGGGTCAACGATGTTTCACAGGCGGCGCTGAGCGGCGCAGGAAACGCAGTTTCACTTTTTATCACATTGCTGGGAAGCATCTGCCTTTGGAACGGCCTTATGAAAATTGCCGACGCCTGTGGTATTACGAATATTCTTGCAAGACTGCTTTCACCAATTACAAAGAGGCTTTTCCCTGATCTTGAACCTTCCGGAAAAGGCATGAAAGCAATATGTATGAATATGGCCGCAAACTTTTTAGGGCTTGGAAACGCGGCGACACCTTTTGGGCTTAACGCAATGAAAGAAATGTCGAAGCATTCTGCAAAAAAGGATACAGCAACGGATTCGATGGCAATGTTTATTGTTGTAAACACGGCGTCTCTTCAGCTGATTCCAACAACTATCGCTGTTATAAGAATGAAGTACGGTGCGTCTTCACCGTTTGATATTCTTCCATGTGTCTGGCTCGCTTCCATCATAACTTTATTCTGCGGAATAATACTTGCCCGCATATTTGAGACGATGAGCTTACATACCAGCCAAATAAATAAAACATCAAAGCTTGAAAAAGTTAATAAATAGCCATATTTTTAATTTGGTATATTTCTGGAGGTTAATATGGCGCAATTTGGTGCATATGTTGTACCCGCAGTAATATTTTTGATTTTATTTGTTGGCATAATCAAAAAGAAAAATATATTTGACTTGTTTCTTGACGGAGCAAAAGAGGGTATAACCATCTCATTTAATATTCTGCCGGCACTTGTGGGGCTTATGATGGCCGTGGAGATGTTTAAAGCCTCGGGAGCGCTGAATTTTATTGTTTCATCGTTTGCACCGATAGGCAGAGCTCTCCATTTTCCAAGTGAAATCATTCCGCTCGCAATGATGAGGCCGATTTCCGGCAGCGGATCTTTAACTGTATTTGAAAGTTTACTTAAAACCTATGGCCCGGACTCTTTTATCGGACGGGTTGCCTCGGTTATGCAGGGATCGACAGAGACGACCTTTTACACAGTTGCGATATATTATGGCTCCGTAAACGTAAGTAAAACCCGTCACACGCTGCCCGCGGCTTTGAGTGCGGATTTTATCGGTTTTGTCATGAGTGTTTTAGCTGTCCGGTTAATTTTCGGTTAATAGTTAACATAAATTATTATAAACTTAATCAATTATGAAACAAGAAACCCCGACCTATTCAATTTTTAAAGATGCTATGTTTATTTTGGTTTAATAAAACATAAATTTTATAAGGGGCACGCCGAAAGATGCGGTGTGCCCCTTAATGTTAATGGCATCACGACTTTATACTCTTGACGGGCGGCACCCGTTAATAATAATCGACACAATATTATCAAGAATCTGGGACGGTGTAAGATTCAATGATTCGATTATTACAGGGTTCACAGTATGAGAAACTGCGCCAATAATAATATTAGCGACAAGCGCCGGGTCGATATCAAAGCGAAAATCACCGCTTATTTTGCCCTCGGCAATAATCGCGGTTATATTTTGAAAAATCATCTCACGCCGCTTTGCGTCAATCATTCTGTAGGCTTCAGGGGCATTGCGGCGTATGTCGTCAAGTGTTGATGCATTGACATGAGAAAGCGCGGCGAGCAGAGGCTTCATGATTCTGCCAAGCTTTTCATCAGGCCGTACGGTTTTATCGTCGAGAATTGACCCGATTATGAGCTTTTGTTTTTCCGCGAAAAACTCGATGCTTCTGAGAAGCAAAGTTTCCTTCGAATCAAAGAGCTTATACACAGTAGCTTTGCCATAACCGCAGCTACGCGCAATGTCATCCATCGTTACGCCGGAATAACCCGACTCCATAAATCTTTTCCATGAGTATTCAAGTACACGGTTTCTTTTATCGTCCATATCATTCTCCGTTATAATACAAAACATCAGTGTTAATTAATGCGTACTGAACAATTCAGAAATTGAAGAAAACAGATGAAATTTTGCGTAAACCATTGATAAATTCAATTTTTGAATTGGGCAAATGCAAGAGTTTTGTAATGATGCCGCTAAAAGCCTGCATTTGCCGCGAAAGTTTTCAAAAAACTTTCGGTTCAGAAGCATCAAGGAATGCCTGAATCGCATCAAAAGGGGGCTTTTAAGCCACTTTTGATGCGATTGTGCGGTTAAATCCGCACCAATAAATTGCAAAGCGATTTATTCAGTAGGCATTAATTATAACACATAAAATTTACTGATGCTCAAATTCTTCTGTACTTTTTCAGTGCCAGCGAATTGAGTACTATAAACGCCGCCGTATACGCCGCCAATATTACGAGGTCAGCAGCAATGCTTTGAATTCCCCGGCCTCTCACAGCGATATTCGTAATTGCGTCGGAAGCGTAGGAAAGCGGGAATATCTTTGAAAGCACAGTCACCCACTCCGGCGCACCGCGAAGGTTGAATAACCCACAAAGCAATATCTGCGGTACTATAACAATCGGAATAAACTGAAACATTTGAAGCTCGTTCCGTGCAAAGGCTGAAAGCAGAGTGCCGAGCGACAGCGAGCCTGAAGCGAGCAGGATATTCGTCAAAAGCAGGAGTAGAAAACTGCCCTTAAGTTCAATACCAAGGCAATAGAACATAAATAGTTGTATGACAAGTGTCTGAAGAAGAACAAATATACCGAACCCGATAAAGTAGCCAAACACAATTTCGATACGTTTTATCGGTGTCGCAAGCACTCTGTCAAGAGTACCGCTTGTGCGCTCGCGCAAAAACGCGACACCAGCTATGAGAAATACAAAAAAGAAGATAAAAAATCCCATCATAAGCGGTGCTATCGAATCAAACGTGGTCATTGTATCAGAACCATAAACATAGGAATAATTAACTTTTGCAAATTTGACATTTAAATCTGTGTCAATCTTAACGTTAGGAATTTTTATTGAAGCGCCCGGTCTTGACGCCTTTTGAAGTTCCGCCTGCAAGTTCTGATTGATTGTCGAAACCTTGGATGAAACTTGTTTTTTTACTTCCGATTCAACGTGTTTTTTTGAATAAGTGCTGACAGCTGAGGCGGCAGCTTTTTTCACAGCGGCAGTAATTGTTGGCTGTGAGCCTTCCACAGTCACAGTTATATCCGGGTCTGCAAAAGTTATGACTGCGTCCGTTCGGTTTTCTTTGAGGTCCGTCATCGCCGCGTTTTTGCTGTCAACGGTTTTGACGTCAGCTTCTTTTTTGAGCGCGTTTACCAAATCTGACGGCAGTCCCACTGCTTCGGCCCTTGGTTTGCCGACGTCGCTGTTAAGCACGGCAAAAAGCAGAAAAATAATAAGCAGCGGGGCAATGAACAGCAGTGCGAGCGTTCTCCTGTCTTTCACAATTTGTTTAATAACGCGCTTTGCTACACTTATGCTTCTCATATCAATGTTCCTCCCCTTGCATGCTGTAATATAAAAATGCGTCTTCCATATTTTCGGTTTTTGATTCGGATAAAATAAACGGCAGCGTTCCGCCCGCAATTATATGCCCGCCCCTCATCAGCATGATCTCGTCGCAATGACTTGCCTCGTCCATAACATGCGTTGTTACAAAAATAGTGCAGCCTTCTTTTTTAAGGCGTAAAAATTCGTCCCAAAACTTTTTTCTTAAAAGCGGGTCAATACCTACCGTCGGCTCATCGAGTATAAGCACTTTCGGGCTGTGTATCAGCGCAATTGCAAGAGACAAGCGACGTTTCATGCCGCCTGAGAAATTCTTTACAGGTTTGTTTTTATCCTTTTCGAGTCCTACAAACTTAAGCAATTCCATTGCCCTTGCCTTAGCTTCGCCCGCCTTGATATCGAAAAGGCTTCCGAAAAACAGAAGATTGTCCAAGGCGGAAAGTTCCTCGTACAAGGCGTCGCTCTGAGCCATATATCCGATTTCTGAAGCGGCCATAAGCGCCGGAATTTTAAATCCTGATATCTTTATTTCACCTTTGAATCTGCACATGCCCATAATTGATCTTACAAGCGTGGTTTTGCCCGCACCCGACGGACCGAGCAGGCCGATAATAGTTCCTTCGCCAATGTCGAGATTGATGTTCGACAGTATCGCGCTGTTCCCAATCTGCACACTCAGGTTATTTATTTGTATTATAGTTTTCCCTGGCATAATCGTCATCCCCATTCAAAATGATACTCTCAGAACTTCATTGGTTCTCACAGTTCTGATTATAGTACAATTATTCTGTATGTCAACCCCCTGCTTTAAAAAATAACCGCAGAATTGTAAATCCTAAGTTTGAAGGGAAAAGCCCGGCTTTTGGCCGGGCTTTTAAATCGTCTTGCAAATTCTCTGGTTAGAGAATTTGCAAGTCATATTTATCGGTATTGCTTTAGGTCAAAAAGATTATATGTTTATTCCTTTGAAAATAATTTTTAGAGCCTCATCCATTGCCTCGCGCGTGTTTAACCGATTTTCAATCAAGAAGTCATAATCGGTGAACATATCACTTATTTTTTCAAACATTTTTGTCAGAACAGCGTAATTTATATCAGGTTTGAAAATTCCGTCATCCACGCCTTGCTTCAATAAATTTGTCGCCGCATTTAGTTTAAATTCTTTTAGTTCTTCAACTTTTGCCCATTCTTCGGGGAAAAACTGTTTTACCTCAATAAGCAGTGAAACGGGCAATCTGTACCGATGGCTTGAATAGACAATTGCGTGTATTTTCTGAGAAATATCCAAATTATCCGAAAGAGCGGCATTGATGCTTTCTTTATCGGTTCTTGTGGCAACTTCAAAATATTCCTTGATAATTTCTTCCTTGCCGCTGAAGTATTTATAAATAGTTTTCTTACTGATTTTTAAAATTGCTGCTATTTCATCAATTGTAAACTTTTTTAAACCATATTGATTGATAAGCCGGGCGGCAGTATCCAGAATTTTCTCCTTCATTTCACATTCTCCGTATCCATTTTTTTATTTTTAGCCGATACTCCATATGTAACAAGCAAAAATCCCAGTAAGCCGATACCGATTGTAACAAGCCATGTTAAACCTTCCGAGATATTCCACAGCGCGCCGGCGACTAAAGCACCGACAAAATTACCGATATACTGAAATGAATTGAATATGCCGTTAGCTGTTCCACGGTAGGCATCACTGACCGTCTCGTTGACATTGGCGGCTGTTATTGCCGCAAGTGTAATATACCCGCACATAAATACAGCGGTTCCTGTCAAAAGAAAGGCGAATGAATTCTTATTAAAATAGAACAGCATGCTCAAAGAAGAAATCAAAAACGAAAACATCAGTATCTGCTTATTAAGCCCTTTCTGCGTAATTCTTACCGCTGCTTTCATGAAAACTACAGCTATTATTATGGACGGCACAAAAACTTTCCACATTCCCGTGTCGCCGGTCACTTTAGACAAGTATATTGGAACGGCGAAAAAGACAGAAATCATCATACAGTTATTAAGAAATGTTTCCTTAAAGGCTTTAAGTTAAAGATATTTTCGGCGGGTGCAGCGATTTCAGACAGGCCATATATCCGATTTATTTGTTGTCTGCGATCGTATATAAAAAATTATAAAAACAGTTGACCTGACTATAGCTTTATAGTTTAGAATAGAATCTGGTGGTGATGATATGTACACAATCAATAAGCTATGCGAAATATCAGGGCTCTCAAGAAGCACGCTGCTTTACTATGATTCAATCGGGCTTTTAAAACCCGATGAAAGAAGCATCTCCAATTACAGACTCTATTCAGATGACTCTGTAAAGATATTGGACAAAATCTGCATTTACCGTGAAGCAGGAATGAGGCTGACTGAAATTGCACAAATTCTTGATTCCCCGGAAAATCAAAAATCAGAAGTCCTTGAACGGACCTTATCCCTGCTCAATGAAGAAGCCAGAAAAATACGTGAAAAGCAAAATATCATAATTGAGATGCTTAACGGCAAAGGAAATCTTTCCGACGATAATGCCGGAAAAAGAAGAAAACTTATTTATGAATCATTAAAGCTGATTGGAATTGATGAAGCGGCTACTTCGAAACTCCATGTATACCTTGAAAAAAACAGTACTGATATACATTTTGATTTTTTAGAAGCAATGGGTTTTAGTTCCGAGGAGATCGATACAATTTGTTCAAAAGCAAAATCTTTAATTAAAGACAAACATATACAAGGAGTTGACACAGATGAATGTAAGTAAGATGAGACTATTCGAGCGGCGTGCACTGATTATTGCCATGCTGGCAGTGCCGGTTCTATTTATATTTGGATTTGCCGCCCATCCAAACCTTCAGAGTCTATCCGTCATGACGAATGCTTCGGATTGGGTAAAGGAAATCAGGCATAATGAGCATTTGCAAATAGCCCACTTATTTGTCTTTTTGGCTGCTATACTGTTAATTTACATAGCAATGGGATTAAAGTCTCTGCTGCAGGACAAGGCGCCTTTGCTTGCTTTTTTAGGGCTGTTTCTCGTGATAACCGGTGCTATTATACTTGCCGCCGACAAGGGTTCGTTATGTCTTGTTCCTTCCGCTTTTGACACACTTAACGACAGCCAGTATGCGCAGCTTCTGCCCGGGCTGCAGGCAATGATCGACAAAAGGGGACTGTTAAGTTTACTAAATTTACTTTTTCTGCTTCCCGCAGGATTCATAGTCCTGTCAGTAGGACTGATAATGACGAAACGGTTTCCGATTTGGCAGCCGATCATAATGATAATTTCTATGCTGTTGTTTTGTAATCCCGACATCGACTTAATATCTTTAATTGCATCAGTTATACTGCTCATTGGCATGGGCGGTATGGCAATAGTGATGCTTAAGCAGAAAAATGATAACTGAATTGACTTTAATCACATAAAAAGAAAAGTTCCCGCAAGGTCAGCAGTGAACTGCAGCCCTGCGGGATTTACTTTTATAAGTTTTATTTAAACATATTGCTGCAGTACAGGAGCAACGTACAGAACTTCAGAATATTTCTGAAGTTAACCGAAAAATGAGGTAATCAAGCTTGTAAGAGGCTTCCAAAGATGCGGGTATTCCTGATTTATCAAGCTGCGCACCTGTTCTGCTTTTATGCTGCTCAAATTGTGATTTTGCGCTTGTATAGTTTTAGCACCGTTTACAACATCACCAATTGCAATATGGCCTTTGGCATATCCACCAATTGCAATATCTGAGGCTATTGCATACCCGCCGATTGAGAAAACACCTACAGTCAAACCGCCAAATGCCAGAATACCTATCGCAATGCCTCCTGCCGCGACGGCTCCGATTGCTATTCCGCCTGACGCAAAAAGCAGTCCAATAGTGAGGCCTGCCAAACCGATAAGCCCCAAGGCGAGCGCGCCCAGACATAATCCCCCTAATGCGATTATGCCAAGTGAAATAAGTCCGATAGAAATGTTGCCGATAGCAATAATTCCTTTGGCCACATAAACTCCAAAACCGATATTTATATGTACCAGCGGAACGTTAAGCAGTTTACGTTTACTTTTGTATTCATAATGTAAAATCGATTTTAAAGAAAATTGTCTTACTTTTGATGCGCTTCTTTCATATTCTTCATTGTCATCTTTAATCATACTGTCAATGCTTACGCTAAAAAGTTTGCTCAGTGCAATCAATTTGTCTATTTCGGGATACGATTGAGCAGATTCCCATTTTGATACAGCTTGTCTTGAAACCCCAATGGCCTCAGCAAGGTTTTCCTGTGACATGCCTCTTTCTTTTCTTAATGTTTGCAGCTTTTCTGCAAAACCCATCTTCATCACCTCAGTTTAATCATAAATCAAAATCAGATTTTAGCAACCAAGCAGCATTTGCAATCTGTCAACCGGTGGTTGCAGTCACTATATAAGCAATATAATATCACAATTTTGGATTTGAAACTCTGTTAAACAGTTTTTTGTGCCAGAAATATAATCTCAGTATCAATTTCCCGAAGAGTATGGGATTTGATTTAGTATTAACTGTTATACGCCTATATGGCATAACCAAAATAAAATATTCAGTTCAGAGCAAGTCGAAACACTCATCCAGCAATGGAAAGGTTTGCTGCTTATTTCTTGGAGAGATAAAAAGAAAATTCCAGTCAAGTCCAAATTGGAACGGCTATGGAAATTGCTCATTGATAATATTGACATTTTTGTAGATTATTTGTATAATTAGTATTACATTAAAGAAAGGACAGATCAACATGAGAAAGAATTGGCCATTAAAAAAATCAGTTATTTCACTATGCGCAGTGCTTGCTATCTGCGTTTCCTCTTTTGCAATACCAGCAGCGGCATTTAATTATGGACCCGACGGAGGGCCAGATGACACAGAAATTATATATCAACAAGGTGGTGTAATCCAAAGAGGGGATGTTGGGAAAGCCGTTAAAGACCTCCAAGAGACTTTATTCGCCGTAGGTTACTATTACGTAGGTGTTGATGGTTATTTTGGAGCACAAACGGAATCTGCGGTTATAGCTTTTCAGTCTGCCCACGGACTTTATCCGGATGGTATCGTAGGGCCGGCGACATGCGAAAAATTATATGAAGTATACTATTGCGATATGCACTATGAAGAGGCGTAATACCCTCTTGAAACGATAAGAATGAGCCCCGCTGCTTCCGTTTAGAAGCAACGGGGCTCATCATATCTATATAAATTACTGTGTTGCTGTTGTGCCGCCCTTTTTCATGATAAGCTCCTGTACTTCCGCCCATATTTCGCGGTGCGTCTGTGATATTTCCGCTTTGTCCGTACCTATAAAAACGTTCTAAAGGAAAATACAAGATTGAAAAACTCAAAATTGACCGTGCCGAGCTGCCACGCGAGACCGTGATACCCGAAAAGATTGTTTTTATGGAAAATGATAAGCTGTTCGGCAGCGGTTTCCGCTTCCGTTTCTGCCGCTCCGCTTTTTATGTAGCCCTGTTTTATAAATTTTTATAACAGGTATTTGTCTAAATCCTCGTCACTGTCAAATTTGATGCCATCGTAAAGCATGATACCGTCTACTTTCAGGTATGAAAAAGCGCCTGCCCGAAGGCAGACGCTTAAGCGATTATTTGAATTATTAAAATGGCAATCCAGAATTAATTGACAGTGGACATTCTGTCGTCGATTCCATTGCCACTATACTGGCTGTCATAGCGTGTGTCACAGATGAATTGTCTTGAGTCCATTGAATCACGCCATACCCAAATATAGGATTCGAGTCCGGACTTTTTATACGAAAAATTCCAGTACTATGAGCATTGAGCGTAAAAGTCAATGAAGAATTAGTACCATTCTCCGAATAATCTGCTAAATACCCTTGATTAGGGTAACAATCCACGATTATCCCGCTTGTATTAT
>DATALE010000171.1:0-8112 GCA_036261235.1 Ruminiclostridium sp. | reverse complement strand
AAAGCATGGACAAGATTGTCTCACTATGCAAAAGCAGAGGTTTTGTCTATCCAGGCTCTGAAATATACGGAGGACTTGCTAACTCATGGGATTATGGTCCTTTGGGTGTGGAGTTTAAAAACAATGTAAAGAGAGCATGGTGGCAAAAGTTTGTTCAGGAATCACAGTATAACGTTGGGCTGGATTCCGCGATATTGATGAATCCTCAGGTCTGGGTCGCTTCAGGCCATGTCGGGGGATTTTCCGATCCCTTGATGGATTGCCGCGACTGTAAGACTCGTCATCGCGCCGATAAATTGATTGAAGATCAGGCAGGCGTTATTGCCGACGGCTGGTCATTCGAAAAAATGGCGGAGTTTATCAAGGAGAAAGGTATAAAGTGCCCGGATTGCGGCTCTGCGAATTTTACTGAAATCCGTAGCTTTAATCTTATGTTCAAAACCTTCCAGGGCGTTACCGAAGACGCTAAATCAGAAATCTTTCTGCGTCCGGAAACTGCTCAGGGCATTTTTGTTAACTTTGCGAACATTGCAAGAACTTCCCGTAAAAAGATACCTTTCGGCGTCGGACAAATAGGGAAGTCCTTCAGAAATGAGATTACCCCGGGCAATTTCATATTCCGTATACGTGAATTTGAACAGATGGAGCTTGAGTTCTTCTGCAAGCCTGATACTGATCTCGAATGGTTTAAATACTGGAAAGACAACTGCGAGAATTTCCTTTTAAGTCTCGGCATGAGAAAAGATAATATGCGCCTTCGCGATCACGATAAAGCAGAGTTGTCATTCTATTCAAAGGCAACGACTGATATTGAATACCTGTTCCCATTCGGCTGGGGTGAGCTCTGGGGTATCGCGGACCGCACGAATTTCGACTTGACACAGCATATAGAACACAGCGGAAAATCGCTTGATTATTTTGATCAGGAAACCAACGAACGTTATGTCCCTTATGTTATCGAACCTTCACTTGGCGCGGACAGGGTTGCTCTTGCGTTTTTAACCGACGCCTATGATGAAGAAACTGTCGGCGAAGGCGATACAAGGGTTGTTATGCATCTGCACCCGGCCCTTGCTCCGTTCAAGGCCTGTGTGCTGCCCCTTTCAAAAAAATTGGGCGAAGGCGCAGGAAAAGTTTATGATGAGCTCAGAAAACATTTCATGGTTGGCTATGACGACGCGGGCTCAATCGGCAAACGTTACCGCCGTCAGGATGAAATTGGCACACCGTACTGCATAACTTATGACTTTGATTCAGAGAATGACGGCTGCGTCACGATACGTGACCGTGATACGATGCAGCAGGAACGTATCTCAATTGATTCCGTTGCGTCATTTATTACAGAAAAACTCAAATTCTAAAAATAAAATATATTCATGTTATCAAAGCCGCGGAGGAAACTCCGCGGCTTTTTGCAGCGCGGAAGTAAATAATATGTTACGAATAATAGTTGAAGTAATGGAAAAAACAATATTAAATAATGCCAATATATTTTTGAGAGAAAGCCATAAAAAATCAGAATAATAATGGATTAAAATCCTAAAACAAATCCATTTTGAGGAGTATAACAGACAAATACCATATTTTTTATACACCAAAGGGGTGGTTATATCAGTGAAGATGACATCAAAAGAATTGCTTAAATATTTTGCGTCAAAGTTCTCAGATATAGGTACTTTGAATAAAGAAAAACCGGAAGCGGGCAGCGCACCCGAATATACACAGCTGAAAAAGAACCTGCTCGACAATATGACCTATATCCAGGGCCAGTTTGACGGCTGTGCCGACTTTGTGAGCAAGGAGCTTGTTACCTGCAATAGAAAAGCTGCGATAATATGTATGGACAATATGATTGACAAGTTAACCCTGACTCAAAGCGTGCTTGGCCCCTTAAGCAGCGCAGCGATCCCGCTCGGAGTTACGAAGGACGAAGACATCTTTAACTGGTTCCGTGATAAGTTGCTTTCTTCCATTGACGAAAAAGAGGCATATTCATATGAAGAAGCAGTCGGTTATGTCATGGCAGGCTACGCGGTTTTGTTCATGGACGGAGTTAACAAAGCGCTTGCATTCGGAATTCAGGGATACAAATACAGAAGCATTGATGAACCAAACACAGAAACGACATTACGAGGTTCCCGGGAAGGATTTGTCGAACCGCTCAGAATTAACCTTATGCTTGTAAGGCGGCGTATCAAAAACCCCAATCTTAAATTTGAAGTGTATGTAATCGGCAAAGAAACAAAAACCGAAATTTGTCTTGCGTATATAAAGGGAACGGTCGAGGAAGAAACTTTAAATCAAGTCAGGCATAAGATAAAAACCATTAATATGGACACTGTGTTGGCTTCAGGATATATACAAAAAAACTTTCAGGACAGTCCGTATTCAATTTTTTCGACAGTCGGCACTACCGAACGGCCGGACACTCTCTGCGGAAGGCTAAATGAGGGCCGGGTTGGAATTATTGTTGATAATACACCGCTTGCGCTGACTATGCCATTTCTGTTTGTAGAAAACTTTCAGAATATGGACGATTATGCTGTCGGGCCTTACTATGCGACTTTTACCAGAATTCTTAAATATCTTGCTTTTTTTACGTCAGTTTTTATCCCGGGGCTATATGTTGCAGTCGGCAGCTTTCATCAGGCACTTTTGCCGTCACAGCTTCTTTATGCGTTGGCTCAGGCTGAAGAGGCAACGCCCTTCCCGTTATTTTTTGAGGCGCTATTGATGCAGATAATTTACGAAATGGTTCGGGAGGCCGGACTCAGACTTCCGAAACAGATTGGTTTTGCAATCAATATAGTGGGTGCGCTGATTATCGGCCAAGCCGCTGTTTCTGCGGGACTCATCGGTGCGCCAATGGTAATTATCGTTGCAATTACGGCTACTACAACACTGATAATTCCGACATTATATGAAAGCGGCGTTGTTCTGAGGTTCGCTTTTATTATTCTTGCGGGTATGGCCGGAATGTATGGTATTATACTTGGTATCGCTTTCTTTGGCTTCCACCTCAGCGCAATAAAATCTTATGAGGTGCCTTATACCGCACCGCTTTCGCCTTTTAACGCCCGTGCGCAAAGAGATGTCTTGGTCAGGGCACCATGGAATGTACTGTCTAAGCGAAAAATTGCGGCACAGGATCTACCGGGTGCAAATATAGACAAAACTCAAAGTTGAACGGAGCAGGCAAATGGAAAAAAAATCATTTATTTCCGGATTTCAGATAGTAATGATTTTATTTGTATCAAGGATGCTGTTTTCAGGGTCCTATCAGGCAATATTGGAAGCGGGCAATTCAATTCAGGACTTGCTTATTTCCGCAATCGTCGGTTTTATTATTAATTTCATTGCAGCAATTCCAATTTTATTTTTATTAAAAAAGCATAACGGGCATGACCTTATTGAATGTGGAATTAAATTATCGGGCAAAGGAATAGGCATTGTGATTGCTTTTTTGTACTTCATGTTTTTCATATTCAATGCAGCGGTAAACACGGAAAACTTTGAGAATTATTTTACTTCTGCGGTTATTCCGGATGTAAAGGCATATTTATCAGGAATTCTTCTGATAATCGTTTGCATGTACGGGGCTGAAAAGGGAATAGAGTCTATTGCAAGGTTTGGAAGTATCGTCGCCGTCATTTATATTCTGACATTCCTGTTGGTTTTTGCTATGAATTTACCGCGAGCCGACATTTATCAGCTAAAGCCGCTTCTTTATAACGGGCCAAAACTGATGATTCGCGGAGTCTTCATGAATTATAACATCAGTATCCAGATTGTGGCGCTCGCGTTGCTTGCAGCGTTTATACAGCCAGGGAAAAGCCTTTCCAAAACATTTGCATATTGGAACGTTTTATCTTCTTTAGCATTTTTCCTGCTTGAATTTTTAATTGTTACAGTGACAGGAGCCTATGGAGCAAAAAATTTATATCCTGTTCATTTGCTTGCGTCAATATCTCAATTCAGCGTTTTTGAAAGACTGGATGCGTTTGACATGATATCCTGGATACTCAATGTTATTGTTGCGGTGACACTTTATATTTATCTGGCCGTTCATTGTCTACTCAAGACCGGACTAAACAAACACAGACGGCTTTTGGTCTTTATTTCCGGAACCGCTGTTTTTGTAATTTCGATGGTTACTTCAGCCGGTTTTACATTTTTGCAAAAGATTATGGTCAGCGGAATTCTGAGCCTCATTAATACGGTCTTCATAGTAATAATTCCGCTTGCACTTATTATCGTTGACGCCGTAAAAGGAAAGGTGCTGGAAAGTGAAAATAAATAATAAAATAGTTTTCAAAAAAGCCTGCGCCGTAATTCTGGCTGTAACTTTGCCGCTTAGCCTTACAGGCTGCATGCCGTATATAGAACTTAAAAATGAGTCTATTGTCGAAGGTATGGGAATTGATTTCGAAAAGAACCAGTACAACATCACGTTCCAGATATATAACACGCAGTCAAGCGGAGGCGGCGGTGAAGAAGCGAAAAAAAGCGGTGGTTCGAGCAAGGTAAAAATTCTTCAAAGTACCGGCGAATCACTTTTTGATGCTGTTCGGAACGCGACGCTCCAGAACGGGCGAAAATTATATTTTTCGAATATACGGGCCTTTATAGTCGGGGATGAAGTCAGCAAGAATCATTTTGCGGAGCTTCTTGATTTTATGGAGAGAAATCAACAAATAAAACCGACTGAAAGAATTTTTGCAGCCAAAGGCAAAGCATCTGATATTTTATCTTTTAAACAGGATGATGAGATAGTCCCCGCTGTCAGTATTCAGCAGATGGCTCAAAGTAATACTGAAACGTCAAAGGTGCCGGATGTTGAGCTGCTTGATATTTTTAATTCTATGGCGTCGGGACTTACCGATTCTGTTGTTACGGCGATTTCCATCGGAAAAACAGGTGACAAGAAGAATATCCAGCTTAGCGGAACAGCTGTTATCCACAATAACAAACTTGCCGGATATCTTGATTATAATCAAACAAAAGGCTTTATGTGGATAACCGGGCAAGGAAAAGGCGGGGTTGTCGTGACAAAGCTGCCCCAAGGCGGTATAGTAACGTCGGAAATAATGGGCTGTTCAAGCAAAATATCTGTTTCGGGGAATGAAAAAAAGCCTGTGATTGACGTTTCGGTCAAAACACAGACAAATATTACAGAAATTAATACCAATAAAGAATATATTATTAACGATAAGTTTTTAGAAACCGTGAAAAAAATGCAGAATGAGGAGATAAAAAAAGAAATCAACCTTGCAATAAAGCAGGCGCTGCACACTTATGATTCGGATATATTCGGATTCGGAAAGAAAATCTTTGAGGATAAACCGGAAATGTGGAAAAAACTGAGCGGAAAATGGAGTGAGACCGTAAAAAAACTTGATGTCAAAATCAGCGTTAACTCCGACGTGAAACATATCGGGCTAACCAATAAACCGACCTTTCCTCAGAAAACGACAGCATCATAAAAAATGACCGTGCCGCAAAGTCCTGCGGTACGGCCATTAATCTGTATGGTTTTGTTTTAAAAAGAGTTAGAAATTCCAAATTCTGCTGGATAAAATTCTTGTCTTAATTGTGGCAAATGTTCTCAATACTATTTTATTTTCCATACCTTGGGGAAAACAACATTGCTGTTTGCTGTCGCAGGGGCAACGTCGGTGCTTTCTCCGTCCCTGACAAGTCTCGCCATGACGACAAGTCTTGCCCAGTCATTATCCGTTTTCGGATAATCATAGTTGCAGGTCGATAATGTAAGTATCCTGTCGGCAGGGGTTACGTCCACCTGCGTATTAATAAATGAGCGTTTGCGGACTTCGCCTATGAATTTGTTAAACTCATTGTCACTGCCGTATTGTGTATTGAGATAATAAAGCGAACCTTCGTATTTGTCGTCCCCTGTGGTAGCGAATACGGCAAATATCTTCCACTTATAGTGCTTGTATAATGTATCGAATTTGATGATCGGTGAAGAATTATAAAAACCGACATAATCATTTCCGCGCACTTTTGCATACTTTTCCAGTTCACTGAACATCTGGTCGTCGTTCATGTTATGGCCGTAAAGAATCATATCCTGAGAGAGCGGATTTATGTTGTCGCGGAAATCAAGAAATATTGTTCCGTGCCTTTCCTGCTGCCCGTTAAAGCTGGTTTTAAGATATTTCTCATTTTTGTTGTCTGATTTGCATTGGACGACCGGATAATCAATATTGGTTTTCGGAATTGATATCCAGCCGTTGAGCTCCTTGTTCTGATTATAGGATGAAACAAGTTCCGGTAAGATTCCGCCGTTGTCGGATGATGATATCTTACTGGACACCTTGTGCTGCTGCTGGAGCTTCGCATTCTGATTTTTATTTGAGGCGGAATCCGCGAAATAAGCAATCAGAAAGCATAGGGTGAAAATTAAGGCAGCGATAAGGACAAGAACCGAAATTTTTCTGGCAATTTCACGTTTGCCGTCGCCTTTTGCAGGAATTAAATTTTTAAGGGACTGCTGCATGTCTAATTTATTCATTCTCATTTTTCGTCACTCACTCAATTATTTTACTTTCTGTAAGCGATTCACCGCTTTCGTCATTCGACTGCGGAATATTATCAACTAACCTGCGAACCATGTCAAGAGCGTTTGAAGCGGCGAGGTACCGTATGTGTTCGCGTTCTCCATCACTGCTTCCGTGCCCCAGAACCAGCCGCTTTACATAACATTTTTCTCTGTCGCAGACTGAAATATAAACAAGGCCGACAGGTTTTTCTTCAGACCCGCCCCCCGGACCGGCTATTCCAGTGATTCCAACGCCGATATCGGCGCCGGAGAGTTTTCTGACCCCGGTTGACATCTGTGCGGCTGTCTGGCGGCTTACTGCACCGAACTTTTCAAGGGTTTCGTTTTCAACGCCGATGAGCATGTTTTTAATCCTGTTAGCGTATGTTACAACTCCACATTCGAATACATCCGAACTGCCAGGAATATCAGTCAGGCGCTTTGCAACAAAACCGCCTGTGCAGGATTCTGCAAAACTGACTTTAAGATTCTTTTCCTGAAGTTTTTTTACAACAACCTCTTCAAGATTGTCGACGTTTTCACCGTAAATGCAGTCGCCAAGACGTTTTCTAACCTCATCCGCTATCGGGGCGCACAATAAAAGCGCTTTCTCGGCTGTGTCAGACTTTGCGGTGACGCGCAGCAAAACTTCTCCTGACTTGGCATAAGGCGCGAGCGTCGGGTTCGCCCCCTGCATAAGATCGCTGAGTATTTCCTCAACCTTTGATTCGGGAATACCGAATTCCCTCAGCGATAAGGATTTGATTATTCCGTCGCAGAATTTTTCAAGGTATGGTTTCGCACGTTTTTCAAACAAGGGTTTCATTTCGCGCGGCGGACCGGGCAGCATAACGATGGTTTTGCCGTCCTTTTCAATTATACACCCGGGGGCTGTGCCCCAGTCGTTTTTTAAGACAAAACAGCCCTTTGGAAGCATTACCTGCTTTTTATTGTTTTCGCCCATCGTGCGTCCGGTTTTCCTGAAGAACTCTTCGACGCTCTTTAGTGCTTCAAAGTCAAGCTCCAAAGCAAGGCCAATAACCTCCGCAATCGTCTCCCTTGTTATATCGTCGCCCGTCGGCCCAAGTCCTCCGGTCGTTATCAGCATATCGCTGCGGGACAGAGCTTCTGTCACCGCCGATTTAAGCCTGCCGGGGTTATCGCCGACTACGCTTTGGTGCAATACCGAAAAGCCCATGTTGGCCAGTTCTTTTGCAAGATACTGCGCGTTTGTGTTAACAATATCCCCAAGAAGCAGCTCCGTGCCGACCGCCATATGAGGATTGCTGTACAGTCTTTACGCCGCGCCATCCAAGAACAAGGCCTGATATTAAATATGTTCTTGAAGCGGAATCACAGTTCGACTTTGAACCTCTTCTTGAAGAAGCGATAGAAAACACCAAACGCGAAGATATTTACCCAAAGTTTTGACAAAAGCAACGAGCATTTGCCCACAGAAAATAACGGGTAATTGCTCCGGCAAAACGGCCAAAACTTAATGCTGAGTGCGAAAGGGTGGTCATAAAATGAATACGGAAATACTGGCGGTC
>DATALE010000148.1:0-4660 GCA_036261235.1 Ruminiclostridium sp. | reverse complement strand
GTCTTGAAGAGCCGGACAGCGGACAGGTACAAGTCGGGGAAAACAGCATTTTAAAACTGCCGACGGAAAAGCGTAACATCGGAATAGTATTTCAGAATTATGCCTTGTTTCCTCATATGAATGTTTTCGGGAACGTATCTTACGGGCTGAAAATAAGAAAAAATACAAAAAAAGAAATTGCCGAAAAAGTCGAATGGGCGCTTAATCTTGTTCAAATGCCTGGTATTCAAAAACGAAGGGTTAACGAGCTTTCCGGTGGTCAGCAGCAGCGGGTTGCGCTGGCAAGGGCCCTTGTTATAGAACCGGATATTCTGCTTCTTGACGAGCCATTGTCTGCTCTCGACCATAAAATACGGTTGGAAATGCAGCAGGAAATAAGAAGTATCCAGAAAAAACTTGGTATTACAACTATATTTGTAACACACGATCAGGAAGAGGCTATGTCCATGTCTGATGAGATAATCCTGATGAATAACGGTGTAATAGAACAAAAGGCAGAGCCGCAAGTGCTCTATAATAAACCGATAAGTGTTTTCGCTTCAGATTTCCTCGGTCGTACGAGTACTCTTAAGGGCATACTTAAAAAGCAGGATGCTGATTTTTTTGTTGAGGGTAATGAATTTAGATTCAAAGTCCGCAATCCAAATGGTATAAAAGTGGGAAATGCTGTAAAAGCCATAATTCGCGGAGAGAACTTTTCAATATCCCGGGAAGCAGAATCCGAATTTTGCAAAGCGATTATTACTGAAAAAATCTTTTCAGGAATTTTGTGCAAGCTGCTGGTAAAGCTTGGTAAAAGCAGGGCAGAGGCAGTTTTAATGAGCAGAGATGCTGATAGCTTTAAAGAAGGGGATATAATTTATCTTGGTGTAAAACCTGATTATATATCAATATTTGAAAGCAAGGAGGAGTAAGAAATTTGATACAAATACCACATTCTAAGTACTGGAACACATGGAGCACGAAAAGTCCCACAGCAATGAGTTTTCTTCCTGCCGGATTTTCAATAAAAATCAGTGCATACAGCTTTGCCGAGCAAAAGTATACATCGTTCCCATTTTCGAAAGATATCAAACTTTACGAACATCACCCAAACGGTGACTACTGCCGCCTTGAAGCAGAGCACGCGGGTACAGTCATGAATGTCGAATACCTGAAAACCGATTCATGGACGGTGATGGGCAGGTTAAAGTTAAAAAAAGCCGGAGAATGGGGGCTCAGGTTCTGGATTCTCTTGTCGTTTGGTTTCGAAGGCAGCGGTGAAGTAAAAATTACAGATACTACAACTATTCACGGCAAAATGAGAAGTTATGACTTTGCTGTTCTAGCGGGAAATAAACCTGTTAGAAGTGCTGTTGTAGAAGATGTCGATTCAGCGGGACGAGATATGGAAGAGTCGGGATATTATGTTCCCGAGAAAAGTTGTCCGGATGGAAAATGGGCTTTGTTTAAATATAATCTTGAGGAAACGCCGGAAATATATTTCTCGGTAAACGTTGCTAATTCCTTCGAAGAAGCGACACAAAGAGCCAAATCTGCTCTTGAACTATATTCAGAATTCGATGAACTCAAAGAAAAAGTGATGAGCTGCCTGCCGAAGCAGTCAGGGGAGCTTCCGGATTCAATCGATGCAATCCGCGATGTTATGGCTTGGAACACAATTGAAGACAAAATAAACAATCGGGTCTTCACATCAATTACAAGATATTGGATTGATAAGAAGTTCGGCGGCTGGTTCATGTGGCAGGATGATATCTTTTACCACGCGCTTCTCAATGCGTTCAGCGGGGATTTTTCGATGGCAAGGGAAAATCTTAATGCGGTAATGAGCACTTTAACTCCCGATGGAAATCTTGCTTGTCTGATGTCTGAGTATTCCGAATGGGTTGACCGTTCGCAGCCTCCGATCGGAGCTTTTATATTGTGGAAATACAGCGAATTAACAGGCGACCGGCAAATACTCAAAACCGCCTACCCTTTGTTGAAATCGGCTCATGAATGGTGGTTCAAAAACCGTGACGGCAATAATAACGGAGTCCTCGAATACGGAAGCTCATGCAATGGGCACGGGCATTTCACCGGTACGAAACTTGCGGCGAAAGATGAATCTTCAATGGACAACAGTCCGATGTATGACACTGCTTTATTTGTAGAGTCGGCACATACAATGAATATTGAAGACATAGCGCTTAACAGTCTGCTTGCACTTGACGGTGAAATTCTTTCAGAAATAGCAAAGCAGATTGGACTTTTTGAGGACAGTAAAAAAATATCCGAAGTCAATAATTTATATAAAAGCAAAATTGACAAAACGCTGTGGGATGAAAAAAGAGATATTTATGCCAATAAGCATTGGGAAAGCGGTTTCGTTGCTTGCAGTCCAACAAGTTTCTATCCAATGGCTGCGGGAATACCAGACAGTGGACGTGCTGAAAAACTGGTTGAACATATATTTAACGAAAACGAATTTTGGACATTTGCTCCTCTGCCCTCAATCAGTGCAAATGAGTTGTCTGTCAGGGACAATGTTTATTGGCGAGGAAGACTATGGGCTCCGCTTAATTTCTTCACATATATCGGCCTAAAGCGATACAGGAAGGATCTTGAGGCGTATAGGCTCGCAAAACGCGGCATGGAAATATTTACACCCGTTTGGCGAAACGAGAGAGCATGTTATGAAAACCTCAACTCCTTTACCGGACAGGGAAAAGATTCTGTCGATTCCGACCCATTTTACGGATGGGGCGCGCTTATACCTTTGATTTGGATTATGGAGCACATCGATATTGACCCGTGGAATGGTTTTAATTTCGGGGATGTCTGCGGCGGTAATTTCTCGATTTGCGGGATTAGAATTAAAGACGGGTTATATAATTTGAACTGTCATGCGGGTGAAACAATTCTTGAAAGAAACGGAATGGTTCTTTTAAAATCAAATGCTGAGGGAAGATTCAGAAATTTCAATTTCAGTGACCATTATGCGTCTGTGGAACTTGACGGACAGCAGAAACAATGTACAGTCACTTTTCCATCATGTACCCCGTTGGTGACAAAGGTTAATGGAGAAGTTACTGCTCCGAAAAATTCTATTCAGATTAATAAAAATACAGCAAATTTAATTGAGTTATGGTTTTGAATAATTAATCCAAATTATTTTATCAATTATGTAAAAATAATGGTATATTTACAGTAAATAAGTCTATTATTGTAGAATAATAAAATATTCCATATTACATCTAAAAATAATTATAGGTCTAAGGTGATATGTATTGGCAATTTTGAATTTCGGTTCACTTAACATTGACATGACATATGCGGTCGAACAGATCGTGAAACCTGGACAGACAATTCCATCAAAAAGTTTGAGCGTTTCATGTGGGGGCAAAGGATTTAATCAGTCAATAGCTTTGGTTAAGGCAGGCGCAAAAGTTTTTCACGCAGGAAAGATAGGATTCGACGGAAAAGTCCTGATTGATAAACTTAGGGAATGCAATGTAGATACCACTGCAATTTCAGACTGCAGTCTCCCGTGCGGACGCGCACTGATACAGGTTGATCAAAAAGGCGAGAATAGTATTATACTTTATGGCGGCAGTAATCTTGCTATAACTAAAAAAGAGATAGATCACGTATTTTCTAAGATTCGAAACTGCGAGTGGCTGCTGATTCAAAACGAGATAAACAATATTCCTGCTATTATCAAAACAGCGAAAAAGTTTGGCATGAAAATAGCGTTCAATTTGGCGCCTTTTAAGCCGGATTCACTCACATATCCTTTGGAGTATATCGATATACTCATTGTAAATGAAACAGAGGGTGCGGCGCTGACAGGATTGGACGACCCAATGTCCGCTATCAAGAAATTGTCTGAAAAATTTCCGCTTTCTATTATTGTTTTAACTTTAGGCAAGAGCGGTTTGATTTTAAGTTACGAAAAGAAAATTTATAAACAGCCGTCATACCATGTTAAAACAGTGGATACAACAGGGGCAGGAGATACATTTACAGGTTATTTTATTCAATCGATAGAATCGGGAGAATCGCCGGAATTTGCGGCAGACTGGGCTTCAAGGGCATCTGCATTATGCGTATCAAGTGCAGGGTCATCAAACTCAATACCATGCAGCAAAGATGTTTCAAATGCTGTTCTTAAACTCCGCAAGAGCGTGTAATTACTAAGATAAGCATAGAAATAGCATACATAAGGAATGCCCCTGATTGACTTAACCCAACCAGAGACATTCCTTGTCTTTTATTTACACATTCCCACTCAGGCATGTTTTATCAATGGGAATGTTTGCATCCACAGCCGTGATGTTCATCTTCATGATGTCGTTCATCATCAGGGTCATTAAAACCTCTGCCGCACGACAAAGGCCTGCAGCCATATAAAATACGGCACCTAAGCCATGTCGGATGAGTAAAATCCGGCCAGAAACAATCTCTTGAATCTTCAAGAAAGTGTTCGCAGCAATGCCCGTTAAAATCACAGCAAATACGTTTTCTGCTTGCAAACGGGTTCACCGGATGGCAACAGTCAAGACCCGCAATTCTTGCAAAGCTACACCGCATATTATCAACTCCGTTATTCGGTATAATATTTATTCTATAGCTATTTCAAAAAAGATTACAACTGTTGCTTATCTGATTTTTCTGTTGT
>DATALE010000142.1:0-10971 GCA_036261235.1 Ruminiclostridium sp. | reverse complement strand
GCGGTTGTTTGTTGTTCTTCTGCCAATTTCATTTCGCTGACAAAGGTGTTCAGCTCATCCCCGGTGAGTGAAATTTTGGCTATTTCAAGCTGTTTCAAAAGATCCGTGATGTTCTGATACTCGTCGGAAATCGCCTGCATTTTTTTCGCTGTATTGTAACCGCCGCAGGTGCGGGTGTATGCTTTAAACAAGCAGTCATACAGCCCGGTTTTCCGGTTAGACAGCACGGAAAGATACAGCCCGACCGCTGCCTTGTCCAAGGTGCGGATATACAGCTCGTCATGCATGCTGCCGATCACCAGTTCCTGCAGACCGTTCGTTTTTTCTGAGATCAGGTCTTTAGCCCATCTCATTTGTTCGATACCATTCATCCTCATCATCTCCGTTCTCATCAGAAAAAAGATTAAGTTGCTTCGGTTCGGCATTTCGGCGCTCTTTTGGATCGTAGTTGGTGATGATTACTTCTGGGTATTCACAGCCGCCGTCATACCGTTGCGCGAGGTTGTTGATGCGGGTAACGGACAGAATGTAAAATCCGGCGTATAGCTCACGGATGTACTCGCAGTCGTTGTAGGACACCATCCATTTTCCTTTGCAGCTTTTTAGTGTATCCCGCAGCCGCACATGGTCGGATTTTCGGAACACCACGGCGTAATGACCTTCGGTTTCGTAGTAGGGCGGATCGCAATAGAAAAAGGCATTGTCCCGGTCGTACTGTCGGATCAATGCCTCAAAATCCTTGTTTTCCACTACCGTATCCGCAAGCCTGCGGGACGCCTCCCATATGAGAAAGAAGGTTTTCCGCACATCGCATGGCTGGCAGCTGTAGGAAGTGCAGCCGCTGCCATAGCTGTATCGGATGAGCTTGTAAAAGGCGGCGGCTCGGCGCACATCGCTCTTTTTCGATTTTTCCAGCATCAACTCCTTCATATCTTCAAACTCCGGAGGGGAAAGGTTGTGCTGCGCCAGTTCCAGTTCCAGTTCTTCCGAAAGATACTCTTGTGTAAACTCTTCTTTTTCAATAAATTTACGGATGACATAAAATTCATCCCTTGAATTGATGGGAAGAAAGCCAAGGTACCGTAGAAATTCCCATGTGCGGGTTTTGACGCAGTAAAAAAGATTAGCCAGATTGGAGTTGAAGTCGTTGTAAACCTCCATTGCGTTTTGATCCGGCTTTTTGCCGAACAATACCCAGCCGCCGCCACCGAACACCTCAATATATCTGCCGTAATCCTTTGGAAAGAGCCGGTATATAACGTTGCGGAGCGCTTTCTTGCCGCCTACCCAACTGATAAAGCTATTGATAAACATCACCTCCCTTACTCTGTAATTTTTTCTTTCATTCTATGTCGGGATTGCCGCGATACCGTGCCGCCTTATGAGAAAGGCGTTAATGATCAGGCGGAGCAGCTTATCATTGATCAGTTCCGGATCGCTCAGTTCCGAAACGGCGATATGGTCTGTACCGTGATATAGATCCCTTGCCGTATGGAATATGGCGTAGCCATCCAGATCCACACCGTGGATGTGAATATCTTTAAAGTGGATGCTGCTCTGATTGATGAAGTCTTTCGATTGCTTCCAGAGGAAGGCGTCGGAAGTCAGCAGGAAAACAGCTGCAGCATAGGCTTTGGAAAGGTTCAAAAGCGGAAACGATCCACTTTTTCGCAGGCTTTGAAATCTTCTGCAGTGTTCAGCATTTCTGAAAAACATTGGATTCGCCTCGCTTTCTTTGAGCAGCTTCTCAATCCGCGAAGCAAATGTCCGAAGCTGGATTTCGCTTAGGAGCAGCCGGAGCAGTTCTCCGTAGGATACGCAACCGACTGCGATTCGCTCCGGAAGGCATATACAGCCTGCGGAGCCGCAGCAGTTTTTCTTTTCTGTTGTTTGAGTACAGAACCGGCAATCACAGTCGGTGCCGGTATATTTGTAACGGCTTCTCATGACTCCGTTGCTTCCGGGAGAAAAGCCGGGAATTAATTGCATTTCTATTTCAGTTAAGGCGAGAGGCGTACCTCTCATGAACCTCGCTGGCATTATTCTCATTCCTTTCGTCGCGCTCTGCAAGGCAGTACTTTTTGAAAAATGGCAATAAAAAAGCGGCTGTGTTTTTCAGTTACGAAGAACACAGCCGCTCAAAAGTTACCCGGCAGGGCGCGTTATTTTGTTTTCGAATATATGAAAAGAGGCCATACCATTTTGGCATGACCTCTGATCTCTTTATGCTATATATGATTTAGCCCTCAAAAAGAGGGCGTGCATCTATGAAAAACGGGAGTCTTGAATTTCTCATTCAAAACTCCCGTAGCCCGCATAAACACTGGCTTTATGGGCCATGCATCTATATTGGGCAAATGTTTTGGTGCCGCTGGCCGGACTTGAACCGGCACGGTATCACTACCACTGGATTTTGAGTCCAGCGCGTCTGCCAATTTCACCACAGCGGCATATAAACAACATTCAATATTATATACTACGATGAAGCAAAAATCAAGCACTGATGTCTTTTTTTGTAGAAATGGGTTGATATCCCGCCGGACACCGGCGGGATATCTGCATTACTAAATTACTGCTCTTCGTAAACGCTGACACGCTTACGGTCACGGCCAACACGCTCAAACTTAACTTTGCCTGTTGCTGTGGCAAAGAGAGTATCGTCGCTGCCACGGCCTACATTAATGCCCGGATGGATTTTTGTCCCACGCTGGCGAACGAGTACGTTACCTGCAAGAACAAACTGGCCATCTGCGCGCTTTACGCCAAGGCGCTTTGATTCACTGTCACGTCCGTTCTTTGTTGAACCGACACCTTTTTTATGTGCGAAATGCTGCATTGAAATAATAAGCATATATTACACCTCCGAATCATCAATACCTATAGTTCCTTTGTACTGTTTAGACAATAAAGTTAAATGCAGACGCAAACCACTGATAACAGCAGAAGCAGATTCGATTTTTTCTCCTCCGCCCGACACAAGCCGTAAATTTACCGCTCCGTCCTCTTCGACTTTGACCGAAGCATCAGCGGCGATTATCTCGGTGATTGTGTTGGCTGCCATCTGAACAGCTGAAGATACGCTCGCGCAAACTATATCCTGTCCGCTTTCATCATATAAAGCGTGTCCGGATACGCAAAAACCGCAGTACCTATCCGCAACCTTGTAAAACTGCGCCTTTATCACATCAAGCCTCGATTTTTTCGATCTGAACCTTTGTGAATGGCTGTCTGTGGCCTTTCTTATTGCGGTAATTCTTCTTGGCCTTGTATTTAAAAACAATGACCTTTTTCTCTTTACCGTTCTTGACAACCTTAGCTGAAACTTTTACTCCGTCAACAAAAGGAGTTCCGGCGACAAAACCGTCATCTTTGCCAACTGCGACAACTTTATCAAAAGTTACGTTCTCGCCTTCTTCGGCTCCGAGCTTTTCAATAAAAACTGTGTCGCCTTCCTGCACACGGTATTGCTTACCGCCTGTTTCGATTACTGCATACATTTATAAAGGCACCTGCCTTGTTTCAATCTCGCTGCACGGGGCGATACTGATGCAAAATGCAGAGTATACTTTTTAGCCCATAGCACGCGGCATATTAGATTTTACCACAAGAATATTCTAATGTCAATCTAAATTATACTGCAATTTTGCAGCTTTTATTGTATTTTTCAGGAGCATTGCTCTTGTCATCGGACCAACACCGCCGGGGACCGGAGTAATATACGATGCTTTCTTCGAAACATTTTCAAAATCTACATCGCCGCATAATTTTCCGTCCGGCGACCTGTCCATTCCGACATCAATAACAACAGCGCCGTCTTTGACCATATCGGCAGTTACAAAGTTCGCACGGCCGACAGCGGCAACTAAAATGTCCGCTTTCGAGGTTATTTCTGCGAGGCCTTTTGTTCTTGAATGGCAAATCGTCACTGTCCCGTTTTTGTGAAGGAGAAGCATTGCCATTGGTTTTCCGACAATATTGCTGCGTCCGATAACAACGCAGTTCTTGCCTTCAACCGAAATTCCAGCCCCGTTTATAAGTTCCATTACTCCAGCAGGGGTACATGGCAGAAAATCAAAATCACCTATCATGATACGGCCTACATTTACCGGGTGAAATGCGTCAACATCTTTTTCTACCGCAATCGTATTGATAACAGCCTTTTCGTCAAGCGGCTTCGGCAAAGGAAGCTGAACAAGAATTCCGTTTATATCGCTTCTTGCGTTCAGCTTTTTGATGAGATCGACAAGTTCCTCCTGCTTGGTATCTGCCGGCATAGCATATTCTTCGGATATGATTCCGACCTGTGCGCAATCTTTCTTTTTGTTGTTGACATAAACGCGGGACGCGGGGTCGTCACCGACTATTACAACAGCAAGGGTAACTGACTTCCCTTTTGTTTTTAATGATTCCACTTCACTTGTAACTTCGGCCTTTACACGCGCGGCGGCCGCTTTACCGTCCAGCAAATTTGCCATTATTCATTGTCCTCCGTCTTATCAATAGTATCGTTAATATCGTTATTTTCCATATTTTTTGTTGATTCCTTTTCTGTTTCTTCACTAAAGCCGAATTCCTTATTTTCTTTCTCCGTTTCAGCTTCAACAGCCTTTGAAGTTTCCTCAAACAGTGGGTTATAATTTGTTTCCTCTTCCACCTTGACATTTTTAACGGTTATGCGCTTATAAATAAGCAGCGATATTGCCGCAACGAAAAATACTGCCGCAACGAGCTGAGAAATTCTCAGGTTGCCTAACATCAGGCTGTCCGTTCTAAGTCCCTCGATAAAGAATCTTCCGAATGAGTACCATGAAATATACATAAGGAATATTTCACCGTTGAACTTCCTGTGCTTGCTGTAGATATGTAGGATTATAAATCCCAGAATACACCACAGCGATTCATAAAGAAAGCAAGGATGTACTGGATCTGTTCCGGTTCCTAATACCATTCTCCACGGCAGATTGGTAGTGCTCCCATATGCTTCCTGGTTAATAAAGTTGCCCCATCTGCCGATTCCCTGGCCGATAAGGAAACCGAGGGCGGCTATATCATAAACGGCGCCGACGCTGATCTTTTTATGCTTTGCAACAAAAAATGCGGTAACGAATGCCGCAATTATTCCGCCGTAAATCGCAAGCCCACCGTTCCATACATACAATATGGAAACAGGATTCGCAAAATAAGGATTATTCCCGTAAGTTGTCGGATAAAAAATAACATAATAAAGTCTAGCGCCAATAAGCCCGAAAACTATTGAAAACAAAACGATATCTGTTAAATCGTCAACAGATATATTAAAATGTTTTGCTCTTGACATACCGTACATCAACGCAAGCAAAAGACCGCATGCTATGATTATTCCATACCATGCAATCGGATGACCGAACAAAGTGAATGCAGTCGGGTTGATATTAATGTTGTTAATACCAAGACCCGGAAAGGATATTGTGTTCATATAAAAACAACTCCAAATTTAATTCTATTTGAGGAGTACCGAACTTTTAATTCAGTACTCCATAAAACAGCGGATTATTGAATTGGCGAGATAACAGATAATGCACAGCGTTCCTTTGAAAAAATCTTTGAAAGGCGCTCTTGTGCTATATTATAATCTGCGTTCGCAACCGCGTCAATTGTATCAAATGGCTGATAATCCATAAATCTACAGGACGCGATATTATTCGCAATATTGTCAACACTGTCAAAAGATGCTGCCAATCTGCCGTAAACCGATCTCTTAGCCGCTTCAAAATCACCCTTGTCCATACCTTCGTTTTTAAGGCGTTCGGTTTCATTTAAAAATTCACTGAGCACCTCGTCCGGTTTATGCGATTCGCCGCCGACTATAACAGAGGCAAAACTTCTTCCGCTGAAATACTGCATCGAGAAATCTGCGTTAATAAGACCGCTGTCATAAAGTCTTCTGTAAAGCGGTGAAGCATCGCCGCACACAACTTCAAGGATTATATCGGTCAGCGCCTCGTTCTGCGCCGCGTTTTTCCCGATAGCAGGTTTGTCTTTGAATCCGAAATTGAACAAAGGTATAGACACCGAAAGCTGCTGTTCCACCCTTGGCTTTACAATCGTGTCCGGCTCGTTTTCAAACATACTTTCAACGTGTTTTATTTCAGTATTCTTAATAATCCTGTCAGCGACTTCAATAACATCATTGGGCGAAATATCACCCGAAACGCAGAGAATCATATTGCTGAGGTTATAAAACGCACCGTAGCATTTGTAAAGAAGTTCTGGCGTAATATGCGAAATTGATTCGACTGTTCCGGCAATATCAATCTTAACAGGGTGAGTATGATAGAGTGCTGCTAAAAGATTGAACAGGACTCTCCAGTCGGGAGCATCGTCATACATTTTTATTTCCTGTCCGATAATTCCCTGCTCTTTTTGGACAGTCTGTTCGGTAAAGTAGGGGTGCTGAACAAAATCAAGCAATATTTCAAGTGATTCTTTGAATTTTGAGGTTGAAGAAAACAGGTAACAGGTTTTGTCAAACGATGTATATGCGTTTGCACTCGCTCCTGTTTTTGCATAACGGCTGAAAGCGTCGCCGTCTTCACTTTCAAAAAGTTTATGTTCAAGGTAATGTGCTATCCCTTCGGGAACGATAATGTCCTCACCCTCGAACCTGAAACGGTTGTCAATTGAGCCATATTTTGTCCCGAATATCGCATATTGTGAGGAATATCCTTTTTTCGGAGCGATATATATATCAAGTCCCGATTTGTGGCGGGTATAAAGTATTTTTTCATTAATGCGGTCACTTGTGATTTCCTGAAAATCAGTCATTGATTACTCACCCTCCTTAATACCGGCAAGAAGATAAACAGTATCAAGATTTATCCCGTTTGCAGCCTCTGTAACCTGTTCCCTCTTAATATTCATCAACGCTTCGGCAGCTTCTTCTGGTGAACGGATATTTCCGGATACGGATTGGGCAAGATAGTAAGTAGTCAAGGAATCAAGTGAGTCCCCAACTGTCATAAAAGAATTCTGAATATAAAGCTTCGCGAAGTTCATTTCATCGTCTGAAAAATTCCCGGCTTTCAACTCTTCAAGCTGGTTAAGAATTTCGCCGCGGGCCTTTTCGTAATTGCTTTCTTCGATGCCTGAATCAATAAAAACTATTCCTTTTTGTCTTTCAAGATAGGACATGCAATAATAGCAAAGGCTCATTTTCTCGCGGACATTCGCAAAAAGTTTTGAATGCGGTGAACCTCCAAGTATAGCCGTTGCAAGGTGAATTGCGTCTGTATTTTCCGGCGCTGCCGCTCCTGCGCGCAGTCCCATAACCAGCTTTGACTGGGTTATTGGAAGCCGTTCCACAACGGTATTTACCTTCTCTGGTTTTTTAATACCGTCTTTAGAATCATTTTTTGCATATTGTCTCTTAATACCCTCGAAAGATTCGGCAAACAATTTTTCAACCGGACGGGGGTCACCTGGCCCGACAAGAATAATTTCAACTTCGGCAGTTGACAGCAGAGATTTCCACGCTTCATAAAGCCTGCCCGGAGTTATACCTGACACGTCCTCACGCCGCCCCAGTTCGAAGATTCCGTAAGCCTCGTCTTTACACATCGTTTCTTTAAGTTTAACCAAAGCATACTGTCTTTTGTCGTTCAGAATTGAATCTATCTGATCGGTTAAATTGCGTTTCTCAATTTCAACATCGTTTTTCCTGAAAGTTCCGTTTTCGAAAGCCGGATCAAAAATAACCGATCTTAAAAGTCCCGCGCAGCTTTCAAGAACCTTTTCTCCCCCAAATGCATAACTGTCACCGAGACATTCACTGAACAGTGTGATTATCTGGTAATTCCCGCGCTTGTTCGTGCTTCCGTCAAGGCGCGCGCCGTAAAGTTCTTTAAGCCTTTTGTTAAGAGCTGTCATATCAGGATATTCACTGCTTCCATGCTTTAAAACGAGAGGCAGAAGTGCGTTCAGGGACGCCGTTTCCTCCCTGAGCGGCAGAATAAAGCTGATTGAAAGTTGATTCTGCTTAAACTTTTCGTCGTGAATCGTGGTAAAGTTTACACCTTCGCCGATTTCTTTTCTCAAAATTTTATCCGTAAATTAATCCCCCAATCTGTATTTTTTATTGAACCGCTCCTATTGCGGAACATCTTAAAGTTATAATTTGACAATAGAAATTGGAATTATTATAACACAAAATCGTAAAAATAACTACAGTGGCAATGCTAATAGTACAGTATGCCTTATTCATCTGAAATACTAATTAAATTTACAGTTTTACACAAAAAAAGCGGTATTTTATTACTATGCTCTGTAAAGTAAAAAACATTTATGCTATAATGAAAAATTAGATACGTTTTTAGTAATATTTAGTTACTGATAATATTGAATAAAAATTGGAAGGTGCAGTATGTTCGTTGATATTGCGAAAATATATTTAAAAGCCGGGGACGGCGGAAACGGTTGTGTCTCTTTTCACAGGGAAAAATTTGTTGCAGCAGGCGGCCCGGACGGCGGGGACGGCGGAAATGGCGGCGATATTGTATTTGAAGTAAACGATAATCTTTCAACTCTTGCGGATTTCAGATATAAAAGAAAATATGTCGCACCGAACGGCGAAAACGGAAAACCGAAACGCAGCTTTGGCAAAAGCGGCAAAAAGCTTATTATCAAGGTGCCCCGAGGAACTTTGATTAAAGCTGCCGAAAGCGGAGCCATAATTGCTGATATGTCATCGGGAGAACCGTTTACGGTTGCAAAGGGTGGACATGGTGGCTGGGGCAACATGCACTTTGCCACCCCGACAAGACAGGTTCCGAACTTTGCTAAAGCAGGCAAACCGGGCGATGATCTTGAAGTCGTTCTTGAACTCAAACTGCTCGCGGACGTGGGACTTGTGGGTTTCCCGAATGTCGGCAAATCAACCCTGCTTTCGGTCGTAAGTGAAGCTACGCCGAAAATCGCGAATTATCATTTTACAACGCTCTCCCCCGCTCTCGGCGTCGTCAGGATTTCTGAGGGAGAATCCTTTGTTATGGCGGATATTCCCGGCCTTATTGAAGGCGCCAGCGAGGGCGCGGGACTTGGGCATGAGTTTCTGCGTCATGTCGACCGCTGCCGTCTTCTCGTTCACGTTGTTGATATCTCCGGAAGTGAAGCGCGTGACCCCATTGAAGATTATGAAACAATTTGCGAAGAACTGTCAGCTTATAACGTTCAGCTTGAAACTCGTCCACAGATAGTTGCCGGAAACAAGGCTGATTTGGCTGATGAGGAACAGATTGAGCGGTTTCGTTCATATATAGAACAAAAAGGGCTCGAATTCTTTCCGATAAGCGCGGCGTCACATAAAGGCGTTGACGCGTTGATGAACTCCGTCAGGAAAAAACTTTCAGAGCTGCCGCCTGTTAAAATTTATGAGCCGGAAGTTACTCCTGAAAGCCTTGAGAAGACACAGGAAAGGGAAATTAACGTTGACGTGCGTTCCGGCGTTTATTATGTTACAGGAGAGTGGCTTAAAGAAATTATCAACTCCGTTAATTTCGATGACTCCGATTCTCTTCACTTCTTCGAAAAGGTGCTGAAAAACAGCGGAGTTTATACAAAGCTTGAAGAAGCAGGGATAAACGAGGGTGATACCGTAAATATTTATGATATGGAGTTTGATTATGTCAGATAATTTTTCGGACAATGCAGTTTTAAAGCAGGTTGACGCCGGAAGCCTCAGCCCAATAACACTCGCTTTCATGGGCGACGCCGTTTATGAATCGCTTGTACGCGATTACCTTATTACTGAATTGCAGCTTCCGGCTTCAAAACTTCATCAGGCCTGTGTATCTTTTGTAAACGCGGCGGCTCAGGCTGATGCAGTCAAAGCCATAAAACCGTTTTTGAGCGAAGAGGAACTTATAATACTGCGCCGGGGACGAAACGCAAACACTGTTCATGTTCCAAAAAATGCCGCTCCTGCGGACTATCGCTACGCAACCGGGCTTGAAGCGCTGTTCGGTTATCTGCATCTTATCGGACGACCGGAAAGAATACATGAAATATTCAGGATTATAGTAAGTTCAAGGAGCAACCGCTAAAAGCAGGAGGTAAATCATTTTAATATGGATATATCTTCAAAGCTGCCAAAGATAAGCAATAAGCGAAAAGATTTAATTCTGGACGCTTTGTTCCTGACGGTCGGCTGCACAATATACTCTGCGGCTATTGCTATTTTTACCGCGCCGAACAAAATGGCGCCGGGCGGCATTTCAGGTATTTCTACCCTGCTCCATTACACAATCGGTACTCCGATAGGCATAATGATTTTTGTTCTTACCATACCTCTTTTTGTTCTTGGTTTTCGCTTCATCGGCGGTAAATTTATTTTTAAATCCATTATCTGCACAGCAATTACATCCGTGGGTATCGATTTTCTTTCATTTCTACCGAAATACGGCGGTCAAAAGGGCAATATGCTCCTCGCCGCGCTTTACGGCGGCGTCTTATCTGGCATAGGACTTGGGCTTGTTTTTTTACGCGGTTCAACGACGGGCGGAACTGATATCGCAAGCCGCCTTTTAAAACTCAAATGGGCACATATACCGATGGGGCGTATGATGCTGTCGATTGACGCCGTTATCATACTCATATCCACAATTGTTTTTAAAAGCGTCGACAGCGGACTTTACGCAATGATCGACCTTTTCGTATCTTCCAGGGTAATCGACGCGATACTTTATGGTTCCGATACAGGGAAAATGGTTCTTGTTATCTCAAATCAAAACAATGAAATTGCGAAGAAAATAACATCTGAAATAAATCGCGGCGTTACGATATTGAAAGCTCGCGGTTACTATACAGGCTCTGATCGTGAAGTACTGATGTGCGCCGTCAGACGACCGCAAACAGCTAAGCTGCGTTCAATCGTGCGCAGCGCTGACCCAACGGCTTTTATTATCATGTGTGACGCAAGCGACGTTATCGGAGAAGGGT
>DATALE010000114.1:0-2526 GCA_036261235.1 Ruminiclostridium sp. | reverse complement strand
ACCATTTTATATTGAGAAAGAACAGTTCCCTCATTCTATAATCCAGCGGTTCTTCCTTTTCCGGGTGAGGTACCTGCGCAAGCGTTGCAAGATAATGTGAACGGGCAATTTCCGGGAGCTTTAAATTACCAAGTCCTTCGGAAAGAATCGCCTGCCGCTCGCCGACAAATAAAGACCACGGGAAAGTATCCGCATAAATCATATCAGGATTTGTAAACCATGGATATCCGCCAAAGACTTCATCAGCACATTCGCCTGATAGGGCAATAACAAAACCTTTTCTTATTTGTTCACATAAAAGGAGCATTGACGAATCGACGTCGGCCATTCCCGGAAGATCACGGGCAATCGTCGCCCCATAAAGAGCGTCGACAAGCTTTTTTTGGGAAATCATCACCGTTTTATGATTGCTCCCGATAAATTTTGCCATTTCAAGAGCCCAATACTGATCCGAAGTAGGCTGAAAAAGCGACGCCTTAAAATACTTGTCGTTGTCCTCATAATCAACGGAATATGTAGTCAGTATTTCACCGCGCTTTTTGTATTCAGCTGCCGCAACCGCTGATATTGCCGATGAATCAAGTCCACCTGACAAAAAGCAGCACAGCGGCACATCGCCGACAAGCTGTCGTCTTATCGTATCAATAAACAGTTCACGCAGATGCTGCGACGCCGCGTCCTCCGTCTCATTAAAATCTTCGACAAACGGCTTCCAGTATTCGCGAATTTTAAGCCCGTCACGGGTCACCGTTGCACAGAAAGCGGGCGGTATTTCGCTGATCTGCTTATATGTACCGCTTCCCGGAGGTGTCGCAGGACCTAACGCGAAAATTTCCGCAATACCCTCACGGTCGACAACCGGTTCAACATACGGGTGCGCAAGAAGTGTTTTTATTTCAGACCCGAAAATAAAAGACGTTCCCCGTCTCGAGTAAAATACGGGTTTTACGCCCAGGGGGTCGCGAGCCAAAAATACGCACTCATTAGCTTTGTCATAAACGGCGAAAGCAAATATGCCGTTAAAACGCTCGACACAGCTTTCCCCCCAGCATATGTATGACATAAGCAGGACTTCCGTATCAGAATATGAATCAAATTCAAAACCTTTTTTCAAAAGTTCTTTACGCAGATCTTCAGTATTATAAAGCTCACCGTTGTAGATAAGAACATATTCTCGGCCGTCGATTACCTTTCTCATCGGCTGCATGCCGCCCTCGGGGTCAACAACAATCAACCGCCTGTGCCCCAAAAGCACATGTGTTGAATAATATTCTCCTTCGCTGTCCGGCCCTCTCAGTTTTAAAGTTTTTGTCATGTTATCTAAAATTTCTTTTTTTGATGAAATATCATTCTCAAAATCAATCCAGCCTGCAATTCCGCACATAATTACACCCTCTTCTAAAACAGCGTATGCACGACAGCATCAGATTGACACGCAAGGGCTTTTGGAAAATTATTTTTGAAAATAAGGACAAATGGCAACTGAGTTTTCTAAACAAAAATGAATCTTTAAAGCCACGCGCGGAAACGGGCGCGCGGCGCTATTGCTTTAAATTGAGAGCAAGTGGGAAGTTTGCCGCAGGCAAACCAGTCAAATATTCGTATGCGACGTGATTCTTATTCAACGTCGCTGGATTAATATTTAACTGCCGCGCGTGTCCAAATGGTGCCATGTTGGTACTCGCGCCCGGTTTCGTGCCCCAAAGGCGGGGACGGGAGCGCAGCGCCCTTACGTCTTCTTTTCTTTCTTTCTGGACGAGCAGAAAGAAACAGCCTGTCGCGGCTTGAGCGACAAGAAACATATTTGATGGTGTTTCTTGTTGAAACGGGCATAAGTTTTTCTATCTGGTTAAAAAATAGCAACAGATATTAAGCACTTTGCCACTGACGCCGTGGCGGGCGGTTCCTTTGACGCGCCAAAGGAACTAAAGGCAATCGACAATTCCTTACACGGTTTAAAATAAGCACCTTTTATTAAGCACTTTGTCGCTCTGCGCCGTGACAGGCGGTTCCTTTGATGCGCCAAAGGAACTAAAGGCGCCTGCCGGGAGCGAAGCCGTCACAAAACCGCACGGCGGAAGGCACTCTCCTTCTAAAGAAATATTTCGCTTAAAACGGCTTACAACTCGCTGGGGCTCAAACATTTAAGCCGTTTTATCGCCTTCGGCGACCGCTCACTACCTACTATAGCTTAGCGCATGCCGCGCGGTGAAAAGTGACGGCTTCGCCGTTGCTGAAAGTAATTATGAGAGATTTAGCTTCTTTTTAATTTTAACCAATGCGCACACCACTAATGGGAGGTGATAAGGACAAATAGCCACTTAGTTCTTTAAATCTTAACGAAACATCAAAGCCACGCGCAAAAACGGGCGCGCTGCGCTTCGTTTTAAATCGAGAGCAAGCGGGTAGTTTGCTGCAGGCAAACCTTAAAAACACCGGTTGTGAGGCGTGAAACTTATTTATCGCCGAACGGATTCCGGTGTTTTCAAGCCGCGCGTGTCCAAATGGTGCACTGAGGTGCTTGCA
>DATALE010000113.1:0-2485 GCA_036261235.1 Ruminiclostridium sp. | reverse complement strand
TTGAATCTATTCCCAAATCAAAACGAGAGCAGGTCGTTGAAAGCCTGAGTATATTAATTGAAGCGATCACTGAAAATCAAACAAATAAGGAGCAAAAAATATGAGTATAGGTGAGTATTTATATTGCTGAAAGCAGCAGGGGCATAGGCATAGGAAAAGCGCTGCTGGATTGTTTTGTATCTGAATCAGAGAAGACCGGTTTCTGGATGCTGAAATCCGGCATCATGGAGGATAACGAGGCAAGCCTGCGGTTGCATGAAACATGCGGATTCCGCAAAGTCGGATTGCGCGAAAAAATCGGAAAAGACTGCACTGGAAAGTGGCGCAGCACTGTACTTATGGGAAAAAGGAGCCAATTTATCGGCATCGAATGAATATTACAGCAATTCCACATAAAATTATCATAAATAAAATTCCATTTATCCACGTTGAATTCTGGTGGTTAAATGGAATTAGATAGTGTAAATTTTAAATGGAATAGCTATGGAAAGTAGTGACAGAATGAATAACGCTGAATATGCAGTCGACTGTTACAACAATGGTTGCAGCTGCGCGCAAGCCGTTTTTACAACTTTTTGTGAAGAATACGGAATTGATAAAAAACTTGGTCTGAAAATAGCCTGCCCATTCGGTGGAGGCATGGGGCACACCGGAGGGGTATGTGGGGCAGTCACAGGTGCGCTGCTGGTTTTGGGATTAAAGTACGGGCAGGAGAATACCGAAAACAAATATTCAAAAGCAATGAATTATCTTATCGTTCAGGATTTTATCTCAAGGTTTAAAAAGCGCAACGGTACGATTAACTGCAGTGAACTTATAAAGTATGATTTAAGCGATGAACAACAGTTGAATGCTGCTAGGCAGACTGATATTTTCAAGACAATGTGTCCTAAATACGTTGAAGACGCCGTTGAAATGTTGGAAGCCATAATGTCTGAGTATCAGAATAATCATTAATTACGCGAAAAGAGCAGCCGAATGAAGATTATCCGGCTGCTCTTTCCTTGTAAATACTCAGCTTTTGCACTCGTCTTTGGCGTAAAGGTAATTGTAAAGGATTCCATGCCTGATTTCATCCGTGATGATCTCAGTCATCATGTTGATGTGCACGCGGTTCTGCATGGCATACAGGATTTTGCGGTATTTCTGTACCGCATTCTGCTCTCCCATCAGAGCACGGGCAATTCCTTCGCAGTAATTCGCTGGCGGCGTAAACTGTTCACCCTGCACCTGCGGGAGCATTCTTCCGGTCAATTCATAATAGAGCTGACGGAAGAGGGCATAGTGACCGATTTCATTGTCCCGGATACCGGCGATAATCTGCTTGTCTTCGCTTGACGGGGCATGCTCGATCAACCATGTATAGAACATCCGGTCTTCGGTTTCGCCAGCCGTCGCCTGCTGAATTAATGTAAGCGCGCCCTGCAGGTTCTGAGGATATAAAAATATGTTGTCCGTTTGCGTCTGTTGAGCCGGCATTGCAGGCATGGCCATTGTCTGCATGTACGGAACGGCCTGACCATAAGTATAGGGATCGTAGCCGCCATAGTCGTTGTAATTCATTATTTCATCTCCCAATAGATTTCTTTTTATTATATGAATTTCTCGTAAAACAGGTACGGAACACAGAGGTAAAAGAGCGGGAATATAATAAAACAAATCAGAATAGAATTAAGGAGAAAAAATGATGAATCGCCGTGAAGAAACGAATAAAGTCATCAATGAACTGAATTCAAGCATAAACGTGCTTTCCGTCGCAAATGACGCGGATACAAAAAACAGGCTTCTGGGCTATATGCGGTGCAAGTTGTACGACCTCTACATACTCAATAACCTTGAACCGGAGCCATGCGATATGACATCAGACTTACCTGCACAGAATCTGCGTCAGAACACAAAATCCTTTACCAAGCAGGAACTGGCTGCGTATAACGGTAAAAACGGATCACCCGCTTATGTCGCGGTAAACGGCATAGTCTATGATGTTACGGGCAGCGCTGCGTGGGGCGCGGCCACTCACTTCGGCCTATTGGCTGGAAACGATCTTACCGCGCAGTTTTCCTCATGCCATGCTGGCCAGCCTATTCTTCAAAAATTACCTCAGGTCGGGAGGATGATTGGTGAATAATTCTTATGAAAACACTGGCGCAAAAGGAAGCAATGTTTTAAGTTGCCTGATGCGGGAATGCCGGAACCGCTTTTCTGTGACCGAAAAGCCACAGACAAACCTTGTCTGGCTGGAACTTACCGGATGCTCCGGCAACATTATATCGCTGCTTGACGGTGACCATCCAGATTTCTCCTTTCTGATCAGCCATATGGTAAATCTGGTTTATAACAACAGTCTAATGGCCGCCGAAGGAAACAGCGCCATGGAGCAATTGAAGGCTGTGCTGGATACGCCGTACATTCTGGCTGTGGAGGGTGCGGTCGCAACCGCGAATAATGGTTGCTACAACATTATCGGTCAGATGGACGGCAGACC
>DATALE010000103.1:0-8638 GCA_036261235.1 Ruminiclostridium sp. | reverse complement strand
CTGAAAAAAGCAAAGGAACTAATAAAAGACGGAGATACCGTTTCTGTCGGCGGCTCAATGACACTGTTTGAAACAGGAATTATTGATTATCTTAAAAGCGGCCGTTTCAATTATCTTGACAGATACGCCGACGGGCTGGCGCACGAAGACCGCGAAAAAATCTTTCGTGAATCCTTCTTTGCCGACGACTATTTCACAAGTTCAAATGTGGTAACCGAGGAAGGCGAGCTTTACAATGTTGACGGCAGCGGCAACCGCGTTTCGGCGATGATTTTCGGCCCGAAAAGCGTTATCGTCGTCGTGGGTTACAACAAAATCGTGTCTGACCGCGAAGCTGCAATTGAGAGAGTTAGAAAAATAGCGGCTCCTGCAAACGCGGCAAGATTAAGCTGTAAAACGCCGTGCGCCAAAAAGGGCGAATGCATGGACTGCAAAACCGATGCCAGAATCTGCTGCAGTTATGTCTTCCTCGGACAGCAAAGGGAAAATGGGCGCATCAAGGTCATTATTGCAGGCGAGCCCCTGGGATACTGATACAAACACAATTCGGCGGAGCTTTTGCTCCGCCGTTTTTAAGCGTTAAAGTTATCGCAAAGCCAGTTTGCGACACCGTCGTCAGCGTTTGAATTAATAATCGCGGTGGCAATCTTCTTCAGTTCCCGGGCGGCATTTTCAACAGCGTAACATTCGTCCGAAATTTCAAACATCGGGACATCGTTTATTGCGTCACCGAACGCTATAATTTTTTCGCAGCCTGTGATTCCTTTCAGTTTTTTGACGCCGTTTGCTTTTGACGCGTCTTTCGGCATGACTTCGCACCAGAAATCATCATCATATATTTCTTTCTGAAAAGTACACCGGTATCTTCTGTCGTTCTTAAAGAATTCATAAACAGGTTCAAGGCTTTCCTTTTTCCCGATACATGTAAAATAGAACACATCTCCGCAAAAAAGGTTTTCAATGCTGTCAGTTTTATTGAGCCTCCTGTCACCTTTTCTGAGGTTCAGATAACGTTTAATGCCGCCGGTTTCTGTGCGCGAAAGCCATGTTACGCGTTCTCTGCCTTCAATAAAAGAATAGGTAAGCGGAGATATTTCAGTTTGTCTGAAGAAGTTTGCGGCGTCATTTATTTCATCTTCCGAAAACTTTATAGAATAAAGAGTTTCTCCTGTTTCAGGATTTTTGATAAAAGCTCCGTTATAAACAATGACAGGCATATTGATGTTCAGTTTTGCAGTTATGACTGACGCTGACGATAAAGACCGCGCGGTTGCATAAGAAAACTGCATTCCTTTTTCAATCAGATTATTAACCGCGTTTTCTGTAAAGTCGGAAACCTTTGCACTTTTGTTGAGAAGTGTCCCGTCAAGATCAGATATATAAAGAGTTTTCATTGCATCTCCGTTCATTCTATAACTATATATACATTGCAACAGTTCCTACGCTTTTCGGACTGGAGCGCTAAAGCTCCAAAAAAACCGCCATGATACAAAAAGTATCATGGCGGCAATTTTTTTTACTTATGCTCTGACAGCCTGCACACCTATTGTCACTTTCTCTGTTGACATAATCTTTTCGATTCCCGCGAGCTTTACGCACAGACAGAAAAGGCTGACTGCGGTTTTTAACTCATCAAGCGGAGGATAAGTCGGAGCTATTCGGATATTGCGGTCGCGCGGGTCAATCCCATATGGATAAGTCGCACCGGCAGGAGTTATAATTACACCTGCTTCTTTGCAAAGTTCCACTGTTCTTTTCGCACAGCCGTCGAGCGTGTTGACGCTGATAAAATATCCGCCGTTCGGATTTGTCCAGTCGGCAAGCCCTGTGCCAGAAAGTTCTTTTTCGAAGCAGTCGATTACCGCGTCAAACTTCGGTTTGATTATTGAGGCGTGTCTCTTCATATGCTCTTCAACGCCGTTTAAATCCTTGAAGAAACGTACGTGGCGCAATTGATTCAATTTGTCCGGACCGATTGTCTGAAAAGCGAGTTGTTTTTTGATTGAAGCAATATTTTCTTCCGATGCCGCCATCATCGCAACACCAGAACCGGGGAAGCTGATTTTTGATGTCGAACCGAAAATATATACCATATTCTCATTGCCGTTTTCGCGCAGAGCCTCAAGAATATTCTTGAGTTGATCGCGCTTTTCACCGAGGTGGTGTACGCAGTAAGCGTTATCCCAGAAAATTCTGAAATCCGGTGCGGCAGGTTTCAAAGCCGCGAATTTATCAACAACCTCGTCAGAATATGTAATCCCTTCGGGGTTTGAATATTTCGGCACACACCAGATACCCTTTATAGAAGCGTCGTTCTCAACAAGAGCTTTGACCGCGTCCATGTCCGGGCCGTCGGCTTTCATTTCTATCGGAACGAGTTCGATTCCAAAATGTTCGGTTACGGCAAAGTGACGGTCATACCCGGGGCTTGGGCAAAGAAATTTAATTTTATCGAACCTGCACCACGGAGTATTTCCGAGAATACCGTGAGTCATTGCGCGGGCGACGGTGTCGTACATCATATTAAGGCTTGAATTTCCGCCGATTATGATTTCTGAGGACTTTACCTCAAGCATCTCGGCAAAAAGTTTTTTGGCTTCGGGAATCCCGTCAAGAAGGCCGTAGTTCCTGCAATCCGCTCCGCCTTCTGATTTGCATGATTCACTGCTGTTTATGCAGTCGAGAATTTCGAGCGATAAGTCAAGCTGTTCCGCCCCCGGCTTGCCTCGTGACATATCAAGTTTAAGGTTTTTCGCTTTAACGTCGTCGTATTGTTTTTGTAAGCTGTTTTTAAGTTCACAAAGCTGATTTTTGCTTAAAGAAGCGTATTCAGTCATCTGACTACCCCCGATTATATTTAATGGCCATAAAAAAGGCCTGCTTTCAGATTTCGCAGAACTATATTATATTTTAATATATGCAAAAGATTTTTGCAAGTTTAATTTTCTAAAAATGCAAAAATAGAAGAGGAAGATAAAATCTCCCCCTTAACTTCAATTTATAGCTTTTCACTCCCGGCTGGACTGCTCAATTTCTGAAATTATTTCGGCGTAGATCCGCGACGGCGGAATATTGTTAGCATTCGCCGCCCGCTCAACAAATTCCGCTTCCGCCTTATACTTTTTAACGTCGCCGAATGTTGAGAACTTGACCGGAATTCCACCGAACTGGGTATTAATATTTCTGATTTCGCGCCGCATTATTATGCGCCTTGAAGTCCGCACACGCAGCCCTATTGAGCCTGTCCTTTCAAAAATTATTTCAGCCGCCCTTTTTGTGAATTCTTTTGAGCACAAAACCGTCAGCATATACGCGGGCCTGTTCTTTTTCATAAAAATCGGTGTAAAGTAAGCGTCCGCCGCTCCCTCACGCATTAATGCGTCAAGGCATCCGCCGAGGGCTTCGCCTGATGTGTCGTCGATATTTGTCTCAAGGATTTCAATGCTGTCCCCTTCTGATTTGTCATATGTATCTCCCAAGAATGCCCGCAGTATGTTTGGATGTGAAAGTTCCCTTGTGCCTGCGCCGTTTCCAATGCGCTCAACAGTCATCAGCGGCATTTCTCCATATTCTGTGCAAACGGCAGCCAATATTGCGGCGCCTGACGGGGTGACAAGCTCCCCGTCCTGCGCAGACGTTGTTTTAAAAGGAATTCCTGCCCCGCTCAGGATTTCTGCCGTAGCCGGCGCGGGGACAGGCAATATTCCGTGGGCGCATCTGACACTGCCGCCGCCGACGTTTAAAGGGGAACTGACTATCCTCTGAACGCGCAAATTTTCAATTAAGACCGCCGCCGACACAATGTCGGCTATCGAATCCGCCGCTCCGACCTCGTGGAAATGCACTTCCTCCGGCGGCAGTCCATGCACTTTGCCTTCCGCAGCTGCCACAATACCGAACATTTTCTTTGCGAGAGTTTTAACATATTCACTCAGAGGGCTTTCGTTTATAATTCTTTCGATATCCGAAAGATGCCTGTGAACATGCTCATGGTGATTTATTTTTACTTCAAACTTTGTAGAATTTATTCCCGATTTGATGGTTTTCTCAATAGAAATTTCAAAGTCGTTAAGGTTTAACGACTGAATGGCGTTTTTTAAGTTCTGTGGATCGGCTCCAAGGTCGATCAGCGCTCCCGCGAACATGTCTCCGCTTATTCCCGAAGAACAGTCAAGATACAGCGTTTTTATTTTTACTCACCCCGTTTTCTTTGATCTTATCAAAAAGCAGCCTGTTGATCTGCCCGGCAAGGTAACCCGCGCCGAATCCGTTGTCGATGTTAACTACGCCGACACCCGCCGAACACGAATTCAGCATTGTCAGCAGTGAAGAAAGCCCCCCGAAACTCGCGCCGTAACCTATGCTTGTCGGTACGGCAATTACCGGGCGTTCGACAAGCCCGCCTATTACGCTTGCAAGCGCGCCTTCCATACCGGCGACGGCAATAACCACGTTTGCCTCCCGAATTATTTCAATTTTGTCAAAAAGGCGGTGGATTCCCGCAACGCCTACGTCAAAAATCCGGGTAACTTTACAGCCGAATGCTTCGGCTGTAACCGCCGCTTCTTCCGCAACCGGAATATCGGAGGTCCCGGCTGTACAGACGGCGACAGTTCCGGTTTTCCTGACAGGTGTCTGTTCAAGATAAATGGTTCGGGCAGCCTCGTTATAAATGGCGCCGTCAAGCTGTGCCTTTATCGCCGCAAAATGTTCGGGATTTGCCCTTGTCGCAAGGACATTCCCGCCGTCGCGCGACAAATCTTTTGCAATTGCCGCCGCCTGAGGAGGTGTTTTGCCCTGACAGAAAATAACCTCTGCAAAACCGGTTCTGAGTTTCCTGTGGTTATCGACTCTTGCAAAGCCCATATCGTCATACGGCAGCGTTTTTAATTTTTCTTCCGCCTCATTGACTGATAATTCCCCGCTTTTTACTGCCTCCAAAACAGATTTAACGTCCATATTCCCTCCGTAAGTCAGAATTCCGCGCTTCCTGCCGTTCTCGGGAAAGGTATTACGTCGCGAATATTTGAAATACCCGTCATATACATGATAAGCCTTTCAAATCCAAGCCCGAAACCGCAGTGTTTTGTTCCGCCGAAACGTCGCAGGTCAAGATACCACCAATAGTCCTCTTCACGCATTTTAAGCTCCGCCATACGCTTTGTGAGCATTTCAAGCCTTTCTTCACGCTGGGAACCGCCGATTATTTCCCCGACACCAGGAACCAGCATATCCATTGCCGCGACAGTCCTGCCATCGTCATTGAGCCGCATATAAAATGCCTTTATATCTTTCGGATAGTCCGTGACGAACACAGGTTTTTTGAAAATCTGTTCCGTCAGAAAACGCTCATGTTCGGTTTGCAGGTCGCAGCCCCAGAAAACCGGATATTCAAATTTATCTTTATTTTTCTCAAGTATTTCTATTGCTTCAGTGTATGGCAGATGCTCAAATTCTGAATTAATCACTCCGTTTAACCGTTCAAGAAGTTCATTGTCATAGAATTTATTGAAAAATTCCATCTCGTCAGGGCAATTTTCCAGAACATATTTGAGAACATATTTTATCATGTCGCGGGCAAGCGCCATATCGTCATTAAGGTCCGCAAAAGCAATTTCAGGCTCAATCATCCAGAATTCGGCGGCGTGCCGCGGAGTATTTGAATTTTCGGCACGGAACGTGGGCCCGAATGTATAAATCTGCCCGTATGCCATAGCCATCGCTTCGCCCTCAAGCTGCCCCGAAACAGTCAGGTTGACGCTTTTCCCGAAAAAATCTTTTGAAAAATCAACATTGCCGTTTTCACGAAGCGGCGGATTCTTGATATCAAGCGTTGTCAGCCGAAACATCTCGCCCGCGCCTTCCGCGTCGCTGCCCGTAACAATCGGTGTATGAACATAAATAAAGCCGCGCTCCTGAAAAAATCTGTGTATTGAGAAAGCGGCTACCGAGCGCACACGTAAAGCCGCGCCTATTGTATTCGTCCTCGGGCGCAGATGGGCAATAGTCCGCAGATACTCTGGTGAATGACGCTTTTTCTGGAGCGGGTACGAAGGCTGCGTAGTGCCCTCGGTTTTTATTGACGCCGCATGGATTTCAAGGGGCTGCCTTGCCCCGGGCGTCAGAACCACTTTACCCTTAACGGTTATCGACGCGCCCACACCAAGCCTTGCAATTTCATCAAAGTTATCAAGGTTGCTCTCAAAAATTATTTGTAAATTCCGAAAGGAACTTCCGTCATTTAATTCAATAAATCCAATTTTTTTCGAATCGCGTGAAGTCCTTATCCATCCACAGACAGTAATTTCATCATTATATTTATTTGGTTCTTTAAAGATATCACTTATAAGAGTTCTCTCCATTTTCGTTACCCCCGTATACGGCATTATTATAACCTTTTGTTTCCTTTGTTACAATACCGGCACATTTTATATTTGATACACTTGTTATTTTCGTCAATAAATGCTATATTTATATATAATTCGACATCTGAAATGGGAGAGGCTTTTGTGAATACAAAAAGGTTCACTCTGATTGTCAGCGTTATGACGGCAATAGTTTGTATTATGATAATTGTATATAATTTCGCCTCGATGCCCGCTTATGGCAGCGGCACGGTTTCTGCGGAACCTGTTTACTCGGCAAGCTCAACAAATTCAGCTTTCCACGGCAGTTCAAACACACAGGGCTCCGGCACAGAAAGCAATACGGATACTTCCGGGAAAACCGCCGGTTTGCAGTCAGGCTCAGGCAAAACTTCTTCATCAAAACAAACGTCAAATAAAGCATCATCGACGGCATCCAAAACCCCTTCGGGGCCTGTTAACATAAACACAGCATCCGAAAGCGAACTTGAATCGGTATCTTATCTAGGGCCAACAAAAGCACAGGCAATAATAGACTACCGCAATTCGCACGGTTCTTTCAAAAGCGTTGATGAGCTTGACAATGTGAAAGGCATCGGCGCAAAGACAATTGAAAAAATCCGTCAGTATCTTACTACATAATATATCAATCCAAGAAACTTACTCAATCTTTTTACTTTCAGCCACGGCGTAAGTGGCAAAGTCCTTATTAACTGGTGTTTTTTAAATCGTAGTTTGTTAAGATTTAGAAAACTAAGCGGCTATTTGTTCTTAGCTCCTCCCGTTAGCAGTGAGCGTATTGGTTCAAATTATAAAGAAACTCATTATATCTTAATTCTTTTAGCCACGGCGAAGGCGTCACTTTTCACCGCGCGGCATGCGCTGTGCCATAGTAGGTGGTGAGCGGTCGCCGCAAGGCGATAAAACGGCTTAGTTGTTCGAAGCCCCAGCAAGTTCTAAGCCATTTTAAGCGAAATAGTTCTTTAGAAGGAGAGTGCCTTCCGCCGTACGGTTTTGTGACGGCTTTGCTCCCGGCAGGCGCCTTTAGTTCCTTTGGCGCATCAAAGGAACCGCCCGCCACGGCGTGAGTGGCAAAGTGCTTTACAGATGCTGTTTACTTTAAGCCGGAAAAGAAATATAAATTGCCTTTATTTGGCGGAACAAAGAAAGCGCCTGTCGCGGCGCAGAGCGACAAAGTACTTACAGATGAATTTAATTTTAAACCATAAAAGATAAATTAATTCTTTTCTAAATTAATTTTTATAAAAGGCATTAATTTTCATAACCATAAATTTAATACTGAATAACAACAATGTACTTAGTCATTGCAAAAAGGTTCTTTCCTATCTCAACAAAAGCATTATCAAATAACTTCTTTGTCGCTCAAGCCGCGACAGGCTGTTTCTTTCTGCTCGTCCAGAAAGAAACTAAAGAAGACGTAAGGGCGCTGCGCCCCTTAACTCCGCTGCCTGGGCACAAAAACGTCCGCGAGTTCCTCGGCGCACCTTTGCAACCGGCGCGGCTTAAAAACACCGGAATCCGTTCGTCGAAAATTAAGTTTCACGCCTCACAACCGGTGCTTTTAAGGTTTGCCTGCGGCAAACTCCCCGCTTGTTCTCAATTTAAAGCAAAGCGCCGCGCGCCCGTTTTCGCGCGTGGCTTTAAAGTTTCGTTTTAGCTTAGAAAACTTAGTGGCATTTGTCCTTATCTTCTCTCGGTAGCAGTGTGCGTATTGGTTCAAATTATAAAGAAACTCATTATATCTTAATTCTTTTAGCCACGGCGAAGGCGTCACTTTTCACCGTGCGGCATGCGCTGTGCCATAGTAGGTGGTGAGCGGTCGCCGCAAGGCGATAAAACGGCTTAGTTGTTCGAAGCCCCAGCAAGTTCTAAGCCGTTTTAAGTGAAATGGTTCTTTAGAAAGATAGTGCCTTCCGCCGCGAGGTTTTGTGACGGCTTTGCTCCCGGCAGGCGCCTTTAGTTCCTTTGGCGCATCAAAGGAACCGCCTGTCGCGGCGCAGAGCGACAAAGTAATAATTAGATGAATTTTATTTTAAACCGTATAGAAAGAAATGCTGCTTAATTGTTATAAACGAATTAGTTCCGTAGAAGCGGTAATTTTCCCGCCGCGCGGTTTTGTGACGGCTTCGCTCTCGGCAAGGAGCCTAATTCAGTATGAAAATAACATTACAGCATCGGATAAACCCTTATAAACAATGCAATCCCCATATAATCACGGCAATTCTTAATAAACCCGTCGTAATAGTCGCTTA
>DATALE010000075.1:0-22451 GCA_036261235.1 Ruminiclostridium sp. | reverse complement strand
CCCGAAGTCGGGGAAGCAATGGACAAGGAACTTATGCGCCAGCGCCGCAATATTGAACTTATAGCATCGGAAAATATCGTATCGCCTGCCGTTATGGCGGCTATGGGCAGTGTGCTCACAAACAAATATGCCGAAGGCTATCCGGGAAAGCGTTATTACGGCGGCTGCCAGTATGTAGATATTGTTGAGAACATCGCTATTGAGCGCGCAAAGAAACTGTTCGGGGCGGACCATGTCAATGTCCAGCCGCACAGCGGCGCTCAGGCTAATATAGCCGTATATTTCGCTCTTTTAAAGCCGGGCGATACCATAATGGGTATGAGCCTTGCTGAAGGCGGACATCTTACCCACGGTTCGTCCGTTAATATTTCAGGCAAATACTTTAACGTCGTTCCTTACGGCGTAAATCCCGATACTCAGGTCATCGACTATGACAAGATGCTTGAAACGGCAAAAGAAGTAAAGCCAAAGCTCATCGTCGCCGGCGCGAGCGCGTATCCGCGCATCATCGACTTTGAGAGAATCGGCAAAATTGCAAAAGAAGTCGGCGCATATCTCATGGTTGATATGGCTCACATTGCGGGGCTCGTAGCCGCGGGACTTCACCCGTCACCTGTGCCTTATGCCGATGTCGTTACGACAACAACCCACAAAACTCTGCGCGGTCCTCGCGGCGGCATGATCATGTGCCGTGAAGAGTTGGCGAAAGCTATCGACAAGGCAATATTCCCCGGAACACAGGGCGGCCCGCTCATGCACATTATTGCAGGGAAAGCGGTATGCCTCGGCGAAGCACTCAAACCTGAATTCAAAACCTATCAGCAGCAAATTGTAAAGAATGCGGCAACACTTGCAAAAGGGCTGCTGAGCCGCGGTTTCGACCTCGTTTCCGGCGGAACCGACAATCACCTTATGCTCGTTGACCTGCGCCCGTTCAAGATTACCGGCAAGGAGCTTGAGCGCCGACTTGACGAGGTTTATATCACCGTCAACAAGAACGCCATTCCGAACGATCCCGAGAAGCCATTCGTTACGAGCGGCGTCCGTATCGGAACCCCTGCCGTTACAAGCCGCGGCATGAAGGAAGAAGACATGGAAAAAATAGCTGAGTATATTTATCTGACGGCTTCCGACTTCGACAACAAGGCGGATTCGATCCGCGAGGGCGTCAACACTCTCTGCGCAAAATATCCGCTTTACGAATAATATTTCTTCTTTTTTTGTTATATGGTAAGGCAGGCGGTAAACGCCTGCCTTTATTTTAAAGAGGTGTAACCATGGCTTTTTTTGAGGGCAGCATCTTTTCGGAGAGTCTCGGTGTCTCGACATCAGTCTGCGTATTGCTGCCGACTGATACGGAAAAAACTCCTAAAAGCGGTTTCCCTGTTCTCTACCTGCTTCACGGAATATTCGAAAACCATACCGCATGGCTGAGAAGCACTTCGGTTGACCTTCTCGCACAGCGGTACGGGTTTGCTGTGATTATGCCTGAAGCCGGGCGGAGCTATTATACAGATATGAAATACGGACTTAAATATTTTTCATACATCTCTGATGAGCTGCCGAATTTTTGCCGGAAGAGCTTCAATATATCAAAAGAGTGCGGGAAAACCTTTATTGCGGGAACTTCTATGGGAGGTTACGGCGCGCTTAAAGCGGGTCTCAGGCGTCCTGACATATTCGGCGCATTCGCCGGACTTTCCGGCGCGGCGGACATAAAAAAACGCGCGGATGATTATAAAAACAGGCCGGAGATGAGAGCCGCGTTCGGCGAACCAGCAGTTTTGCCCGACGATGACGACCTTTTCAAGCTTGCGGAAAAGCGGGATAATATAAGGCATCCGGTTTTGATACACTGCGGGCTTTCCGACACAAGGCTCGAAGAAAATCGCGCTTTATATAAAAAGCTCATAGAAAACGGATTTGACGTAACCTATAAGGAAACCGACGGCGGCCACGACTGGGCATACTGGCAGCGGATACTTCCAGACGTCATGGAATTTTTCTTATCACACCTTTAAGGGGGCTTTCAGCATGAATCCTTTGGCTGACAGAATCCGCCCGAAAACATTGGACGATGTGGTCGGGCAAACGCATCTTTTGAGCAAAGGCGCACTGCTTCGCCGTGTTGCGCAGTCGGGCCAGATTCCAAATATGATTTTTTACGGCCCTCCGGGAACAGGGAAAACAACTGTGGCGTCGATTATCGCGAAGTCCGCCGGCAAAACCCTTCACAAACTAAACGGGACGACCGCTTCAACCTCCGATATAAAATCGGTTGTCGGTGATCTCGACACTTTCGCAGGTGTCGGCGGCGTCCTGCTATATCTCGACGAGATACAATACCTTAATAAGAAACAGCAGCAATCGCTCCTTGAATTTATCGAGAATGGCAGAATCACGCTCATTGCCTCGACCACCGAGAACCCATACTTCTACGTCTATAACGCCATTCTCAGCCGCTCGACTATCTTTGAATTCAAACCAGTAACAAGGGACGATGTCGAAAAGGCCGTAATACGTGCTTTCAGAATTTTAGGTGGAGAAAGAGGAAGCCCGCTTGACGTTGAGGAAGGAGTCTGCGCGCATATCGCACAACTTTGCGGCGGCGATGTCCGCAAGGCTATAAATGCTGTCGAACTGCTCTCACTTACTTCACAAGACGGCTGTATAACCCTCGCAGACGCAAAAAGTGCCGCTCAGCGGAGTTCAATGAAATATGACCGCGACGGCGACGAGCATTACGACATAATGTCGGCGCTTCAAAAGTCCGTCCGCGGCTCGGACACCGACGCCGCTCTCCATTATCTTGCGCGCCTGCTTGAAGCAGGCGATCTTATCTCCCCGTGCCGCCGTCTGCTTGTTATCGCGAGCGAGGATATCGGCATGGCGTACCCGATGGCTGCCGTAATCGTCAAATCCTGCGTTGACTCGGCAATGCAGCTCGGGCTGCCGGAAGCACGCATCCCTCTCGCGCAGGCTGTTATTACCCTCTGTACCGCGCCGAAATCAAACTCCGCGATTCTGGCAATCGACGCTGCGGCGGCCGACATAAAAGCCGGAATGTCCGGTGATATACCACCCGGTCTTCGCGACAGCCACTACAAAGGCGCTGCAAAGCTAGGACGGGGTGAAAGTTATATGTATCCCCACGATTATAAAAACCACTGGGTCAGGCAGCAGTACCTTCCGGATAAGCTTGTCGGCGCGAAGTATTACAGGTATGGCGATAACAAGACGGAACAGGCGGCAAAAGCCTATTGGGATAAAATCAAAGGGCAAAATGATTAATTTATCTGCCATCCTGACTGAGTTTAGGGTGGCCTTTACATATCTAACAGATTTTATATGAAATAATTGATGAAATGCAATACAAAAAGTCCGCAGCAGATGTTATAATAAAACCATATCAGGCAAGCGATTAAGACAATAACTAAAGTTTATTCTCTTATTGACGATAATATTCATGTCAACAATTAGATATCAAAATACTACCCGGGAGATAAGAAAGATGCAGCTCAATATTGAACTGTTTGATAAAAAGAGCATTGCAATATTTGGCGTCAATAGATACCAAAGAGATTTTGAATACATTTTTGATTTTTTGAACATCAATTTTTATATTGACGATAATATGTTAGTATCAAATCAAAGCAAACCTGTGTTTACTGTCAACGAGCTTTCTTTTGACAAATTCAGAAATGTTGTCGTCATCATTTGTGAAAAAAACAAGGAAGCGGCCTGCCGAGCCCTTGAAAGCTTTGACTTACAGTATGGGAAAGATTTCATTTATGCGGAAGATATCTTCAGCCTGCTTGATAACGATGGTCCATATCTTACTGAAGTATTAAAGAAAACTGAGCAGCGCAAATTAGCTGTCTGGGGAACAGGCGATACATGGCTGAACTTCCGGCAGAAATTATGCGAGTTTAACATCAATCTTTACGTCGACGTCTTTATTGACAAAGACCCCAAAAAGGCAGGTAAAATGCTCGATGGGAAAAAGGTCGTTGATCCTTCCCAAATTGCTGAAAATGCAAAAGATTATTATATAATCCACGCGAACATGTATTACCGCGAAAACAAGCCCCTGCTCACTTCGTGGGGACTCAAAGAAAAAGACGATTTTATCTCCCATGAAGAATTTTTGACCCTTGCAAAAAGGAAGAAACCTTCGGAACTTCTGAAAGAAACAATCTTTGCGGAAGAAATTGAAGGGCCGGACTGCGACCTGCCTTTTAAACAGTTAACTGCCGAAAACAGAGAATTGTATTGCTGCTCCTGTTCAAGGTGGGTGAACTTCCCTGTCGGTGACTTAGCCGAAAAATCGCTTGATGAAAACTGGAATTCAATCTATGCGAAAATATTCCGCCTTTCGATAATCAACCGGACATACAGCTTCTGCAACAAAAAAAACTGCCCGAAATTTTTTAGTATAGACAAATATAAAAGCGAAAATAATGTAAATTCCTTAGACGCACTCCCAGTTCCTGAAACTTTAAATCTTGCGATTGACTATACCTGCAATTTATACTGTTCATCATGCCGCAGCCGTTTAGGCGTCGCAAAAGGTTCCGACTTAGATGACAAAATGGCGTGGGCCGACAAGATCATTGAATCCGGATGGCTCGAAAAGGTTCCGTTGGTTATAATGGCGGGAAGCGGTGAGGTTTTTTTCAGCAAAGTATACAGAAAACTGCTTTTTCCCCAAAATTCTTCAAAACGGGACAGCATCAACATACTGACAAACGGGACTTTAATGGATAGTGATATTCTAAAAACGCTTTCCGATACATATAAAAATATTTTCATTTCCATATCAATCGACGCCGCCTCGGAACAAACTTACAAAATACTCAGGCGCGGCGGTGACTGGGACAGGCTGCAAAGGAATCTTGAAACCCTTTCATTTTACAGAAAGAGCAGCAAGGTTCAGGGTGTCAGAATTAGAATGGTTGTTCAAAAGCAGAACTACAGGGAAATGATTGATTTTGTTAAGATGGCTCAAAAATTCTCATTTGACGAGGCCTTTTTCACGAGAATCCTAAACTGGGGTACCTATTCTGACAAAGAATTTGCCGGGATTTCAATGTTCGAGAATGACGGAACACCAAAACCCGAACTCATAGAAATCCAAAAAGACCCGATTTTCAATGACCCTGCCGTCGTACTCGAATTCTAGCACCAATTATATTGAAAGTGAGTAATAACGATGATCGACATAGTATACGATAAGGATGGATTTTTAGAAAATATTTGTGAAGAATCCTGGCCTGTTGTTTTATTCGGCGCGGGTTACTACGGAATTAAAATTGCCCAGTACCTGAAGGAAAACGGCATAGCCGTAAAATCCTTCTGCGACACTAACCCCCAAAAGATAGGGAAAGTCATTGACGGAATCCCCGTAAAGTGCATGGATGACTTAAAGGACGGCAGAGATTATCACATCATCATTACCCCATATAACAAGAATGTCAAAGAGGAAATTTCGGAATTAGTAAAATCAAGCGGAATTTGCGGAAAATTATACTTTGACGTAAATTTTGAAAGCGGCGCCCATTATAACCCGGATAAAAAGCAGTTTATGATTCATGGCTATGATTTCAGTAAAACAATGCCGTGGTTTTATCCTTCAGCCTATAACAAGCGTGTAACTCCGAGCTATATTAAGCAGCTTTACCCTGATTTAAAATATCATTTTCATGGCTCTTATTTCACTTTAATGGACTATAAATCAAGATATGTAAATGTAGAACGCGGTGTCCGGTTAACTTCCGGCACTCCGGAAAAATATACAAACACCGTCTATTTTTTCGGCAACTCAAGGATTTTCGGTTCAGGGGTTGAGGACAGCGAAACAATTCCGAGCTTCTTTCAGCGCATTTTAAATGAACAGTGCCCCGGTTCATACCGCGTTATAAACCTCAGCATGCCGTTTGCGCAAAACAACAATTCACTTAATATGCTGCTCAAGACCGATATCAAAGAAAATGATATAGTTATCATGTCGAACTTTGATTTGTTTGTCGAAGATGGTTTCAGCGTAACCCAGTCCGGTGAAAGGATTGCCTTCGAAATAATTAAAAGAGCTGATAATTTTTGCAGGGAAAAAGGCGCACAGTTTTACTTCGTCTGGCTTGGCTTCATAGATCATATCCTCAACAAGACGATTGAAGAAAAATATATGAGTGAAGTTACGTATTTTCCTACCAACCCCGAATTCAGGTGTCCGGACATTGACCACGACAGATTAATCGATTTCTGCATAAATTCGGGCATAAAAGCAAAGGACTTTACACGGTACATAAACGAGCCGCACGACTCCGTACTGTTTATAGATTTATGGCATTACGGGCCGAACGGATGCAAATTGATCGCGGAAAAAATCTATTATTTTGTAATAAAAGGCAGTCAGTTCGAAAAATTAACAGGTAACCAGTCCGATGAGCTGCTTGATATTATAACAGATTCGAACTTCGACTATGTCATGCCTGTACGAAATAATCCCGAGCTAATTAAATACCTTGATTTTCTGAAAAAGTCAAAATGTAATGAATATAAGAACATCGGCGTAGCGGTAATAAATGCAAACCCGTTCACGAAGGGGCATTTGTACCTTCTTGAACAAGCGTCAAGCCAGGTAGATTTTCTTTATGTCCTTGTGGTTGAAGAGAATATGTCTGAATTCAGGTTTGCCGACAGGCTCGAAATGGTGGAACTTGGTACAAAAGGCCTTGCAAACCTTAAAGTTCTCCCGAGCGGCAGCTTTGTGATCTCTTCTTCCACTTTTCCGGAATATTTTAACCATACTTCGAAAAACGCCGATTGCTCAAACGACCTGATTATTTTCGGGACTTTTATCGCAAAGGCGCTCGGCGCATCAAAAAGATTCGTCGGCGAAGAACCGTTTTCAAAAATTACAGATTCATATAACCACCAAATGAAAAAAATCCTGCCTCAATTCGGTATCGAAGTTATTGAAATCCCGCGGTGTTCGGTAAATGGAAAAACAGTGAGCGCAACCAAGGTCAGAGAGCTAATAAAAGAGAACCGGATGCAGGAAATCATGGAGCTTGTTCCTGAATCAACTTATGACTATATCGCCAGCAACAATCTTTCGGTTTAAACCGGCGTTTTAATTTTACATAAGTTTTGAAACCCGCCCTGCACATCTAAAAACATATTTAATCTACTGATTTTTATTCTTGAAATAATTGATTTTGAAACGGCAGGTGGAAATTATGGGCAGACCCTTTATATCGTTTCAAATGCTTGCATACAACGAAGAAAAATATATAAGGCAGGCAATAGAAAGCGTACTCAACCAGTCTGAACCCAACATTGAACTGCTTTTGGTTGACAACGCGTCAACCGACAATACGGGTAAAATATGCAGGGAATATCTTGAAAAGGACAGTAGAATCCGTTTTCAGTATAATGAAAAAAACTCGAACCTTTGCCCGGAGTATAAACCCGACTGGCTCGTTCCGTCAGGGGAATATTACGGAACAGTTGATGCAGATGATTTTTTAGATCCCGATTATGCAAAAACTTTATACTGTGCCGCAAAAAAATTTGACGCCGATATTGCTGTCGCCGGAGCAGAAATCTTCGGCTATGACGACCCTTCCATCTGTGTAAAAAGAATTCCGCCGGCTGTCTCAACAAGAAATGTTCCAGAGCTTTCGGAACAATTTGAAGAACTTTATAATAACCTCAGAACCTCCTGGGGCAAAATCATGAAAACCGATTTTTGTTTTCAAAACGGGACAATGGCTTTTGATAAGCCGTCATGGTTTAAAAACGCCGGGGATACGCTTTCTTCGCTTCGCTTTCTTTCTAAAGCCTCTTCTTTCGTTTCCATTGACAAGCCCCTTTACCACTACCGTTATCACGAAGGCTCGTATTATTCTTCCAGTCTTGATTTTGACCGTATCCGCGAGTGCAACATGATTTTTGATGAGACGCGTTCGCTTTTTGAAAAGTGGAATGTCATGGACACAAGAATGGAAGGCGTCCTTTGCAGGATCCATTTTGCTTCGATGTCTGATTTTATAGGAATTGCCGAAAGAGCGGAAAACCTGTCGCTCGAAAATCGAATCTCGTTTCTTGAAGATATAGTCACCGATGATTACTTTTGCAAATACGCTTTAACATCAAAAGAAAACCGGGATTTTACATTTGCTAAAATCGACTGCGCTATTGACAAAATACTTAAGAATAAAACCGAGCAGGAGGCAGCTGTAGTATTAAAATATTTCACTGCCCGCATTCATTTTGCGCTTAAAGATAAGCGAAACGGCGTCAGGCCGGCGTGGTACATACCACTGATGCTGTCCTCGATATGCGACTCCCGAAACAAAGGTTTTTGGGGAATTGACAAACTTATCGAGTCGATTTCAGCAGCGCCCGTTGGATTGCAGGCGGCATTGCTGCTCGACACTGACGATTTAAAGTGTTTATTGAAATTTCCGCGTGTTTTCCGCCATATCGTAAATCAGGATTTTGAAGATGCTAAAACAGAAATACTAAAAAATTCTGAACTGCCCAAAAAGCTTTTTGATTTAGTTACTGAAATACAAAATATTATCCCTATCCAAAAGACCGATTTAAGCGAAAAAAAGGAGCATTTGTCCGAATCAGTTAAAAATGGTGTCTTTGAAAGTGCCGTTGGCGATTTGTTGGAACTGATGAGCAGCCGCCCTCTGGACCGTGAGTGTCTTTACTTTTCAATGTACATTTGCTGGCAGGCAGGAAGCAAAGGACTTGCACTTCAGACTTTATACGCCTGTTCTGCATTTTGGGATGATGATCCTGATATTATGGCGCTTTGCGGCGATTTAAAAGCCGCGGAAGGCTGCACCGAAGAGTCTGAACAATTTTATAAAAAGGCTTTGAAACACAGCACCGACGAAAATTTCAGCACCGATATACAAAAACGTATATCTGACATGCGGCTCAATACCAATTTTTGAAAGGCTGAATCAACATGAATCCTTCTAAGAATACTTGCTATGAAAAGGAATTGTTGGAATTAATCAGAAAATTGAAGGCTGAGAATCGGCCGATCGCTCTTTTCGGCACTCAGCATATAGGAGTTATAGCAAAAGCCGTGCTATCCCTTTTTAACATTCATCCAGACTGCTTTGTTGACAATTTCGGGCCAATACAGGGAAAAGCCGTTGAAGGTATCACTGTTTTGTCACCTATTAAGCTAAAAGAAAAATACCCTGATGCTTACATTTGTGTCTGCTCATTCAGAAAAAACAATCAGATTGCAATAAAAAATCAGCTTAATGAGCTCGGATTCACAGATTTCATTAAGCTTGAGCTTATGATTTATGCTTTTTATACCAGAATTGCCGACCGCAAAAATCAAATCGACAGGATAATGAGCTCTTACGGGAACCTGTTCGAAACTGAATCCGGCAGCAGCCTCAATATTAATTCAATGAATCTTATAATAACCGAAAAGTGCAGTCTTCGATGCAGGGATTGCAGTTACCTGATACCGTATTACAAAATGCCAACAGATTACCCGCTTGATGAGATTTTTGAAGGCCTTGACAGATTTACAGAGTCGGTTGATGTAATCGGCAGATTGAGCATTTTGGGCGGTGAACCGTTAATGCACACCGGTCTTAAAGAGATTATGGAAAAAGTTTCTTCAAAGGGTAATATCATAACCGCAGAAATCGTTACCAACGGGACAATCATGCCCGGCAAAGAAATTCTTGAAGCCATAAAGAAGCATGGAATCTGCGTCTCAATCAGCAACTACGGCGTAAATTCGCCGAAAGCCGCTCAGATAAAAAAGGCCGCGGACGAAATGGGGATTATCTGTTCGATAAAGCTGGATAATACATGGTATGACAGTGGGGCCCCGAAGCCGCGAAACCGTAAAAAAGAAGATAACGAAACTTATTTTAAAAACTGTTCTGCCAGAAGCATTTGCAGTTCCCTGCAAAAAGGAGAATATCACCTCTGTCCGCGTTCAGCCCATGGAATTGCCCTGGGACTTATTCCGAAAAAAGAAAGTGATTTTATTAATGTCACCGACTATACGTTAACTCACGAACAGTTAAAAGAAAAACTTAAAAATTATATCTTTAATCCGCCCTGTCTGACCGCCTGCGATTACTGCGGACCTTTTGATATAACAAAACCCGCTCAGCTGCTTCCGGCGGCGGTTCAGATAGATTAATTATTAAGGAGTTTTAATTATGTTCATTGCGGGAACGACAAAACAGGATATGAAAACGCTGTTTAACAGTCTTTCTGATGAAGATAAAGCAAGGCTCGACGGCTCGGCGGTTCTTGTAACCGGTTTTGCCGGTTCAATCGGGTACACACTGCTCCACTTTTTCGCGCTTTACGGAGAAGCTCTAAACATTAAAAAGGTTTATGGAATCGATAATTTCATGTTCGGCAGGCCCGATTGGGTTAAGCGACTCGGAGACGAGCCACTGTTCGATTTGCGCGGCTTTGACGTAACTGACTGTGACCTTTCTTTTGCGGCTGACGCCAACGTTATTTTTCATATGGCGTCGCTCGCGTCGCCGGTCTATTACCGTCTGCACCCGATCGAAACAATTGACGCTGACGTTGCAGGGCTGCGCCGCCTGCTTGATTTTTACAAAGACAAAAAACTCAAAGGCTTTTTGTTCTATTCGAGCAGTGAAGCATATGGCGAACCATCCCCCAATCAGATACCGACAGCTGAGACTTATCGGGGTTATGTAAACACGATAGGGCCGCGCGCCTGTTATGACGAATCAAAGAGGTTTGGCGAGACCCTTTGCTTTAACTTTGCCCGTGAATACGGTATGCCGCTCACGATAGTCCGCCCGTTCAACAACTACGGCCCCGGAATGCGGGTAAATGACCAGCGGGTTGTCGCTGATTTTGCGAAAGCCGTTCTTGACAACAAAGATATCGTGCTGTATTCCGACGGCAAACCGACAAGGACTTTTGACTATATTCCTGACGCCGCCGCGGGCTATATAAAATGCGCTCTTTATGGTAAATTCGATGTTTTCAACATTGGTTCTGACAAGCCGGAGATAACAATCCTTCAGCTTGCGCAGCTTTATAAAAAGATTGCCGGGAAACTTTACGGCTACTGCGGCAATATCGTTTTTGAGATACATAAGGACAAGGAGTATCTCACCGATAACCCGAGCCGCCGCTGCCCGAACATTGACAAAGCAAGAAAAATGCTCGGTTATGAGCCGAAAATCCATGTTGAAGAAGGAATCGAACGATACCTTCGGTATCTTAAAGAATGTGACAGGAGAGAATTCGAGTGGTAAATGAATTCAGCGTCGAAAAGTTCACCAAACTTTTGGACAATAACGCGATTTCACTGTTGGCTAAACTCAAAAGCAACGACAGACCTATCGTTATTTTCGGAGCCGGAAGATTTGGGCTTACAGTATTTGAGTGTTTGACATGCGCCGGATACACGGCGGACTATTTTTGTGACAACAACCCAAAGATGCACGGGCGAATGATTCTCGGCAGAAGGGTTCTAAATTTCGATGAGCTTAAAAATGAGCATAAGGACAGTTTGATTCTGATTTCTACCCCTGGCTATTGTGAAGAAATCAAAATACAGCTTGACGAAAATGGGTTTAGAAACGCAATTATTGCCGGAGGCGTTAATGACGCTTACGGTGCTTTTGAAGTGTCCGGTCTCTTTTATCAGAGCATGCTGTTAAACAAACGGCTTTTTGAGGAAACCTTTGATTCATTAAGCGACGAACTATCTGAACACCTGTTCGAAGACTTTATAAGTTTCTGGATGACAGGCAATCCCAAGTATCTGATACCCCTTATAAGCAAAGATGTGCAGTATTTTGCCCCTGATATAATAAAACTGTCCGATACCGAAGTGTTTGTTGACGGCGGCGCCTGGTTCGGCGATACGGTTGATGATTTTATCAAGGCTACAAAAGGACAATACAGGGCGGTTTATTCTTTTGAACCAGACAGAAAAAATATTGATTCATATTTAAAGAGACACTCCGGTAAAAAGAATATAGATTTAATACCGATGGGATTGTGGGGCAAAAAAGAAACACTTAACTTATTACCGGACTTTTCGGATCACAGCGGGAACCGTCTGAGTGATCAATCGGCCGGGCCTGATACATATGATGTGAGCGTAACATCAATTGACAGTGAACTTGACGGTAGGGAAGTTACTTTTATAAAACTGGATATTGAAGGTTCGGAACTTGAGGCTTTAAAAGGCGCGGAAAAAACCATAAAAAACTTTAAACCGAAGCTCGCTGTCTGTGTCTACCACAAGCCTCTTGATATAGTCAGAATTCCAATGTATCTAAAGTCCCTTGTTCCTGAATACAATTTTTCTCTCAGGCACTATAACGACAAATTTGCAGAAAAGAAAGATAATCATACCGGTACAGTTCTTTACGCAACTATAAATTAAAGAGGGTAATGAGATGCCTTTTACTATTACGGTTTTCGGGCTTGGATTTGTCGGACTTACCACCGCGCTTGGATTTGCGGATAAAGGGAACACAGTCTACGGCTGCGACATCGACAAAACAAGGACCGGATTATTAAAATCCGGAGAAATTCCGTTCGCGGAGCCCGGTCTTCCAAACGCACTTAAAAGAAACCTCGAGAGCAATTTCAAGGTTACTGGTGAGCCAATTTCCGCGGCGTTAAAAAGCGATTTTATATTTATCTGCGTCGGTACGCCGAACAGCAATACAGGTAAGGCAGATTTGTCTTATATAAAATCCGTGCTCGATTCCATTGCGCCCGTTTTAAGTGACGGCAAGTTTCGTGCCGTCGTCATAAAATCAACCGTTCCGCCGTCCACGACGTCGGAGGTGATTATTCCTTACCTTACCTCAAAAGGTTTGAATGTCGGCGGCAGCTTTGGTGTGGCGAACAACCCTGAATTTTTACGCGAGGGCAAATGCTGGGACGATTTCACAAACCCGGACCGTATCGTATGCGGGGTATGTGACAGGCGTTCGGCCGAAATGCTCGGATTGCTTTACAGCACTTTTGACGCGCCTTTCTGTGAGGTATCGCTCAACACGGGTGAATTTATCAAGTACCTTTCAAACACACTGCTTGCCACGATGATAAGCTATTCGAACGAGATGTCCTTAATTGCCGACGCGATCGGCGGCATCGAAGTAAAAAAAGCCTTTGAGGTTCTGCACATGGATCGCAGGTGGGGCGGGTGCAATATGACGTCCTATGTTTATCCGGGCTGCGGTTACGGCGGCTACTGCCTGCCAAAAGATACGCAGGCGCTTTACGCAAAATCCTGTGAGAAAGGCTTTGAGCCCGAGCTTCTGCACAATGTAATAATCACCAACAGCAATATGCCGAAATTTATCGAAGAAAAAATAATAAGCAACGCAAAGCCCAGCGATACAATAGGAATTTTGGGGCTATCTTTCAAACCTGAATCCGACGACGTCAGGGACAGCGCTTCGGCAAAGATTATCGCGTTATTGCAAAAAGACGGATTTAAAAATATAGCAGCGTATGATCCTGTCGCAAACACCCTGTTCGACAGAAAATACGAATTTGAAAATATAAAATACTGCTCCTGTGCCGATGAGCTATGTAAAATTTCCGACATTCTTGTAATCGCAACCGCATGGAGTGAATTCAGGAATATCAACAAAAAGTTCCCGGACAAAATTTTTATTGACGCAAGATACTATTTATAAGGAAGTTTCGTGTATGCCTCTTTTAAGTATTATTATAACCGTTTATAACCTAAAGGATTTTGTTGCAGAATGTATCGACAGCGTTGTGAAGCAGGATTTTGACGATTACGAAATCGTACTCGTCGATAACGGTTCGACAGACGGAAGCAGGAAAATCTGTCAGGAATACGCCGACAAATATAAGCAGATACGCTACATACAGCTTGACGGAGTGCCGATACTGGGCAGAGCCCACGCAGTCGGACTTATAGAATCAAAGGGGACTTATGTGCATATGGTCGACGGCGATGATTACCTGTTAGGTAGCTGCTACCCTGATATTATAAAAGTTATGAGGGAGCAAAAGCCCGACGTAATCATGGGCAGCTTTACCTGCCATTGCGAAGATGGGGCGGTCAACACCCGTGACGCCGAATTTGACGCAAGCCGTATAAACGGGCATTCCTGCGAAGAAGCGATAGATTACCTTTGCGAAGTTCCTAACTTCCATTTTACCAACTGGAGATTTATATTTAACAAACAAAATTATATGTATCCGGATCTGACAGATGATTTAGTTAAAAAAAGCAGTAAAAAAGACAACAAACATGGAGACGAAGCCACGGCAGCGCGCGTTCTTGTCAAAGCAAAATCCATTTATTTTTATGACAAGCCGTTTTACTGTTATCGGAAGCGCAAGAGTTCCGTCTCCAGCACAGTGATTCATCCGGATCACTATCTGAACGCAATGATTGGACACCTTCATATGTTAAGTTATTATAAGCTGAAGGGCTCCAAAAAGCGCTTCATGATTATGCAAATAGAAAAAATGCTGAAACTTTTTACTTCAAACAGCGCGTTCATCACACATAAGCAGATATATGATGCAGCTCAGATTTTGAAAAAAAACAGGCAGATTATCAAAAAACTCCGGGTTTATCTGAAAAAAACAGGGCTCGAGTCTTTTTATCAGTTTATAGAGAAATATGGGGAATACGAGGGACTGTATCTATACTGTGCCAAACAAAAATGCGGCCTTCTTTCTAAAATTGAGGATCTCAGTATTAATTATTATGTTTTCCCGACGGGAAACAGCGGCGAAGCAACAGCGAAAATCCTTGAGGGCGCGGGGATCGATGTCAAAGGATTCTTAGATAACGACCCGGCAAAAGACGGCCTTGTCTTTAACAACATCAAATGTTCCCTGCCGTCAAAAATCAAAATCCTTCCGAAAAATGAACTTGATAATACCGCTGTCGTAATTTCAACAATTTACGCGCCGCTTGTTGAAACATTCAGGCAGCAGCTAAAAGGGCTTGGAATAAAAGAAAACAATATTATCGTTAAGGGATAAAGCTTGAAAGAAATCTTTTTAACTTGAACGTGAGAAAGGATGGTCAACTTTGAAATCAGGACCTGATATCAGCGTTATAATTTCAACGTATAACCGTGCGAAATTCCTGCCGAGAGTTCTTAACAGCGTGCTGACGCAGACCTTTACAAATTTTGAACTTATCCTCGTTAACAACGGTTCGACCGATAATACACAGGCGCTGTGCGAAGAATATGCTGAAAAGGATAAAAGGATAAAACTTGTCAGTATAGCCGAAAACCACGGTGCTCCCCAGGGCAGGAACGTTGGGCTGGACGTCGCGTCCTGCGAATACCTTACGATGATCGATGACGACGATTACTGCGAACCGGAAATGCTTCAGTTTATGTGGAACCTTGCATCAAAATACAACGCCGACATTTCCATGTGCGGAAGCTGGGACGATTATGACGGAAGGCTCGTGACTAAGTACATTTTTGATGAAACTCTGGTGCTTGACAGAGTACAGGGGCTTGACGAGCTTTTAAAACGTGAAAAATTCAGTGTAGCGCCGCCGACAAAACTTATCCGCCGCCGGCTTTATGATGACATCCGCTATCCGAGAGATGTTCTTGTGGATGATATCCACGTTCTTTATAAAATTTTTGCGAAAGCCGATTTATCCGTTGCGAAAGGAACGCCCCTATACCACTTTATGAAACACGACAGCAATATGACAAGCTTTATGGTAACAAACGTACTTTCCCCGGATTTGCTTGACGAATACCTCGAAGTTTATCGGACAAGAACGCAGTATCTGTGCAGCCGTGTTCCGGAAATCACTCCGCGCGCGAGATATTCCGTATGGTCTTATATGATTTCCATGTGCAATAAAATTAAGATTTATAACTGTGAAGGCTGCGAAAAGCAGTATGATTATATGATTCAGCAGATAAAAGAAAATTATGACGAGTTTATTAATTCGCCGTTTATAACCGAGAAGGAAAAACAGCTTTGCAAAGAGCATATAAAATAAATCAAAAAGAGGGATGTTGTCATGCGCTCTCCCAAAGACATGAGAATTATACAGATTGATATAACCAACGCCTGCGTTCACCGGTGTTCAAACTGCACGAGGTTCTGCGGTCATCATAAAACCCCGTATTTTATGGACTGGGAAACATTCAGGCGCGGTGTCGACTCACTTAAAGCTTTTGACCGGACTGTCGGGATAATGGGCGGAGAACCGACACTTCACCCTCAGTTTGAACGTTTTGTCCGCTATGCCGTAAAACAGCACCCGTCAAAATATAAGATACCGTCTTTGGAAAATCCGCTCACGAACTTTGTCAGTTATGTGCGTGACAGGAACTATTTTCTCGATGAAAGCCTGAATCAAAGAAACGGACTCGGGCTTTGGACGTCTCTTTGCAAAAACTATTATGATCATTTTGAGCTTATACAGGATTCTTTCAGTTATCAGTGCCTGAACGACCACCGCAACCCGTCGGTTCATCAGCCGCTTCTTGTGACGAGAAAAGAACTCGGTATTCCGGACGACAAATGGATTGAGCTTCGGGACAAGTGCTGGTTTCAGAATATGTGGAGCGCTTCAATAACCCCAAAAGGCGCTTTCTTCTGCGAGGTTGCGGGCGCTCTTGACATGCTGTTTGACGGGCCTGGCGGCTGGCCCATCGAGCCGGGCTGGTGGAAACGTGAGCCGAAAGATTTCGGCGACCAGCTGAAATGGTGCGAAATCTGCGGCGGGGCAATCATGAATTCCGGGCGTCTTTCAAGCGAGGAAATAGACGACGTATCCCCTCTCATGTATGAAAAATTGAAGGAATTGGAGAGCCCGAAACTAAGAAACGGCTGCGTCAGTGTTATCGACTTAAAAAATCCAACCTGCAAAGGAAAAGAGATGTCAGATACCCGCAACAGGTATCTGACGGATTACCAACAGCGCCTTTCACAGGGTAACCGCGTTCTTAATCCAAAGAAAATCGAAGCGCTGATTATCCTAAGCCCCGACATGTGTTTAGAAACGCTTAAAAAAACCGTTTCAAAAGCTTCTGAGCTGTTTGATTCAGTATTGATAACAGGTTACTTTGATAAAGCCGGATTAGTAAAAACTGATTTTTCAAGACCCAATGTGCGGGTTATGCCGCAGAAAACAGAAAGCTGGGGCAGGATTCTAAGCCATGCAATCCACAGCTCATCGGACTGGATTTGCCTTATCACTCCGGATTTAATCATTGACAACGACAGTCTTATACTTAATCTTAAAAAGGTAATATTAAACCCCGGAGTGCTTTATTCCCTGCCGACTGCACAAAATGCTGTTCTTTTCAGCAAGAACGCATTTGCCCTGAAAAAAGCCGGATATGACGGAATTTTCGGGTGCGGCGGTGTCCCCGACTTTATAGGCCTTTGGGATAAGGATAAGCAATTGATTCTTGATACTGACTATTACAAAATCACCAACCCCGATGTTAAGTCCTGGGATGAATATGCCCAGATGATTGACATTGAGGATAAAACAAAGGTTTTCAAATGCCTTGACAAAATTCATCGTGACCAGATTGAACTGCAGAAATCTACTTCAACGACCGACTGATTATTTTCAAAAACATGATTACATGAAAGGCGGAAAGCCCAGATGAAAGCAGTTATACTTGCAGGTGGATTCGGAACACGGATAAGTGAAGAGTCACATTTAAAACCAAAACCTATGATTGAAATAGGTGAAAAACCTATACTTTGGCATATCATGAAGCTTTATTCATATTACGGTTTCAATGATTTTGTTATCTGTCTCGGCTACAAGGGTTATATGATTAAGGAATTTTTCGCGGACTATTATCTGCATATGTCGGATGTCACTTTTGATTTCTCCCGCGAAAATCAGATGACGATTCATAACAATATTGCTGAGCCGTGGCGTGTTACGCTTGTGGACACAGGACTTAATACACAAACCGGCGGACGCATAAAGCGCGTACAGAAATATATCGGTGACGAGCGATTTTTCCTGACTTACGGCGACGGTGTCAGCGATATCAATATCAAAGACCTTCTTGATTATCATATCGAGCAGAATAAACTTGCAACGATGACGGCGATACAGCCCGGAGGACGTTTCGGTGTCCTCGATATAAACGAGCATAACGATATTACGGAATTCAAGGAAAAAGCGGTCGAAGACGGCGGCTGGATCAACGCCGGATTTATGGTTCTTGAACCGCAGGTGTTCAATTATATCGACGAGAACCCGTCGACAGTTTTTGAACAGCAGCCCCTGAAAAATCTGGCTCATGACGGCATGCTTTCGGCTTATAAATACAGCGGATTCTGGAAGTGTATGGATACCCAGCGCGACAAAGGTGCTCTTGAAGATATGTACAACAGCGGCAACGCTCCCTGGATGGTCTGGGAAAAATAACAGCCGCTAAAAATATCAGATTATGAAAATGCGGATACTCTTTGAGTACTCCGCATTTTTTATTTCACGATCAAATCGAATTAAATCGTAAGTTCGCCGGACTCCAACACAATTTGTACAAGTCATTCATAAGATAAAGTAGAATAATAACCTAATACTTATTCCAAATTAAAATTCTCCAAAGAATTTGCGTCAAAATCATTGATTTCGATCTTTACGCAAATTTTTGCCTTAAGTTTATTTGGAATTAGTATAATAACCCAAAAAAAGGAGTTCAGTGAAATGTCTTACCCAAACATCCCCAACGTCACGCCTTCAATAAGCATCAACAGGGACGATGTTGTTAACCTGCTTTTGGCTTCGATAGCGTTCGAAGAGTTGGGGTTATCTCATATAATTAACTCAGAAGCAGAAAAAATTCAATATATTCTGGGAACTCTGCCTGGTATTACTCCTCCCGAGCAAGCCACAACAGAAGACCTTTTAGCGATTGACCTTGCTGTACAGCGGGTTCTGAGAGACGTAGCTAAAAAAGAAATGCTTCTACAGTTCAAGCTGGAAGATGTACTGTCAATTTCATCAACATCTTCAACATCATCGACGACATCAACAACCTCAACATCAACAACTTCCACTTCGACAAGCACGTCTACTAGTACTTCGACAAGCACCTCAACAAGCACTTCAACAAGCACCTCGACAAGCACTTCAACAAGCACCTCGACAAGCACTTCGACAAGCACCTCGACAAGCACTTCAACAAGCACTTCAACGAGTACTTCAACAAGCACTTCAACGAGTACTTCAACAAGCACTTCAACAAGCACCTCGACAAGCACCTCGACAAGCACCTCGACAAGCACTTCAACAAGTACTTCTACAACCACAACCTCTTCAACTTCAACGTCGACCACAACTACGGGCTACTCAGAAGCCGGCTCTGCGTGGGGGGTCGGTACCCCTTATGATTCAGGCAACGCGCAGTATTTAACCTTTGCACCAATTGATAACGACGTAAGCTATGTTCTGGGCTTAGGGGCAACAAATATTCCGATTGGAACAGTAAGAGTCGTTCGTAACGGCACTGACCTCAATGTAACATTCACTACGATTAACCCCTATTTTATGAGTGAAGTCCAGCTTTATGTTGACAGTGTTATACCGACAAGCGGCGCGCCGGGCACCTTCCCGTATCAGCACACCGTCGCCAATCCAAGCCAGTATTTCCAAAGCTTTACCTTTACAGTGGATATCAGTTCTTTCACCGGTCAAACAATCTATCTGGCCGCACACGCAAAGGTTTATATCTTAGGTTAAAAATTCAAAGCGGTTATATCCCCACCAAACATCAAAAAGACGCCCCAGCCAAACGGCAGGGGCGTCTTTCTTTATATCATTAACTTTCCAGAAGCGGCTGCATCTGGTTATACCATATCCACTGCGGGCTGAACTTCTGTCTTGCGGTGGCTTTTGCGTTAAGAACCGGGTTGTCTCGCATCAATTCCACTATCCTTGTAGCATTATCTTCATAATACGCCCTTTCGGACGGCTTATACGTTTCCTTCGTATCAAACCCGAAATTGCGGGCGTCCCATTTCATAAAATATGCGTTAAGTTTTTTCCCGACTTCGGCAAGAGCCGGGACAGCCTCGTTGAGTACAAGAAAATTTCCCCTGCTGGCGGCTTCAAGAACCGTCAATCCGAAAGATTCGGAATACGACGGGCAAATAAAAAGGTTAGACAGTGTGAACAACTCAAATACACCATGCCTCGGGAACCCTTCGGGATAACCCAGATCACTTGTAAAAGCAATATCATCGTCGCTTAACCCATACAGGCAGCCCTCATTTTTTATCAGCGCTTTATATAATGCCGGATTTATATCCATACATTGGAAATCGCAGAATATTACCTTTACGGAAAGCTCAGTTGTCTTTTTTATGGCGCCCGCCATCGCCGCTACTTTTTCAAATTTTTTCCCTGTCGTCAGCCTTCCGGGGTATACGATAAGGATATCTGGACTTAGCAGGTCAATTTTACGATGAATTGTTTTAACTTCTTCGCTCATATCCGAAATTATATCAAGACTGTTGTATATGACCCTGCACTTCCCTTCCGGAACATTATACTGCTTTGCAAGGGCCGTGATTCCGGAAAAAGTGGGATAAATATAAGTCGTATTCGGCATGGGGGAATACCTGCATGAAAACGGATATTTCGGGTTTGGGGGACGGTTGACAGGTGCGGAGTGGGTTATAGCCAGAAATTTTAAATCAGGCAGTCTTTCCTGAACCTTTCTTATCGCAACGTTGTGTACAAGGTGCCACCCCTGATAATGGATATCGTGCATCATGCAAACGTCAACGTCAGAAAGATTTTTCTCCAAATCTTCCGCTATTACTTCAGCCTCTTCAAAAAAGGTTTCATGAACCTTTCCCTCCGGTTTTGAATAATCGCCCCAATGTATCTGTTTATCATTCAGCCTGTTGGTTATTTTCACCCATTCGATTCTGTCGTCCGCGAATATCCCTGTCCTGTCGTTGTCAGGGCAGTCCTGGCTCACAAGCACTTTGGTTTCGATCCCGGCGTCCAGCAGCATTTTTAAATGCTCTGCTACAACGTTAACAAGCGAATATGTACTGCTTAGCCCGTTGAACATTGTCAGTATAGCTACTTTCAATATCACATCCCCCTTTAGCTCAAATAGAAAAAGATTTATGGCATACTTAAATATTATGATTTTCTTTCAGATTTTGTTAAGATTCAAAAAAGAAAATCCATTGGCTCAAATATGCAGACGCCAGAATATAATACTACAGGAGCATCGAAAATCAGACCTATCTTTTAGGGGGCCTATACTTTGAACGAACGCCTTAAAATATCATTTTGTCTGATAGTAAAAAACGAAGAAAAATTTATCCGCGGATGTCTTGCGAGTATTAGTGAGCTTGCAAATGAGATCATAGTCGTCGATACAGGTTCATGCGACAGAACAAAGGATATATGCGGCGAATTTCATGCGAAAATCTATAATTATGAATGGAACGATGATTTTGCCGCGGCAAGGAATTTCGGGCTTAAAAAAGCAACCGGAGACTGGATTTTCTGGATAGACGCGGACGAAAAACTCGCCGTCAGCGACAAGAAACTGTTATTTGACCAGCTTAGAAATAAAAATCTTGACGCACTGCTAATAGAACTTGTCAATTTCTGCGGTTCATACCCTGAGGATGAGAATAATTCATATACTTATTTTAACAACAGGCTGTTCAGGAATCATCTCGGTCTTAGCTTTAAAGGGCAGATTCATGAATATCTTGATTTGAAAAGTGCCGGCAAACCCATAAAAAGCGGCAAAACCTCCGCGATAAAAATACTTCACTTTGGTTATATGGATGAACAGGTGGAATCCAAAAATAAGTCGGAGAGAAATCTGCGGCTTCTTCAAAAGGCAAGTATGACAGACGATTACAGCCCGTGGATAGATTATTACATATCAAATGAATTCTACAGGCTCAAAATGTATAATGAGGCGTTCAGCCGCGTTAATATTTCAATACTCAGATTTTTACTGCTTGGTCTGAAGCCTCCGTCAATGCTGTATAAACTGAAATATGATATCCTGATAATGTCAGGCTCGGCGGCCGGTTCACTTGAAGGCATTGAAAAAGCGATACTGTTATACCCCGATTATCCAGATCTTCATTTTTATAAAGGCCTGATTCTCCTTGACAACAAACGGTATAAAGACGCAATTTCCGTTTTTGAATATTGCCTTACATTAAACGAATACAATGAAAATTATCTCATTCTCAAAGGGGTTTGCAGTTTTCTGGCGCTTTATTATATCGGTGTGTGTTATGAAGCGGCTGATGAACTTGATAAGGCAAAAAACTCATATGCTAAAGCTCTGTCTATTTATCCTGGATATAAAGACGCTCAAAACAGATTATCTTGGGTCAGTTCCCGGTTAACATGACATAAAATTCAGCGC
>DATALE010000059.1:0-1826 GCA_036261235.1 Ruminiclostridium sp. | reverse complement strand
CATGTTGGTTTCTTTCTGGATGGTGTGAACGGTTTCCCAGATCATTTTACGCGTCTGGGGATCAAGGCCGGTGGTGGGTTCATCCAGAAACAGAATTTTGGGAGTATGAATCAGGGCTCTGGCGATATCCGCCCTGCGGCGCTGGCCGCCGGAAAGCCTGCCATATGGACGGTTAAATATTTCCGTAACGCCCGTGGCATCCGCCGCCCGGCTGACCGCGGATTTCAGTCTGACACCGGACAGACCGTAAAAACCGCCGCGTAAAAACAGGTTTTCTTTGACCGTCAAAAGCGGGTCGAGCAGGCTCCGCTGAAATACGACTCCGATAGAACGGCGGATTTTTTCATCATCTTTGCCTATGAGAAGACCATCCAGCTCAATCGTGCCGCTGTCCGGCTTGAGCAGGGTGCAGAGCATTTCGATCGTTGTGGATTTCCCCGCCCCATTCGGCCCGAGGAACGCAAAGAACGAACCCTTTTCCACATAGAAATCAATTCCTTTTACCGCTTCAACCTTACCATAAGATTTTTTTAAATCGGATACGTTTAATAAATTATTCACGAGTTTCCTCCTTCTCCTGATTGCGGAATTTCTTAATTCTTTTATTGATGCAGTCCGCGTCCGCCTGATAGCGGATAATCGTTACGCCGAACACACTGAAGTAAGAAACCAAAATCATCACGGAAACCGTAAGGATATTGACCGGCGTCAGGTCAATCATGTGGAAAGCCGCGCCGAGGCCAAAGACCGCAATGAAAATATCAAGAAGATTCACAAGAATCATCTGGAAAATCGTATTGCTGAAGCGTGAGTTTGTAAAATACATTAAGGTGACCGCGCAGGTCGTCATGACAAAAAGCTGCAGTAACACGTCAGCCGTGATGTGCTGAAAAACATTGATTTCTACCAGAAAGGCATAAATCAGCGCAATAATCGTAAAGGAAATACAATCATACGTAAAATACTCTTTAAAACTTGACATTGCTCTTCCTCCTTACAAATTGAATTTTTCTTTTAACGATTGGACATAGTGCCGGCTGATGATTACCTTTTCTCGGTTTGCCAGCTTTGCTTCCAGCTTTCCGTTCAGCAGCGCGCGCACGCTTTCCAGCTTCATAACATTCAGAATACAGGATTTACTGATCCGTACAAAGTCCGTTTCGGCAAGCTGCTGCTCCAGCTCATAAATTTTCAATCCGCATTCATACACCTCTTTGTCGCAGTAAAGAAAGGTTTTTTCATCAATGGATTCAAAATAAAAAATATCCTCCAGCCGAATGGTATAGCTAGACCCGTCCTTTTTCCCCGTCACAGAAAAGGAATAAAGGCGGATTTGCGCAATCAGTTTTTCCAATGCCGGATCAATCAGGCCGCAGCGAACCGTTATTTCCACTTCCTTATGGTCCAGCGATTGGTCAATAATCAGTTTCAAATTTTAACCCCCGTTCGCAGATTCATGATCTCTTAGCATTAGAATATCATCATAATTAGTTCCCTGCAATCAATTTTCGGTAAGATGCATATTAGAACGCTGAAATACATGTTATAAGGCAAATATGTAATTACATACAATAATTTAATAACTTTATCGTTATTTTTAACCTATATTTACAAATTTTGACGTGATATAATGCAAATATGTACAATTTATTAATTGAAGGGGTTGATTAAATGACTAGCAATGTCTCGTTCTTCCTTGTCGTATCCATTATTGTTTCCGTTATTTCTTTCGTTCTGGCAGCTTGGCTGTATAAATGGGTTAAGAATCTGCCATCCTCCAATCAACGAATAGCAGAAGTCGGAAGTTTGATTAAAAGCGGTGCAAA
>DATALE010000054.1:0-4080 GCA_036261235.1 Ruminiclostridium sp. | reverse complement strand
ACCGACCCGGGCCTATGGATTCAATTCCGAGGTATATTGAAAATAGGCATCACCCGGAAAAAATAACATACAAGCACCCGCTGCTTAAAAGTATTCTTGACGTAACATACGGCTGCATTGTTTATCAGGAACAGGTTATGGAAATTGTCCGGAAACTTGCGGGCTATTCTTATGGCAGGGCTGACCTTGTCCGCCGTGCGATGGCAAAGAAAAAAACAGACGTAATGTTAAAAGAACGCGAGAATTTTATTAACGGAATCAAACGGGACGACGGCACATTTGAATGCGTCGGTGCCGTTAGAAACGGCGTCAGTGAACAGACAGCTAATGAAATTTTCGATGAAATGGCAAGCTTTGCCTCGTATGCTTTCAACAAATCACACGCAGCGGCATACGCTATTGTTGCATATGAAACAGCGTTCTTGAAATGCCATTATCAGAAAGAGTATATGGCGGCGCTGCTGACAAGTATTCTTGATAACGCCGACAAGGTGTCGGAATATATAGGTGAATGTAAGAAATTAAAAATAGGAATCCTTCCGCCGGATATTAATGAAAGCGGCGAAGGCTTCACGGTTAGCGGAGAAAATATCCGCTTCGGGCTTCTTGCAGTCAAAAATCTCGGACGGGGATTTATCAAAGGACTGCTTAAAGAACGTTTGGCAAATGGAGAATTTTTATCATTCAGGGATTTCTGCTCAAGAATGATTGGGCAGGATATGAACAAACGTACGCTTGAAAGCCTTATAAAATGCGGAGCATTTGACAGCTTTGGCTACAAAAGACGTCAGCTTCTGCTTGCTTCAGGCAACATTATTTCGAAACTCGAAGAACAGGCAAAAATGAATCTTTCCGGACAGGTCAGCCTGTTTTCAGAGAATAAAGACACTCTTGATGAGCAAATTCCGGACGCAGAAGAGTTTCCACAACGTGAATTGTTAAATCAGGAAAAGGAAGTTGTCGGATTCTATCTGACAGGTCATCCACTGGCGGCTTACAGTGATTTTATCAAAGGCTGCGCAATGCCGCAGATAAGGGAAGTGCTTAATGGCGGCAAAACTTATCATGACGGGTCAAAAGTAATGATAACAGGAATAATTTCGGCGAAACAGCTGAAAACTACTAAAACCGATGATACTATGGCTTTCATTACACTGGACGACGGCAGCGGTCAGGTCGAATGTCTTGTGTTTCCCAAAATTCTTGCGGCATGCAGAAGCAGGATTGAAGTTGACGAGATTGTTGTTGTGAGCGGCAAAATAAGTATAAGAGAGGACGAGGCTCCGAAAATTCTCTGCGACAATATTACAGCGCCCAATCTTCAAATGCCGCAGACAGCACCGAAAGCCGGCACTCATAATGATAAATATGGACTGTATATTTGCGTTCCTTCACTTGAAAGCGATGAATATAAAAAAGCAATAAGAGTAATTGAGGTTTTCGACGGTGATTTTCCGCTTTATATTTTTTGCCGCGAAAACAAAAAACTTTTAAGAGCACCGAGACATCTTTGGGTTGCTATGAACCGGGTTCTGGAAACTGAACTTAAAAAGATTGTGGGTGAAAAAAACGTTAGCGTAAGAGAATAATATAAAAACAGTTGTGTCTTTATCAGTTTTAAGATATAATTTAAATTTGTTTGAAATATTATTAGTGAAAAGTTTGCGGCGAATGGAGTCTTGAATTAATGTCATCCATCAAATCCGTACTGTCGGGGGTGAAAATATGTGGACTGTGATATATATGGCTCAAACAAAAGAGTCAGTATTGAAGGTTCAGGAAATATTAGCCGAAGCATCACTTGCCGTAAGGGTAAAACCAATCGGCGGCGGCGCGGACGACGGATACTTTGAAATACTTGTGCCAGAAACAGAGGCGCAGCTTGCTCACGCGATATTAATTCGCAGTGGGTATTGACACTTTGTTAAATCCATGTATAATGTAATTAAGTATTAGTATCGCATGCTTGGAGGAACAAAAATGAATGAAATGAAAACTATCGGCGTTTTAACAAGCGGTGGGGATTCACCTGGGATGAACGCCGCTATAAGGGCGGTCGTAAGGGCCGGTATAGCGAAAGGAATGCGCGTCATCGGTATCCGCCGCGGTTATAACGGTTTAATAAACGGTGACATGATTGAAATGAACCTCCGCAGTGTTTCAGATATTATTCACCGCGGCGGAACAGTTCTTTATACAGCCCGCAGCCCTGAATTCCGTACAGAAGAGGGCATGCAGAAAGCTGTCCGGGTCTGCAAGGAAATGGGAATTGACGGTATTGCGGTTATCGGCGGTGACGGTTCTTTCAGAGGAGCGTCAGATTTGTCTGAACGCGGGATTCCGTGTGTCGGTCTTCCCGGAACGATAGATAATGATATATCTTCGAGCCAGAACACAATCGGCTTTGATACGGCTGTCAACACTGTTATGGAAATGGTGGACAAATTACGTGACACAACCGAATCACACGACCGTTGCAGTGTTGTCGAAGTCATGGGCAGACGCGCCGGCTACATTGCACTCCATGCCGGAATCGCGGTCGGAGCCACTTGCATAATTGTACCAGAAGTCCAAGTTGATATCGAAAAAGATATAATACCCAAGCTCCAGAAAATCCAAAAGACAGGGAAAAAACACTTTATTATAGTTGTTGCAGAAGGTGTCGGAAAAGTCGACGAAATTGCAAAACTCATTGAGGAAAAAACGGGTATTGAATCAAGGGCTACTGTTCTTGGTCATGTTCAGCGCGGCGGGTCGCCAACTGTTCAGGATCGCCTGATGGCTTCAGAAATGGGTTATTATGCAGTTGAACTTCTTTCAAAGGGCATTGGGAACAGAGTTATCGTAACTAAGGACAGCAAGGTTGTTGACTATGATATACATGAGGCACTCAAGATGAAAAAGCCATTTGAAGAAAAACTTTATGAAATAGCTCATACGATTAGCATCTAAAAAATTATTGATATAAGTTTGTTCTTCTATATACATCCGAAAGCCTCCTATAACAGTTCAGCATGACTGTTATAGGAGGTTTTTTGCCACTAAATTAATAATAAAAATATAAATATTATCAAAGTATTATATATAGAATATGAAATTGATGTCTGGAAATAATACAATTGCAAAGTAATTAAAATTGACGGGAGGGATACAATCTATGGATCGGTTTGCATTAATTCTTGTAGTCATTGGCGCAGTCGCTTGGGGCGTCGTCGGAATTTTCGGCCTTAACCCTGTTGCGTGGTTCACACGCGGCTCAATGACCGCGTTAAGCAGAATCATTTATACCCTCATTGGCCTTGGGGGCATATGGTGCGTGAAATTCCTTTTCCGCGAAAGAGAAATGGTAAAACATCATAGTTAAGAATATTAGCAGCATTTGTGGAAACACCGATGCTGCTTTTTTTAATTCAAAATTAACCATGTATATTAAAAAACGGAACAGATTACTGAACAATCAGAAATTGAAGAAAACAAAAGAAATTTTACGTGATAAATTCAATAGCATCAAGGAATGCCTGAATCGCATCAAAAGGGGGCTTTTAAGCGATTGTGCGGTTAAATCCGTACCAATAAATTGCAAAGCGATTTATTCAGTAGGCATTACTTATATTCATGCGCATCCGGTGTAGGACGCGTTTTTTATATCGTGAGGTTAAAAAAAGCAAGATTTTATTTGAAATAAATACACTGAATAGTGTATAATAACCTATATAAATGCAATAAGGGAAATATTTCTTTTAAAACATCACAAAGGGGCTATTTTATGACAAAAAACATGTTGATCGGACAGTCCGGCGGGCCGACCGCCGCAATTAATTCATCACTTGCAGGGGCTGTTGCTGAAGCATTAAAACAACAGAACATAGGTGAAATATACGGAGCGCACAATGGAATAAAGGGCGTTCTTAAACATGATTTCGTTAATTTGAGAAATGTTCTGAAGACCGAATCAGATATAGAACTTCTGAAAGAAACACCGGCGATGGCACTTGGTTCCTGCCGCTTCAAATTACCCGATTATCCTTCAGAAATTTATAACGAAATACTAAAAATATTTAAAGAATATAACATAGGCTT
>DATALE010000052.1:0-2123 GCA_036261235.1 Ruminiclostridium sp. | reverse complement strand
TGCTGTGCCAAGAACATGCCGTAACCGAACTCAGCGTTGTCTTCGAACAGCGAGTTTGCCCAGGCTGGACCAAAGCCGCGCTTGTCGACAGTATACGGAGTTGAAGATGCTGATACCGTCAATCGTATAGAATTTTATATTATTCTTGGCGATGAACCTTTTAACCTTTGCTGGCAGGCGCTTTTCAAGCTCAGTTTCATCCCACTGGCAGTTGAGCAGGAAAGTTCCACCCTCTTTAAGGTCCTCAACCATTTCGTATTTGTCGATATATGATGGATTATGACAGGCAACAAAATCTGCCTTGCTGACAAGATAAGTTGATTTGATCGGCTGTTTGCCGAAACGCAGATGGGAAATCGTTACACCGCCGGATTTCTTTGAATCATATGCGAAATAACCCTGAGCGTAAAGGTCGGTATGGTCACCGATAATCTTTATGGAGTTTTTGTTCGCGCCAACGGTACCGTCGGAACCGAGACCCCAGAATTTGCAGGAATGCGTGCCCTTTGGTGTAGTATCAGGATTCTCCGTAATTTCGAGTGAGAGATGGGTGACGTCGTCATTGATACCGATAGTAAATTGTTTTTTGGGAGCTGTCGCTTCAGCGTTGCGAAAAGCGGCGATGATCTGCCCCGGGGTAACATCCTTTGAACCAAGCCCGTAACGTCCGGAGTAAACCGGAACGCCTGCAAAATCACTGTTATTAAGAGCGGCTGCTGCATCCAGGAACAAAGGCTCGCCGAGGCTGCCGGGCTCTTTTGTTCGGTCGAGAACTGTAATTTTTTTGACAGACTTCGGAATAGCCGCGAGGAAGCGGTCAGCCGAAAACGGCCTGTAAAGGCGGACTTTTACAAGGCCGTATTTTCCGCCCGCGGCATTGAGGTAATCTATTGTTTCTTCAATCGTGTCGCACGCTGAACCCATCGCGATAATAACGTTTTGGGCATCCGGCGCGCCGTAATAGTTAAACAGCTTGTAATCTTTGCCGGTCAAGGCGTTTACTTTGCCCATATACTCTTCGACAACTAAGGGAAGCGCGTTGTAATATCCGTTGCAGGCCTCCCTGTTCTGGAAAAAGATATCAGGGTTTTGCGCCGTGCCGCGCAGGGCCGGGTGTTCAGGATTAAGCGCGCGTTTTCGAAACTCGTTAACCGCGCCCATATCAATCATACTCTTGAGGTCTTCATAATCCCAGACTTCAATTTTCTGAACCTCATGAGAAGTGCGGAAACCGTCAAAGAAGTGAAGGAATGGTACTCTCCCTTTTATTGCTGAAAGGTGAGCTACCGCGGCAAGATCCATAACTTCCTGGACATTGCCAGCGCAAAGCATTGCAAAACCAGTCTGGCGGCAGGCATAAACGTCACTGTGATCACCGAAAATTGAAAGCGCATGCGTCGCGATAGCACGGGCTGAGCAGTGGATAACGCCCGGCAAAAGCTCACCTGCGATTTTATACATATTTGGGATCATCAGCAAAAGTCCCTGCGATGCCGTAAATGTAGTTGTCAGCGCGCCTGCCGTAAGAGATCCGTGAACAGTTCCCGATGCTCCTGCTTCTGACTGCATCTCAACGACATTGACTCTTTGACCGAAAATGTTGGTTCTGTTGTCGGCAGCCCATTTGTCTGAAAGTTCAGCCATGACGGACGACGGCGTAATCGGATAAATACCAGCGACTTCAGTATAAGCGTAAGCGACATGTGCGGCAGCCGTATTCCCGTCCATGGTTTTCATACTTCTTGCCATGCAATAAATCCCCCTAATATACTCTAATTACTGTAACAAACAGCATTATTTTTTATCTTGAACTATTTTAAAGTAAATATTATTATTGTTAACTTTTCTTTATTAAACAGATATTTTAATAAAATGTAAAATCAAAACTATATTGTTCGACGGAACATTTATTTTATACTTATCTTCAATTTAGATAGTCAAAAAATCAAATCAAACCCCGACTTTTGCCAAGACCTATTTTTCACTATTCCGAAGAATATTTATATTATCGCACGGCTGATCTGTTTTATTGTAATTTTTCCATTTGAAAATTCCTCTCTGTCGAAAAATTCTACAGTAGCAATACTGTAGTTTCCTTAATTAATGCGTACTGAACAATTCAG
>DATALE010000046.1:0-27367 GCA_036261235.1 Ruminiclostridium sp. | reverse complement strand
AGTGATTTAATGCAGACGCCGCGTAAAATGGCGCTTGATATTCTGCTTAAAGTTGAAAAAAACAAAAGCTATTCAAACCTTCTTATTGATTCACAGTTAAATGAAAGCGAAATGAAAGGACGCGACGCCGCATTTTTAACAGTTCTTGTTTACGGTGTCCTTGAAAACCTTATTTGCCTTGATTATTTCATATCACATTTCAGTTCCAGAAAGGCGGCAAAACTTGAACCCGTTGTCAAAAATATTTTACGCCTCGGAGCATACCAGCTGATATTTTTGACCCATGTTCCGGTTCACGCCGCGGTAAGTGAATCTGTTGACCTTGCAAAAAGGTGCGGCGCAGCCCGTGCTTCCGGTTTTATTAACGCGGTGCTCAGAAAGATATCTCAAAGCAGTGAAAAATTACCCTATCCGGATAAAGAGCATGATTTAAGGCGTTATCTGCATGTCAGATATTCCTGTCCAACCTTTCTTCTGGACAAGTGGATAAGAGAATACGGCATCGAAAACACAAAAGGTTTTCTAATCGGATTTGAAAAAAGGCCGGCAGCGGTTTTAAGGGTCAATACCCTTAAAACGACAGCAGAGGAGCTGATTTCGCAATTTTCCGAGGAAGAAATAAGTGCAAAGGCCGTGAAGTTTCCCCAAAATGCAATAGAAGTGGACAGACTGCCTGATTTAAGAAACAGCGCCGCTTTTAAAAACGGTTTTTTTACTGTTCAGAATACAGCTTCGCAGATTTGCTGTTTTGCGGCTGGAGCAAAACCCGGCGATACAGTAATTGATATGTGTTCGGCTCCGGGAGGAAAAAGTTTTACACTTGCTTTCGAAATGGAGAACAAAGGGAAGATATTATCCCTGGAGCTTTATGAAAGCAGGCTTAAACTTATTAAAGAAGGCGCGCAGCGTCTGTCACTTGATATAATAGAGCCAATACAGAACGATGCTTCAAAACACAATGAAAAGCTCGGGCTTGCAGACGTTGTTTTGTGCGACGTACCATGTTCCGGATTGGGAGTAATCGGGCGTAAACCCGAGATAAGATACAAAGATCCTGACGGATTTGACGAATTGCCGGATTTGCAGTATGCTATACTCTGCGAAGGCTCATCCCATGTCAAAGCCGGAGGCACGCTTGTTTACTCCACATGTACGCTTAGCCGCGCCGAAAATGATGAAGTGGCGGAACGCTTTATTGAGAATCACAGCGATTTTTATTCCTGTTTGCCGAAAGAAATTGAAGAATTAGCTGGAAATGGTGTTTCAAAAGGCGTTTTTTCAACGCTTATGCCCCATATAACGGGAACTGACGGTTTTTTTATAACTGTTTTTAAGAAAAAAGTGTAATAAAGCACTTAAAATAAGTCAAAAATCATTTATATAAATCTAAAAGAACGAAGCTGAAAGGCACGATTACTTAATGGGTGATAAAACGGATATTAAATCTTTGACGCCAAAAGAACTGGAAATATTTTTAAAAGAAATGGGTGAACCTTCTTTCCGGGCGCGTCAGATTTTCTCGTGGCTGCATAAAGGAGTCTGCGGTTTTGATGAGATGACCGATCTTTCATTGAAGCTTAGAGATAAACTTGCAGAAAAATCCGAAATAGTCTGCCCGAATATTAAAAAAAGACTTGTATCTGAACTTGATGATACGATAAAATATCTCTATGAATTTAGTGACGGGGAAAGTGTTGAAAGTGTACTTATGAGCTATCACCATGGCAATACAGTTTGCATTTCAACACAAGCGGGCTGCCGGATGAACTGTGCATTCTGCGCGTCATCTCTGAAAGGGCTCTCGCGCAATCTTGCTCCGTCAGAGATGCTTTCACAGGTTCTCACCACACAGAAAGACTCCGGCAGGCGTATCTCAAATGTTGTATTGATGGGTATCGGCGAACCTCTTGACAACTACGACAATGTTCTAAAATTTCTTCATATACTTTCGGCGCCGGGTGGTATTAATATTGGACAAAGGCATATTTCATTGTCAACCTGCGGCGTAGTTGACAGAATTTATGACCTGATGCGTGAAAAGCTTCAGATTACACTATCCGTTTCTCTCCATGCGCCGAACGATGAAATCAGATCACGAATAATGCCCATAAACAAACGATGGAATGTTGACGATCTGCTAAAAGCGTGCCGTGACTACATTGACGCCACAAAACGCCGTATATCGTTTGAATATGCCCTGATAAGCGGGGTAAATGACTCCCCTGAATCAGCCAGAGAATTAGGCGCAAAGCTGCGCGGAATGCTGTGTCACGTTAACCTTATCCCGGCAAACGAGGTCAAGGAACGCGGGTTAAAAAAAAGCAGCAGCGCAAATGTAGCGCGCTTTTACGATATATTGTCCGAATACGGATTGACGGTTACCATAAGACGTACTTTGGGTTCCGACATAAACGCATCCTGCGGGCAGCTTAGGTTCAAGCACGGGGCAGGGCAGGGAGGAAACTGAAAATGATATTTTCGGGAAAAACAGACAGAGGAAAAGTGCGAAAATCGAATCAGGATGATTTTGCTGTCGGGGAGCTTTCCGGCGGTGCGGTATTCGCTGTTGTTTGTGACGGTATGGGCGGAGCAAACGGTGGGAATATTGCCAGTTCTTCTGCTGTTAAAATTATTTCGGAAAATTTAAAGCAAGGATTTGACGCGAGCTTAAAACCGGAAAACATAAAGTTACTTATAATAGATTCTATAAATATGGCAAACGACGTCGTTTTTGAAAAGTCACGCAATGATACTGCATTATTCGGCATGGGTACGACAGTCGTTGTGATGATTGCAGCCTCGGGCAAGGCATTTATTGCGCATGCGGGCGACAGCAGAGCATATCTTATAAACGATGAAATCAAAAAGCTTACACGTGACCATTCAATCGTTCAGGAAATGCTTGAGAATGGCAAAATTACGCCTGAGGAAGCGCTTGTTCACCCTCAGAAAAACATTATAACCCGAGCACTTGGTGTGGAAGGCTGTCTTAACATCGATTACTGTGTGCAGAATTTTAATCCGGGCTGTTCGGTTTTGATTTGCACTGACGGGCTTACAAATCTTGTTTCCGACAGTGAAATATATGACGTAATAAAACATGAAGAACCCGAACAAAGCGTGAACAGACTTATTGATATGGCTAACTTAAGTGGGGGAAGCGACAATATTACAGTTGTGATAATACACAACGCGCAGACCGGGAGTGAGATAAATGGATAACATTGTAGGCAGAAAATTAGACGGACGCTATGAAATTCAGGAAATAATAGGCGTTGGCGGTATGGCTGTTGTTTATAAGGCTTATGACAGTATTGACGACAGGATTGTCGCAATCAAGGTGCTGAAAGAAGAGTATCTTCAAAACGAAGAGTTCCGCCGCAGATTCAAGAACGAATCAAAGGCGGTTGCGGTTTTGTCACACCCGAATATCGTAAAGGTTTATGATGTTAGCTTCGGCGACAGGCTTCAGTATATCGTTATGGAGTATATCGACGGGATTACTCTTAAAGAGTATATCGAACAGCAAAAAGTTCTTACTTGGAAAGAAACCGTTCATTTTACTGTTCAGATTCTCCGCGCACTCTCACACGCTCATGAACGCGGGATTGTTCACCGCGATATAAAGCCACAGAATATCATGATGCTTGAAGATGGAACTATTAAAGTCACTGATTTCGGAATAGCACGTTTTGCCCAGTCCGAAACAAAGACAATGACAGATAAGGCGATAGGTTCGGTTCACTATATAAGTCCGGAGCAGGCGAGAGGCAGCATTACCGACGCAAAAGCCGACATATATTCAGTCGGTGTAATGCTCTATGAGATGCTGACGGGCAAGCTGCCGTTTGAATCCGACAGCGCGGTTTCCGTCGCAATCATGCAGATGCAGGAAGAACCGAAACCGCCCCGTTCATTAAATCCTGATATTCCGGAAGGGCTCGAGGATATAACTCTGCGCGCAATGCAGAAAGAGCCGGATCGGCGTTACGGCTCAGCTTCCCAGATGCTCGAAGATATCGAGCGTTTCAAGAGAAATCCGAGTATACATTTCCAATATAAATATTTTGTAGATGAAAGCCCGACAAAATATATTGACGCCATAAACGATGTAAAAGGATTTGACAAACCCAATTCTATTGATAAAAAATTTGAAAACGGAAAAAATTCGGCTAAGCCCAAGAAAAAACAGAATACCCTTCCGATTTTAGCGGGTATTACAGCGGCTTTAGTGATTGTCGTCGTCGCAGTGATTATAGTAGCAATGGCACTGAGGGGTTTCTTTGGCGGCGGCACAACTATTACGGTACCAAACCTTGTCGGACAGCAGTATAACGATGTTAAGGCTAATGCCAAATACAGCGGTTTTGAAATAGTGGAAAAAACCACTGAGTTTAATAATGCGCCTGAGGGACAGATAATCAGTCAGGATCCTCAAGCCAATTCCAAGGTAAAAAAGAATTCAAAAATAAATGTCGTCGTCAGCAAAGGAGCACAGGAATTTACTGTTCCTGATGTTTATGGTCAGGACAAGGATGATGCGGTTTCCACTCTTCAAAGTCAGGGCTTCACAAACGTAAAGGTTCAGAACACTAACGACGACAGTGCAAAGAATACGGTTATCAGCACATCACCGGCGCGTGGTGAAAAGGCGTCAAAAGATGAAGAAATAACGGTTCTTGTCAGCCTCGGCCCGAAAACAGTGGTTAAGACTGTTCCGGACGTTTCAGGTATGAGCAAGGATGCAGCGACACGGGCAATTCAGGACGCAGGATTTGTCGCCGATGCACAGGAAGAATACAGCGATTCTGTTGCACAAGGGCAGGTTACGCGCCAGAACCCTGCTTCCGGTACACAGCTTACCGAAAAATCCACTGTCACATTCTGGATAAGCAAAGGAAAACCAACACCGAAAACCACTGTTCCAAATGTTGTCGGTGAAACTTTATATAAAGCCACTCAAGATCTGGGAAACGCTCAGCTTTCACTGGGAACTGTTTATGGCTCACAGGATTCAAATGGCATTGTTACAAAACAATCGGCAGCTGCAAATTCACAAGTTGATCAGGGAACAGCGATAAATTTAACTGTTTCTCCTCCAGCGAATGGCAGCAGCGGTGGAAGTAATGGCAGCGGTAACCAATGACAGATGGAATAATTGTAAAAGCGAACAGCGGATTTTACTATGTTAAATGCGGCGGAGAAATAGTCGAGTGCCATGCGAGAGGTATTTTTCGCAAGCAAAAGATTTCGCCGCTTGTGGGCGACCGCGTGCGAATCACAAAAAACGGCGGTGACGGGACGGTTGAAGAGATTGTTCCGCGAAAGAACAGCCTTATTCGCCCGCCGGTCGCCAATATTGATACTTTGTTCATAGTTGTTTCGACTGTTGAGCCGGAGCCAAATATGCTTGTCATTGACAAGCTGATTGTGACAGCAGAGCAAAAAAATATTGAACCTGTTGTAGTAGTCACAAAAGACGACATAAAAGACGGCGGATATTTTACCGGCATTTACGAGAAATCGGGCATAGAAAGTTTCACAGCCTCCGGTATTACGGGTGAAGGCATTGAAAGACTGAAAACCCTTATCCGCGGGAAAATCGGCGCGTTTACCGGAAATTCCGGCGTCGGGAAATCGACTCTTATCAATAGAATTGATCCCGCTCTTTCACAGGATACCGGTGAAATCAGCAAAAAACTTGGGCGCGGCAGGCATACGACAAGACTTGTTGAACTTTTTGAAACCTGCGGCGGATTTATTGCGGATACTCCGGGCTTTTCCGCTATAGATACAATTAAATTTGAACCGATTCTCAAAGAAAACTTGCAGTATGCTTTCAGAGAGTTTGCACCTTTCATCAATAAGTGTCGTTTTACCGGGTGTTCGCACACTAAGGAAAGCGGGTGTGCGGTGATTGAAGCATTGCAAAATGGTGAAATTGCCCCGTCAAGACATAAAAGCTATTGCGAGATGTATGAGGAGGCAAAAGGCATTAAAGAATGGGAACTGAAAAAATAAAACGCTGTGTAATAATTACTGCCGGGCCGATGGGTGAATATTCACTTCTGCGCGGCAGGATTAAACCTGATGATTATATAATTTGCGTTGACGGCGGCGCAGACCATTTAAAAGGATTATCTGTTACCCCTCATATAATAATAGGTGATCTTGATTCCGCTCTTAAGATTCCGGATGGTGTTGAGGTTCTGAAATTTAAATCAGAAAAAGACGAAACAGACACGATGCTTGCCGTTATGCACGGGCTCAAAATGGGGTTCAGGGAATTCCTGTTGATCGGAGGACTGAAAGGACGGCTCGACCATACTTTTGCCAACCTTTCAACCTTGCAGTATATTGAAAGGCATGGCGCAAAAGGCTGCTTTATTGATTCTGACAATGAAGCATATTTCGTAGAAAATTCAAGTATGTCTTTCACTAAACGGGAAGGCTTTTATATATCAGTTTTTCCTTTTGGCGGCGATGCCGTCGGCGTTTCCGAAAAAGGTTTTAAGTATAAACTGGATGATGCTGTTATGAAAACAGATTTTCCAAACGGTGTCAGCAATGAATTCTGGGCTGATAAAGGGCAGATTTCAGTGAAGTCAGGTGCTTTGCTGATAATTATTTCAAAAAAATAATAACTTTAGATTGTTAATTGCAAACCTTAAAATAAAGGGTTTGCAATTTTTTTGCAAAAAAATAAATAATTAAAATTTTGTAATGAATTGGTGTCAAAAAGGGAAACTTCGGCATATGCTGAAAATTGAATGATTCAAAAATACTTTGGAGGCGTTGCTGATGAGTGATTACAAGGGGCTAATGATAGGCGAAAAAGCGCCGCACTTCCAAGCCAATACTACATATGGACAAATAAATTTTCCCGAAGATTATAAAGGAAAGTGGGTCGTATTTTTCAGTCATCCAGGTGATTTCACACCGGTATGTACGACGGAAATTATGACTTTTGCAAATATGGCTGATGATTTTAAAGCCCAAAATGCCGAACTGCTCGGTCTTTCTATTGATTCAAACCCTTCACATATCGACTGGAGCAGAGCAATGGAAAAATACTCGTGGAAAGATATCAGAAATCCCAAAATTACATTCCCGATTGTTGCGGACGATTTTGGCAATGTTGCAAGAATGTACGGTATGTTAATGCCAGCGGCGTCGGCTACAAGAACTGTCAGAAATGTTTTTATAATTGACCCCAACGGAACAATAAGGGCAATTCTTGTTTATCCGCTGTCGACTGGCAGAAACACAAAAGAAATAATGAGAATGCTTTTGGCGCTTCAGGCGTATGACAAAACAGGATATGCGACCCCAGCCGACTGGATGCCGGGTGACCCGCAGGTAATGCCGGCTCCTTCAACCATGACAGACGCCGTACAAAGGCTTGACGAACAAACGAAAGGCGCTTATTCATGCCTTGATTGGTATATTTGTTTTACCAAAGGTACAAAGCCTGAAACTGTGCAAAAACCGACAAACGTAGAGATGACTGCGCCGAAAGTTACATCACCGCCAATGACTGCGTCCCCGGCTGTATCGCCATCAATGATTCCGTCGACTGCTGCAAGAACGGCAATACCCGGCGGCGCAGGCAATATTGATATGCAGGGTATATTGAGAATGATGGGCGCAGAAGCAATGATGGGTCAACAGCCCGTTAGGGCACCGGCTTTAGAAAATGCTATAAAGCAGGCAACTGAAAGGCAAATGCCGGCTCAAAGTCCGACATCCATGCCGCAGCGCGCTCAAAAAAATCAGCCTTCAAAAATGACACCTCCACAAAATTCAACATCTTCTTACGGCAGCGGAATAATGGAACAAAATCGGTTGTTGTTTCCTTCCGACGATACCATGGGACTGAATAACGAGTATATGATTACACGTGATTATCCTAATAATGGGAGATAAGTACTTGCATTGTAAAGGGCCTCATAATGAGGCTCTTAAATTTTTAATAAGATACGAAAACTGCTTGAAAAATCAGTATTAATATGATATAATACTAAACGTCACGAAAATCCGGGTGTGGCGCAGATTGGTAGCGCGCTTGAATGGGGTTCAAGAGGCCGCTGGTTCGATTCCAGTCACTCGGACCAAAAAGGGCAGTGCCCGAGAACAACGCGCTCACTTTGTGGGCGCGCTTGATTTATATTTACGGTTAACTTAAAAACTATAGCAACCAATTTCTGACAGCAGGCATATGGCACAAAGTACCATATGCCTGCCTTTTTAGTAACAAACAAATTCGGGACAAACCATATTACGAAAGAAAGTTCAGTTACAAAAGTTTTAATGTAATGATTAAATTTATTTATAGGGTAGGTTCCACTGGCTAAGACAACTCCAGTTGAATTTCCTTGCATTGGAGGCAGCAGATTGGTTGTAAATGTTGATATTCCCGCAAATCAATTAAGGGAAAGTGCTTTATTGCAATGGAATGATGAAAAGTGTAAGCATCTATTAGGTTTTCCCGTGATTTATGTGGACAGATTTTCTTATCTTTCCAATTCGAAAGTCAGAACCGGCGTCGGAGAACCCGGGTTCCCCAATAATTCATATGCAATTCATGTGGGTGCATTTTGTTCTCTCGCACGTTATTTGACCTTTGAAATAAATGAAAACCATGACTATTTAAATATTACAACTGCTCAATGTGATTTATTAGATTATCCTAAAACAAGAATAAAAACAAAGGGTTCTGTTTTAATTCAAAACGATGTGTGGATTGGCCAAAGCTGCACTATTTTTGGAGGCGTCACTATCCATAATGGCGCCGTTGTCGGAAGCAATGCTGTAATCACAAAAGATGTTCCTCCTTACAGCATTGTCGGCGGAAATCCCGCCCGTGTTATCAAATATCGTTTTGATGAAGACACAATAAAAAAACTCCTGACAATCCAATGGTGGAATTGGGATAACAACAAACTTGCTCAAAGAAAAAAATGGTTTGCGGCCAATATTCAAGACTTTGTTGACAAGTTTTATCCGGAAGCCTTGTTAAACAACCAAAAGCATGAAATACAATTGCCTGACTGTAAGGAAAAGTATTTGTTTTTCCCTGACTTTGATGAACCTTTTTGCATTTGGGAAAGCGTAATCCTTGAGTTTTGTGATACATTTAAAAATTCTTCTGATACTGGCTTGGTTCTGTTTATAGATAATGATGAAAAATCCGCAGAACGGTTATCCAAGATATCAGCGCTGGTTCAGAACATTAATGCTGACTGCAGCGTATATGTCCACTGCGGTGATTTACATGATGAGGAATCAATTTTCAGCTGTGTGTCCTATTACATTACGAGCCGCGTCAGAAAAACCATTTTTAGAACATGCCTTGCCGATTTGAATAATATACCGATAATTTCCGGGGTAGATGTTCCTATATTTTAATAATGCAGCTCCGTAATAAAAAATGTTCGGATGTAATACGCATATAATCACTTTTTGATGTATCTTAATATGTAGAGTTTTTAAGAATTGATTTTAATATGATAACTATAGGGTCGCCGTTTCCATCAGGAAGCGGCGGCTTTTTTAAGTATTTAATGTAGATTTCCGCAAACGATATGTTGCCCCCCGGAATTTGTTTAGGGGGCAACATAAAATTAGTTGAATCGGCTTATAGAGTTATCATATAACGTTGACGTCGGTTGCTCGTAATTTTCCGTTTCTCGGATCTGTTTCAGTATTGAAAGTAACTTTTTGCCCTTCGTTCAACGATTTATAACCTTGTGCCTGAATAGCAGAAAAATGAACAAAAACATCTTCGCCGCCTTCGTCATTGGCAATAAATCCATAGCCTTTTTCGGAATTAAACCACTTAACAGTCCCTTGATTCATTAAATCACCCCACAAAAATAATATGTCCATTAAATGTTTAGAAAAACGGATTTAAATACGAAAAAATTTGCCTTTTCCTGTTTTATCATATAGTTTAACATTGAAAGATATTGACATTATAAAAACAAGCAGATAGAATTTAAAAAAAGAATAAAATGGAGGAATTATGTCAACATATATCGTTCAAGAAAAACAATTTTATAAACAACTAATCACAATTACAGTGCCTATTGCTCTTCAGAACCTAATAAGCTTCGGCCTTAATATGGTAGATACAATAATGCTCGGGTCACTTGGAGAAGCTCAGATATCCGCGTCATCGATAGCAAATCAGCCATATTTTATCTTTACTGTTTTTATGTTTGGACTTGCAAGCGGCGCCAGCGTTTTAACGGCTCAGTATTGGGGCAAAGGTGATACTTCTGCGATAAGCCGCATCCTTACGATTGCGATAAAAGCATCTGTTCTTTGCTCACTGTTTTTCGGAATAGCCGTGCTTATATTTTCGGACAATGTAATCGGGATTTATACAAAAGACAGAGAAGTAATCGTTCTCGGATCTCAGTTTTTGCATATTATCGGCTTTTCATATATTCTCTCCGCAATTTCAACGACATACTTATATATTTTAAGAAGCGTGGAGAATGTTCGGATACCTTTACTCATAAACTTTATATCGTTTACTGTAAATGTTGTTTTAAACTGGATTTTGATATTCGGTAAATTCGGTTTTCCCGCAATGGGTATCAAAGGTTCCGCTGCGGCGACACTTACAGCTCGTGCTACCGAACTTATTTTTACTTTGATTTTTGCATTCAAATTTGACAAAAGACTTAGAGTTAAGGTTACTGATTTTCTGAAAATGGATAAGATGCTTTTAAGGGATTTCCTGCATTACAGCCTTCCTGTTGTAGTGAACGAGACACTCTGGGCTCTTGGAATCAGTATGCAGTCGGTAGTCATAGGTCATATCAGCAGCGAGGCTGTAGCAGCGAACAGTATTGCCGGAGTTATCCAGCGTCTATCGACAGTTTTGATTTTCGGATTGGCTAATTTTGCGGCAATTGCCGTCGGAAAACAAATCGGCGCAGGAAATGTGCAAAAAGCAAAAAAATACGCGTCCACACTGCTTGTACTAAGCGTCGTACTCGGAATTGTTTCATCTGCGTTTATTCTGTTAGTTCGTGTGCCGTTCCTGTCGATTTATAATGTAAGCGGTGTAACAAAGCGCTATGCTCTTGAAATTATGGCGGTTTATGCTTTTTCTACCCTGTTTATGTGTTTCAACAGTACTAATATAATAGGCGTTCTCAGGGGCGGAGGAGATACCCGATTTGCCATGTATACGGATTTGATGACGTTGTGGCTTATCTCGCTGCCGCTCGGTTTTGCCGCAGGATTGATTTTTAAATTTCCTCTGCCTATAGTTTTCCTTATGCTGACAATTGACGAACCTTTTAAGCTTTTGGTTGGTTTGCCTCGTTTTAAATCCGATAAATGGATAAAGAATGTTACAAGATAAAAAACGTTTGTCGAATTATATATAATATTATTAATAAACACATGGTAATTTTGATATTATCAATATAAAATTGAAAATCAATATATAAAACGCCGAAAATCAAATATTTTTTCATTTTCAGCTTGACATTATAATTTGATTGTTGTATCATAATATTTGCAGATATTATACATTTGATTTGGTTTATATGGTAATATTTACGTCCGCCGTTTTTATATAGAAAATTTGGCAATATTTTTTGTATTGCTGTTCTGTTTTCTACGAAGACGGTTAAAGCGAGGGAAGTTCATGCAAAAATCTGCCCTCAACAGTGAAAAAGACGAAAATCTCGTTCTGATTGCTCAAAACGGCAGTAAGACGGCGCTCAGCCTGATTTTTGAACGCTATAGTGCTTATATCAGATACTTTTCTATGCTTTTCAAGTACTGCGATGTCGACAATGATGATCTTGTTCAAGAGGGCAGCATTGGTCTTGTTTCAGCGGTAAAATGCTTCCGGTCCGATGCCGGAGCATCATTCAAAACATACGCATGTTTGTGTATTAAAAGGCAAATTCTTTCGGCAGCGCGTAATGCCAGGAGAGAAAAAACTCTTTCTTTCAGTGAAGTTGAAGAAATTCCGAAAAGTGTTGCTAATCCTGAAGACGTTGTTATAATGCGTGAGAGCATTTCATCGGTTAAAAATGCACTTATTTACGGATTCTCGCCGTTTGAGCGCAAACTCTTTACATTATATATTGAAGGTTTTTCATATAAATCAATAGCAAAAGAATTGCAAATCTGTACAAAAAAGGTTGATAACTCTCTTCAATATATCAAACGCAGACTGGGAGTTATGATACATTAAGTTATGCCCCTGTAGCTCAACGGGAGAGCGTTGTTTTATTCAAAGGTGTCGGTTCAAGTCCGTCCGTGGGCAAATCAAATCTCAAAGCGAGGTAAAAAGCATGTACCAGGACAAGAAGCTTATCTGCAAAGAATGTGGCGAGGAATTTATTTTCACAGCTGGCGAGCAGGAATTCTATGCACAGAAGGGTTTCGTTAACGAACCCCAGAGATGCAAAAAGTGCCGCGACGCCCGTAAAAACGCCGGCAAGCCCCAGCGTGAAATGTTCGATGCTGTATGCGCATCATGCGGAAAAACCTGCAAGGTTCCGTTCCAGCCCAGGGAAGACCGCCCCGTATACTGCAGTGAATGCTTCGCCAAAATTAAGGAGCAGCAGTAATCGGCACCTATCATTTTGGCATTATCAGAGCGCTCCGGATTATTCCGGAGCGCTTTTTCTTTTTTAATGGGTATTGCAATTATCTATCAAGGTAATTATAATACTATACAGACACAAATATTTGTCAAGAACATAAAATTTCTTTGACAGGCGTCTTTTGCTAATGGGTTTATTGAGTCTGTCAATTAACAGGAGGAAAAAATATGGCACAGATTACGAAAGACATGCTTATAGGCGATATATTGGATCTTGATGAAGGCACTGCCCCTTTCTTCTTTGAAATGGGTATGCACTGCCTCGGCTGCCCGTCTTCGAGAGGTGAAAGCCTTGAGGACGCCTGCATGGTACACGGAACCGACAGTGACGAGCTTGTTAAAAAAATCAACGAGTATCTTGCAAGCAAATAAAGATTTTAAGCGGCTTTGACAGTTGTGCCATCCGTTTTCGGGTGGCACATTTTGTTTGATTGAACAAATAAAAAAATTATACCCTATAACTTACAAACAGCACCTTTGACATCGCTGCATATGCATATGACCGATTATACATAGTTCAGCAGGTTGGAGGCAGCTATGCAAAAGAAACTTATAACAAGAATCAAAACAAATTTTCAGTACCAAACCGGACTTTTCGAAATACCGACTGTAACAAAAAAATTCATATGGACGCATTTTAATTTTTTCCTGTTTACAACAATTCCGGGTATTTTTATAAACACTTTCTTTTTTCGGCAGGACGGCAAAATATCAACAGTTTCAATTTACAACGCAGTCGTGGTATTCGGACTTGCTCTGACAATGCATATATCATCACAGATTTCACTTAAAAAATCACCTGCCTATGTATTGAGAATCGGCGTAATTCTTTTCAATTTCTTTTACATAGCTTTGTTATTACTCCAGAATAACGCTGCCAGATATATATTGCTGCTTGGTGCTTTAAACGCAATTGCGAGCGGCTTTTATTGGCAGGGTTATAATGAAATGCTGAAATATACAACAAGTGAAAGAATATTTGATAAAGCTATTTCTTTGATAGGTACGGGCAACTCTGTTGTAAACCTGGCCGTTCCTGTGGTTTCGGGAGTTATTATAAGCAATTGCGCAGGTACGCTTGGGTATACCATTATATTCGGTTTATCTTTTTTGTTTTCACTTTATACAACATATCTGACGACCCGCCTGAGTGTAGAAAAAATAAATGCAAGTTCGAACCTGACCGGCGTATACCGGTTTATTTTTACCGACAAAAACGCTTTAATGCTTTTTATTGCGGAGGCCTTTCGAGGAGTAAAAAGTACCGCTTATCCGTTATTTTTAAGTGTTATATTCTTTAAATTACTAAAAAATGAAGCAATACTCGGAATTAATACAACTCTGTGCGGACTTGTGTCTGTTTTATCCTACATAATTGCAGGAAGGTTGATAAGACCAAATAACAGACTGAAATGTATTTTTCTTTCCACTGTTATTTCAACTGTTTTGTCACTGCCGCTGTTGTTTTTTATGAATTCCGCCATATTGTTCATACTATCAATTGTAAACGCAATTATTATCGCGTTTTTGGATAATCCGACGGTTGGAATTTTTTATAACCATTTTGATAAACCAGCCAGAGGTATTACTTTTTCACAGATCATGTCGGTCAGAGAAATCTTTTTCGCATTAGGCAGGGTTGCCGGGCTAATTATGTTTATAAACTTCTCTGCTTCTTCAGTAATGCTTGCGGTATTCGCACTGGTGATGAATGCTTCAACAATCGTAACATGGCTGCTATACAAGTTTTTTGCGAATAAGAACAATGAAAGCATATAATCTGACAACGGGAGACAACAAATGGAAAATAATCTGCCGAATCTTACACCGCGGCTTAAAACAGTAATGAACTTTGTCCGTCCGGGCAGGACGGTTGCTGATATCGGGACGGATCATGCATATCTGCCTGTTTTTCTTGTCAATTCAGGCATTTCCCCAAATGCTGTTGCAAGCGATGTGAAAGAAGGGCCGCTTTCGCGTGCAAAGCTGACGGCAAAAAACTATCGCGCCGCTGAGAAAATAAAATTTCTTCTTTCAGACGGACTTGATAAGATCAAAGAATCAGAAGCGGACGAAATAATAATCGCCGGAATGGGCGGGGAACTGATTTCTGAGATAATTTCAAAATGCGAATGGGTTAAAAATCCGCAAAAGCATCTCATATTACAGCCGATGACAGCACAGGAACAACTGCGGGCGTTTTTATGCCAAAATGGGTTTGCAATTGAAAAAGAATCAGCGGCAGTTGAAAAGCACGGCAAAAAATGTTATCTTATAATGTCGGTATTTTATGATGGAAAAGTCAGGGAAGCCGATGAATTTTATTGTTTAACCGGGGAACTTAAAAGCGGAGGGGAAAATGAACGCGCATATCTAAATCGAACGGTTATTACTCTCCTAAAAAAAGCAAACGGCATATCAATGTCAAAAATAATAAATGAAGAAGATGAACGGGAAGCCGAAAACGCCCGTCAGCTTGCTGAAAAAATAAAAGCACTGTGCGGGAAAATGAATACAAATAGGATAGGTGGGGACGGATAATATGGCGACAGTATCGGATATTTATAACTATCTTTGTGAAATAGCACCTCTGCGGCTTGCGGAGGATTATGACAACCCGGGTCTTCTTGTCGGGGAACCGGATTCATCGGTAAAAAAGGCGCTGCTTTCGCTTGATATCACGTCAGAAACAGCAAAAGAGGCAGAGACCGGCGGTGCTCAGCTCATTATAAGTCATCACCCGGTTATCTTCAAACCCGTCAGGAAAGTTGTTTCAAGCGGTCCCGCGTCTGTGGTCTGGAATCTTGCCAAACGCTCGATTTCGGCTGTCTGCATGCATACGAATCTTGACACGGCAAACGGCGGCGTTAATGATGTCCTCGCACAGATACTTGATCTTTCGGATATAAAAATACTCAGCGATGATATTATAATCAATTTTAAAAAAGTCTCAGTTTTTGTCCCTGACAGCCACGCCGAAAAAGTCAGGCTTGCTATGGCTCGCGCAGGCGCCGGAAAGCTTGGGCAATATGACGGCTGCGCCTTCGAAACAGAGGGAAAAGGGTATTTTCGCCCTCTGCAAGGCGCAAAGCCATATATAGGTGAAAGCGGAAAACCCGAAAAGGTAAATGAAACACGCATTGAGGCTATCTGCGCGCCGCAGATTCTAAATAACGTTATCAGCGAAATGCTGAAAGCGCACCCTTACGAAGTCCCTGCTTATGACATATTTGAAGATGAGGCTGTCTGCGAAAAGTACGGAATCGGGCGTATTGGGACACTGAAACAAGAACTTCCGCTGCGTGAATTTGCCACGCGAGTGAAGAAAAAGCTTGATACATGCTGCGTCAAGGTAACTGATGCCGGAAAAATTGCAAAAACAATCGCTTTGTGCAGCGGAGCCGTTGATGAAGAAATAATAATGAAAGCGGCAAAGGCCGGCGCGGATACAATTGTAACCGGTGAAATGAAACACAATCTTTATTATACTGCCTTGAACTACAATATAAATGTTGTGGAGGCAGGACACTTTGCCACTGAAACGGTAATCTTGCCGAGCCTTAAACAAAGGCTGGAAAATAAGTTCCCGGGCGTTATTTTTGAAATAGCAAAGGGAAATGTTGAGCCGTTTTACGTCGTATAAAAATAATTTAACTGATGACCGGAGGTTTATAATGGCGCTTGATGGCGTTTTTCTGTCATATTTAAAATATGAAATCGGCGAAGCTCTTGATGGGGCGCGCGTCGATAAAATACATGAACCCGAAAAAGATGAAATCAATATTGTTTTCAGAAAACGGTCGGGGAGCGCGAAACTTCTGCTTTCCTCAAACGCAAATTCTCCGCGTATTCAACTGACCGGGATAAGCAAAGAAAACCCTATGTCGCCGCCGATGTTCTGCATGCTTTTAAGAAAGCACCTGACCGGGGCAAAATTTCATGGGGTAAGGCAGCCGGGACTGGAACGTATTCTTTTCGTCGATTTTTTATCTCGCAATGAACTTGGCGACGAGGTATTGCGAACTGTTGCGGTCGAAATAATGGGCAGGTACAGCAACATAATCTTAATGGATGAAAACGAGCGCATTCTTGACTCGGTTAAACACGTTGATGAAACAATGTCGCGTGAACGCCAGATACTGCCCGGCTTAAAATATGAACTTCCTCCAAAGCAGGATAAGCTCTGCCTGCTTGAAACTCCGCCTGACGCTGTCGCGGCTGTTATCAGAAACGGAAGAAACATCGAACTGCAAAAGGCGCTTCTTCAGACGGTGCAGGGCATTTCGCCAGTTGTCTGCCGTGAAATATCATGGCGGCTGAGCGGCGACGCCGCCGCCCGTACAGGCGATATATCTTCCGATGAATATAAAAAGCTGTCACTGATAATTGAAAAAATGCGTAAAGATATTTCGAGCAACACCGGTGTGCCGTTTATGGTGATAAATCCGGCGAACGGAAAACCTATGGACTTTTCTTTTATGCCGATAGGACAGTATGAGAATAATGTTAAAACGTCCCGTTACGATTCATTTTCAGAACTGCTTGACGCCTTTTATACCGAGCGTGATTCAATCGAACGCATGAATCAGCGTTCGCGCGACATGGTCAATGTTGTAAACTCGGCAGTGGGAAGAATTCAGAGAAAACTTGCAAACCAAAAAACCGAGCTTGAGCAAAGCAGGGGCCGCGAACATCTTCGCATATGCGGCGACCTTATTTCAGCGAATCTTTACAGGCTGCAAAAGGGTATGACTTCATGCAAAATCGGAAATTTCTATGAAGAAAATGAACCCGAGGTCACAATAATGCTTGACCCGTCACTTACTCCGTCAAAAAACGCGCAGAAATATTACAACGAATACCGAAAAGCATCAGCGGCTGAAAAATACCTCAAGGAACAAATTGTATCGGGTGAAGAGGAACTATCCTATCTCGAAACTGTTCTGGATGAACTGTCGAGGGTTCAAAACGAGAGCGGACTTAATGAAATAAGACAGGAACTTGTTGAACAGGGGTATCTCAAGAATCGCGGCAGAAACGGCGCAAAACATATAAAAGAGAGCGCACCGCTCCATTTTCGGTCGGACGACGGCTTTGAAATTCTTGTCGGCAGGAACAACCGTCAGAACGACAGGCTAACGCTGAAAACAGCTTCAAAGAACGATATATGGATGCACACAAAAAATATTCCGGGCGCACATGTAATAGTTATCGCGGATGGCGAGGATGTCCCGGACAGCACTCTGACACAGGCGGCTGTTTTGGCGGCGAGTCACAGCAAGGCGAAGGATTCCGCACAGGTTCCGGTCGATTTTACACTTGTGAGATATGTTAAAAAACCAAGCGGGGCGAAGCCCGGCAAGGTGATTTACGACAACTTCAAAACTGCTTTTGTAAGCCCCGACTCAACTCTTACTCAAAGGCTTAAATTCGAATAAAAAATATAATTAAGAGGAACTGTCTTTAACAGATAACAGTCTGTTTGGGGCAGTTCCTTTTTGCTGCCCGGAGGATAACCGTTTATTTAATGTATAAATTTCAGCTGCATAATCAAAATAATAAGGAATTCGTATGTTCGGCGGCGGTTTACACGTTCTTTACATTTGGTTTACTTGCCCTTGCTTTTTAAGGACAGCTTAAAAAGTTATAGTATAAGTGTAATAAAAAAAGGGGTGTTAATATGAGAAAAATAATTGCGGCAGTATTGGTGACCGTAATTACAGGCATGGTGTTAACTTCATGCTCAGGCAAACCAAATTCCAACCAGACTCCTTCACAGGGAAAGTCACAGGTAACCCAAGGCTTTACAAACCTTTCAGGAAGTTTGACCCTCGATGGATCATCAGCGCTTCAGCCGCTTGCCCAAGCGGCGGCAGATAATTTGAAAAAAGACAATCCGAACTTGTCGATTACTGTTAATGCGGGTGGATCAGGAAAAGGTTTGACTGACGTATATAATAAGACTGTGGATATCGGAAATTCCGACGTTGAGGCATCTGAAAAGTTATCATCCGACAAAGCCACACAGCTTGTAGATCATAAAGTATGTATTATCGGTATCGCAACAGTTGTTAACCCTGACGTCAAGGTAGACAGTCTGACAAAAGATCAGTTGATCGGGATTTTCACCGGAAAGATTAAGAACTGGAAAGAAGTCGGCGGTAACGACGAGGCCATAGTAATTATAAACCGTCCTACAACTTCCGGAACGCGGACTTTATATAAGAAAATTGCGCTCGACGGTCAAAACGAGGCAGTCGGTTCAGCGCTTCAGCAGGACGATTCAGGTGTTCTTGAACAGACAGTTGCACAAACAAAAGGCGCCATAGGTTATCTCGCCCTTTCTTATACCAAAGGCAAAACAGATATAAAACTGCTTAAATACAACGGTGTTGACCCAACGTATGACAATATCTATCAAGGCAAATACCCAATTTGGGGATATGAGCACATGTATACAAGCGGTCAGCCAACGGGTATCGTAAAATCATTCCTTGACTATATGACAAGTAAAGAATTTGGAACTTCAATAACCGAAAAAGGTTACGGCGAAGCATCAAAGATTAAATCATAAATATAAAAAGCGGGGCAGCGGCCGGTGGCATCAACCGGCCTTATGCCCGTTTTATATACTAAATACTTATAAAAAATTTTAGCTTTCCTAATTTATTAAAAGAGGAAGAAGATATGTGAGATCAAAACACATGTTCAGGAAGGAATACCTGGGACGGACGACAGTAACTGTTTTCGGCATATTCATTATCGCCTTAACACTTGCAATAACATGCTTTCTTTTTATAAAAGGCCTTGCCACTTTTGTTAATAACAAGCACAGCGTTTTCGAATTTCTGTTTTCGTCAAAGTGGAGACCCGATGAGATGGATGGAAAAGGCAGTGTCGGCGCCGCGGTTTTCATTTTCGGGTCCATTGCAGTAAGCTTGATCGCTATCCTTATTGCAACTCCGTTCAGCGTCGCTGCGGCTGTTTTCATGACGGAAATTTCTCCGAACTTCGGGCGAAAACTCTTGCAGCCCGCCATTGAACTTTTTGTAGGCATACCATCCGTAGTTTACGGATGGGTTGGTTTGACCGTTCTTGTCCCTTTTTTAGCCCGAACCTTTCATTTGGTTTACGGCTATGGCCTGCTTGCGGGTTCGATTGTCCTGTCGGTTATGATTTTTCCGACCATAACAAGCGTCAGTGCGGACGCTCTTCGAAACGTTTCACGTTCATACAGAGAAGCGTCATATGGACTTGGTTCAACAAGGTGGCAGTTAATCCGCCGGGTTATCGTGCCGTCGGCAGTTCCGGGTATTCTGACCGGTGTTATCCTTGGGCTCGCGCGCGCGTTTGGTGAAGCGCTGGCTGTAGCAATGGTAATCGGCAAAACGCAGGCTTTCCCAAAATCAATATTTTCACCGACAACTAATCTCACAGCTGAAATTGCGACTAATATGGGCAATACTGTAACAGGCAGCGAATACAATAATGCACTTTGGACAATGGCACTGTTGCTGCTTTTGATATCCTTTATTTTTATATTGCTTATTAGGGTTGTTGGCAGAAAAGGGGGCGTGAAACATGACAAACGTTCATAAAAGGGCGAAAACAGCCGACAAAATAGCAACGTCGGTTTTATATGTAACTGCCTGCCTTTTTCTACTCCTTCTTGCGGGTATTACAATATACATTTTCTATAAAGGCGCTGCAGCGTTCAGCCCCACGATGCTCTCATTTGAGCGAAGCGGAATTGCCGTGGAATTTTTCAATACAATTTACCTTGTCATTTTGTCACTGGTTTTTTCAGTGCCTATTGGTATCGCGGCTGGCATATATATGGCGGAGTATGCACGCGAAGGGCGGTTTACCCATTTTCTGCGCATTTGCATTGAAACGCTGTCGTCCTTACCGTCAATAGTGGTCGGACTGTTTGGCTACCTGTTTTTTATAGTTATGACAGGTTCAAAGTGGAATCTGCTCGCCGGTGCTTTAACTGTATCTATACTAAATCTGCCTTTGATTACATCTACAACAGAGGATGCAATACGTTCTGTCCCTAATTCTTATCGTGAAGGCGGTTTTGGAATCGGTGCTACACATTGGCAGACTATCGTTACTGTTATTGTGCCAAGCGCCCTGCCTCGAATTATAACGGGCGTGATACTTGCCGCGGGCCGCAGTTTTGGCGAAGCTGCCGCTCTTATCTATACAGCGGGATTAAACTCCGACATTAATATAAATAACTGGAATCCCGCGAGCAGAACGAGCCTGCTGAATCCATTAAGGCCCGCGGATACTCTGGCGGTTCATATATGGGCGCTTAAAACGGAAGGTGTTGAGAAAAACGCCGGCCAGATAGCTGATTTTTCAGCCGCGGTGCTGATAGCCATGGTTTTCCTATTCAGCCTCGGCGCAAGATTTGTCAGTAATATTCTCGAGAAAAAGTTAACGGGAAAAGGGGGCAGATGATTTGAACATAAAACTTTCGTCAGAAAAATTAAATCTTAATTACGGGGAAGTTCAGGCGCTCAAAGACATATCGTTTCCGGCCTATCAAAACAAGGTGACGGCGCTTATTGGGCCCTCCGGCTGCGGAAAATCAACCTACTTAAAGACAATAAACCGTATGAACGACCTTATTCCCGGCGTTTCAATCAAAGGCAGGATAATGCTTGACGGGGAGGACGTATATTCCCGCGACATGGACGTAACTCTGTTGAGAAAGCGTGTCGGCATGGTTTTCCAAAGCCCGAACCCATTTCCGATGTCCATTTATGACAACATAGCATACGGCCCAAGAATTCACGGAATGAAGAACAAAAAACAGCTTGACGAGATTGTGGAAAAAAGCCTTACTGGAGCGGCACTTTGGGACGAGGTTAAAGACAGACTCAAAAAAAGCGCTCTGGGGCTTTCCGGCGGTCAGCAGCAGCGCCTTTGTATCGCCCGCGCCCTTGCGGTTGAACCGGAGGTCTTGCTCATGGACGAACCTACAAGTGCGCTTGACCCGATTTCGACGATGAAAATCGAGGATCTGATAACGGGGCTGAAATCTGACTACACGATCATCATTGTAACTCACAATATGCAGCAAGCCGCGCGAATATCCGATTATACAGCGTTTTTCCTTCACGGTGAGGTGATTGAATATCAGGAGACGGATAATCTGTTTTCAATGCCGAAGGATAAACGTACTGAGGATTATATAACCGGTCGTTTCGGTTGACCAAATACTTTAAAGGTGCGATAATATTATTGGAACTATTAGGAGGAAGCTATGAGCGCAAGAACAGAATTCCAACATGATCTGGAGCAGCTTCATCTTGACATGATAAGAATGGGCGGACTGATTGAAGAAGCTATTGACAAGTCGATTGACGCGCTCGAAAAACGCGACAAAGAACTTGCTCAAAATATAATTGACAACGACAAGGAAATTGATGACCTTGACAGGACTATTGAGGCGAAGTGCCTTCGGCTTCTTCTGAAACAACAGCCTGTCGCCGGAGATTTAAGGGCTATTTCAACCGCGCTAAAAATGATAACTGACATGGAGAGAATCGGCGATCAGGCGGCGGATATCGCAGATATCAGCCTTCGCTTCGACGATAAACCTTTTATAAAAACTCTTGAGCATATTCCGCTGATGGCGAATATTGCGGCGTCGATGGTAAAAGACAGCATTACCGCGTTTGTAAAAAATGATATCGCTTTTGCAAACTCGATTATGAAACGCGATGACGAGGTAGACAGCCTTTTCGAAACTGTCAAACAGGATATTGTGGCGATTATGCTCAAATCAACCGAGCAGGTTGACCAGGCAATCGACTTTTTGCAGATTGCAAAGTATCTTGAGCGTATCGGCGACCATGCGGTCAATATTTGCGAGTGGGTTGTTTTTTCAGTTACTGGTGAACACAAAAATAAAAAAATATTATAATATTTCGCGGAGGTAACCGGAATGGGCAGGCAGGCGTATATTGTTGACGATGAAGAGAATATCAGGGAAATAGTTAAATGCGCTTTGGAGTCCTGCGGAATTGAGGTTGTCGGATTTGAAGACGCCGTTTCTATGCTTACAGTTCTTAAAACCGATATTCCCGATATAATTCTGCTGGATATAATGTTGCCGGGTATGGATGGCTTGGAGGCACTCAGACGCATAAAAAGTAACCCTGAATCCACGTCCATTCCGGTTCTGATGCTGTCCGCAAAGGGTGCAGAAACCGACAGAGTTGCCGGGCTTGACCTCGGCGCGGACGACTATATTGTGAAACCTTTCGGCGTTCTTGAACTTATGGCAAGGGTGCGCGCGGCGCTTAGGAGGACAAATTCAAAGAGTGAGAAAAAGACAGTTTATGAATACAACGAATTAAAACTTGATACCGAATCACATGAGGTAACTCATCGAAACAAACCAGTTGAACTTACGCTCAAAGAATTTGACCTGTTGCAGATTATGATGGAGAACGCAGGCAAGGCGATGGCGAGAAATGTTTTGCTGGATAAAGTCTGGGGCTATTCTTACATAGGAGAGACCAGAACACTTGACATGCATGTCAGAAGTTTAAGACAAAAGCTTCATGACGCAGACGGCAGGTATATATCAACTGTCAGAGGCATTGGGTACAAATTTAACGCTTCTGCAAATGTTTAAGAAAACACTGATATAATCCGGTCACGGCACAACTACGGCGATTATTCGCTGCGACGCGTTGCCAGAATTTTAAGATATCAATACACAAATCACCTGCGCTGCCGGCCGAAACAAAAAATGCTCACCGATGCATTCGTACAGAATTAATCAAAGTTTCCTTAAAAGCGGGGGGCTTTACGTTGAAACGTATAATTCTAATTGAAAATCTTTTTATAATTTTTATATCAGTACTTATTGTTTGGATCATAACGGCTTTTCTTTATCAGAATTTGCTCATAAACGAAAAAGGTAAGGAACTCAGAAGTACGCTGAACCTTATTTCGTCTTTGCCTACTTCTACTCAAGCAGATGTTATTAAGTCAAATTTTAAATCAAACAGGATAAATATACAGATTATAGATAAAAACAGAACTTCCGAAGCTCCGGAAGTTAAAACAGCATCTGAAAATGGTTACGGCGAAAACGCCAGAAACTACGGAATTTTCGGCGTAAGTGATATCAGCGCCGCGATAAAACTAAAAAACGGTACGATTTTGCACGCAAATTCCGAGGTCCCTCAGGGATCATATTCTTTCTGGAGCGTCATTCCGGCTTTGATTCTGGGTGCGCTTTTATCTTTGCGGCAGGTTTCAAAACTTGTTTTTGGAATAAGATTCCTGCTTAAAGGTGCAGAAATGACGATTGAGCGTGCGGGAAATGAGGCGGGCGTGGAAGTAAAACCTGCCCCTGAATTACTCGAATATACTGAATTTATTGAATCGGCGGAGGAACTTGCAAAGACATCGACGGCAATATCGCAAAAGGTAAAAGAGCTTTATGTTGAAAACAAGCGTATTGACTATCTGCTTAACAATATGAACGAGGGGCTTGTTGTTCTGGGGCGTGACTTAAATATTCTCGTCATCAACCGAAGCGCGGAAAAATATTTTGACGCCGGATTATACCTTAAGGGAAGCAATATACTACGCCTGACACATAATCCGTCAATCGAGAAAACGCTGAAAACAGTATTCGAGAGTGGAAATTCGGGAGCGGTTGATGTTAAAAGCCCTGACGGGAAAAAAATTCTTCAGATAATGATAAGTGCTATACTTGACGACGACAGTCATGAAATAAACGGCGCAATAATGCTGATTTCGGACGTCACTGAAATACGGCTCGCGGAACAAATAAGATCTGAATTTGTCGCGAACGCATCACATGAGCTAAAAACTCCATTGACAACAATAAAAGGGTTTTCAGAACTTATTGATACCGGAATCGTTAGCGATCCTGAAAAGGCGCGGGGCTACCTTCTGCACATAAGAACCGAAACGGAGCGAATGATTGGGCTTATAAACGATATTTTAAAGCTTTCGGAACTTGAAGCAACTTCGCATGACACAGGCCTTGAACAGGTAAGTCTCAAATTTCTTGCGCAAAAAGTCAAGTCGTCTCTTGTCAACCAGATTACTGAAAAGAATATTGAAGTCAATGTAGAAGGAGATATCGGCAGCTTTGACGCTAATCCGGATCACATGCAGCAAATGCTGCTCAACCTTATTGACAATGCAATAAAATATAACAGAGAGGGCGGCGAGGTTATCATTATTGTCACTCAAAGTCCAGGGGAAGTCGGCGTTATGGTCAAAGACACGGGTGTCGGAATACCGAAGGAATCCCAGAAAAGGGTTTTTGAACGTTTTTACCGTGTTGATAAAAGCCGCAGCAGAAAAATGGGAGGAACAGGGCTGGGACTGTCAATAGTAAAACATATAGTTGAGCTTTATAACGGAACGATAAAACTTGAAAGTGAACAGGGAAAAGGAACTTCAATTTCGATTATGTTTCCGCTTGATGATAAAAGGGTTTAGAGTATAATCAAACTGTCAAAAATATTATTATGATATAAATCGCCTGCACCGCTCGGAAAAAACCGTCCGGTGTTAATTTTTATTAAGTGGTGACGATATAAAATATGAGCGAGAATAAAAGGCGGTGAGACAAATTGGAAATACAGCATGTTGAAATGGATCATATAAACGAACAAAACAGCAGAACCAGCGTATCGGCGCTTCAAGGCTTTGCACCTCATTCCGACGAAGGAAAATCAACCGGGTCAAAAGAAAATCAGGGCGACACTTATGTTATGGATGGAACGAGAAAATTTATCAGAGAATTATGTGAAACCGGAAATGTCTCACAGCATATCGAAGAAATATTAGATTCGGGTATAGAACCGGACTGCTTAAGGGCGGAGCTTGCTTGCAGAGCGGCTCTCGGTGATATTCCGGGAAGTAAGATAATCATAAATTATCTGGCAGGTAATTTTAAAGAAGCACTGGAGCTCACAGAATTGCTCATATCTGATACCCAGACGGAGAAACTGAAAGAGTTTTTAATATTTTCAGACTATTTTGCCGGACGGTACGACAACGGCTGCGCTCAGGCAAAAAACTGTGCGGCGCTGCAATATTCACCGTTCCTTTGTTACGTTTACGCCGAGATGCTGCTGAGTCTCGGATATATTGAACAGGCACGTGAATATACGAAAAAATATGTAATACTTGCGCGGAAATATCTGAACAATTTTGTTTCGGAGAAAGAAAAATACGACGAACAAAAAAAGCGACGTGAACAGAATCCACGCCGCAAAGATCAAAAAAGTAAAGAAAATTCAAAAAACAGTAGGCAGGATAAGCCTGCACGACAGGAAAGCAATGAACAGAACCCGGCGTTATATGAAGAATTTAAAGAACTGCTGTCAAGACGCCGAGTCCTGATTACCGCTCTAAAAGCAAGAAATATTAGTATCGATAAAAAACCTTTGATGTTTGAACTTGAGGACGTCGACACGAAGATTGCAATGATAAATGGCAAAACAAACTCCAGTGAAATCTAATGTAAACGTTTACAGACTTGACGGCGACCCGAAAGAGTTATTCTTCCGGGTCGCTGCTTTTTATATTACAAAACCGCCGTTCGGGCTTATTACCTGCCCCGTAATGAAATCTGCGGCAGGTGAAGCCAGAAATAACATTGTTTTTGCAATATCCTCGGAAGTGCCGAATCTTCCGAGCGGCGTTTCTTCACAAAGCGCAGCCCTGTCACTATCGGAAAGTGCACCGTTCATTTCGGTATCGATAACACCGGGCGCAACACAGTTTACCTGAATGTTTGACGGCCCTTCCTCTTTTGCAAGAGCCTTTGTAAGACCGATTACAGCAGCTTTAGCCGCTGAGTAGTGCACTTCGCATGAGGCGCCGCAGATACCCCAGATTGATGAAACATTGATGATTTTTCCGCTGCGGCGTCTTATCATTGAGGGCAGGACACAGCGGCAGCAATTAAAAACACCTGTAACATCCACCGAAAACATACGGTTCCAATCGTCATCTGTGATATCTGTAAACAGCTTTTGCTGAGCGATACCGGCGTTGTTGATTAAAACATCAATATGTCCCAGTTGCTTTTCGCAGGTTTCTACCATATTTCGAACATCATTTATGTCAGAAACGTCTGCTTTTAAAAGCATTGTACCATTCGAGTATTTTTTCAGCTCTTCATAAAGCTCTTCCGCACTTTTTTGGGATTTATAATAATTTATTGCAACAGACCAGCCGTTTTCAGCAAAAAGCCTTGAGGCAGCCCTTCCGATTCCGCGTGACGCCCCTGTGATAAGAACTACTTTTTTCATTATATTGCCTCCTCAACTTGTAGTTTAATTATAATATAAAAGAATCAAACTCTCAACTTAAATAGTCAGGTCAGGAAGCAATATTATAAATCTTAGCAAATCTCTATTTGGTATTGTAATGTGGCACATAAAGATATATGATAATATAAAGAACATTATTGCTATTACATAAAAATTGTACTTCGCAATAATGGCTTAAAAATCGTACCTGGAAAATTGAAAATGGGGGAAAGAAATGAAAAAATTCCGACGCTTCATATCAATCCTGCTTTTAATTTTGACATTTGCTTTTGCGGGCAATGCTTTTGCGTCGCCGCCGCCACTTATTAACATTGATTCACCCGTGGATGGCAGTTACATAAATGACAGTGTTACAATCAGCGGATGGTCGCTT
>DATALE010000034.1:0-2803 GCA_036261235.1 Ruminiclostridium sp. | reverse complement strand
AACGTATAATAAATAAAAACGAAAACCAAGTCAATATCAATTCATTTATTGCTGAAATAATTGAATTATTACGAATAGTGCAACCAATTACACCATCAGATTTATTGCAGCTATATAGAGAAGTAAAAGATTTCAGAAATTTCAGTTTTGCCAAGCGTGACGCAAGTAAGTTTCATCGTGAAATTAAATATAGATATATATTAAAACTTTTAATGAATGTTAATATAATAAAAGCTCATGATTCTTATATTACACTTACTGATTTTTCAAAAGCACAAAATCTTATGTTTAGATACTATGGTAAAGCAGAATCAGAAGAACGAAACAGGATGCTTTGTCGTAAGTATAGATATGGTGACGTTATATGAATACAATTGTTGATCGCATTTCCACGGATTTACATCTCAATTCAGAATATGTTAGTGAAATTATTAGTCGGAGTAATTTTTATTACAAAGATTATTACATTCCGAAGGTAGCGGGAAAAAAAAGAAAGATATCTCAGCCAAGCCCCGAATTGAAAACTTTGCAATATTGGGCTTTGAAAAACGTGCTTATTTATCTTCCCGTATCGCAAGCAGCCTATGCGTATAAGACCGGAGAGTCTATAAAAAAGCACGCCGCATTTCATGCAGATTCAAAATTTATATTCCATACAGATATTCAAAACTTTTTCCCAAGTATTCATTCAGAGGTGTTCTCTTCAATTTTGTTTGAAAACAAAAATATCATAGAGTATCAAAATAATTGGTATGATGATATATGTGATGTTATTCCAAATATTTGCTTTAGGCATAATTCTTTATGTGTAGGAACTGTAAGCTCCCCATGTATTTCAAATATCGTACTATATCAATTTGATGAATGGATGAAAAGTTTCTGCAAAAAGCGACACTTGAAATATTCAAGGTATGCCGACGATATGTACATTTCCTCCAAATCTTATATTCCGACTGAGATTGCAACAGAACTTGTTACTCGTTTAGAGGCCTCTGGGTTTAAGGTTAATAAAGACAAGACATGGTATCATTCAAAAAAACACAAACAAAGAATTACAGGACTTATTATAACCACTGATGAGCAAATTTCTGTCGGAAGTGAAATGCGAAATAAAATTAAACAAATGATCTATGATCGTCTTGTTAAGCATAAAGGTGACCCTAATGTTATATTAGGATATCTTTCATTTCTTAAAGATATTGAACCGAACACATATAACCATTACATAATCAAATATTCTACTTATTGCAGCGGCGATGTAATCTCAGCTATAAAGAATCCTGAAATACATAATTTTCAAACAGATTTAGTAAAATCAATAGGATGATTTTAGATTTTTCGCATTATATCATATATGTAAGTAGTCTTGCGTTAAGCAGCTTAAGGTAAGCAGGCTTGCCGCCGCTGAAAAGGGGCAGAACGGAACATTAATCACACTACAAAAACTAATGGGGCCGGTGAATAATCACCGGCCCCCTTTTCAGCTTTATCAGCCGCACTTCGAATAACCACAGTTCCGGCAGGTCACACAGCCGCCTTCGTGTTCAAGTTTTTGCCCGCATTCAGGACAAAACTTCATGTTGACATCGACATGTTCTACATAGTCATACTCTTTCGCGTCCGGTACTTTAATGGTCTTTTCTTCTTTACCGGCGGCGCTGTCCTGAAAACGCTTGACCTTTTCAATTACTCTTGCGATTGCGTCAGGACAGGAGGTAACCTTCATTCCTTTTTGCCTGATAGTTGACGGACAACGGATTCCTTTAAGCTGCTCGATGATAACGTCAGTGTCCATACCGGAACGCAGTGCAATCGACACCAGGCGCGCAGTAGCTTCGCTCTGTGACGGGCAGCCTCCTGCCCTTCCGGTGTTTGTGAACACCTCACAGATACCATTTTCGTCATAATTTACGGTAATGTAGAGATTCCCGCAGCCTATATGGACTTTCTCTGTAAATCCTGTGGTAACGTCAGGCCTTGGGCGCGGTTGATTTGCCTTTTGTTCCTCACCCGTATTGACCTTTCCGATATTAAGAACCTGAGCGTCCCGGCTACCGTCACGATAAATCGTGACGCCTTTGCAGCCGAGCTTATATGCGAGCATATAAACTTCCCTGACGTCGTCGCGAGTGGCGGAATTCGCAAAATTAACTGTCTTTGAAACCGCATTTTCTGTATAATTCTGAAAAGCCGCCTGCATTCGGATATGATATTCCGGTGAGATATCATGAGCACAGACAAATACCCTCTTGATATCGTCGGGAATCTCGGGAATTAAGGCAAGGCTACCTTCCTTCGCTATCTTTTTCATCAGTTCATCTGAATATAAACCGCGTTCCCTGAGCTTTTTCTCAAGAACAGGATTCACTTCGATGAGCTCTGTTCCGTCCATAACATTCCTTATAAACACATATGCGAAAACAGGTTCAACTCCGCTTGAGCATCCTGCGATTATTGAGAGTGTCCCTGTAGGGGCGATTGTCGTAACTGTTGCGTTCCTCATTGCCGGACCGTCTTTAAGAGTGCTTTCATCAAAAATCGGAAAAGCTCCGCGTGTCACGGCCAGTTCCGCACTCTTCTCACGCGCGGAATTCGTTATAAACTTCATAAGTTTTCCGGCAAGCTCAACCGCTTCATCAGAATTATAAGGTATTCCGAGCTCGAGCAGCATATCCGCCCAGCCCATAATTCCAAGGCCAACTTTACGGGTCTTGCGCGTCATTTTATCTATTTCCGGAAGCGGGTATTTGTTGGCGTCGATTACGTTATCAAGAAAATGTATTGCGCCTTTGACCGCAGCTTT
>DATALE010000020.1:0-3595 GCA_036261235.1 Ruminiclostridium sp. | reverse complement strand
ATCGCCAGGTTTGTTTTATATATCTTCTTGATTTTTATGAAACAAACGGATATAATTTTAATTCGCGTTGACAAATAGTTCACCATTATCAATGTCGCACCACGAATCCTTGAGATTGACGCGACCCATGCGTACTGATTTTACCTCTGTTCCGCAAAGCTCAATCCCGGTTTCAAAGGCTTCTTCAACAAAATAGTCATGCCTCGCTTTTTTATTCTGTGCGATGACACGCGACTCAACTTTCGCCATATGTCCTCCCGGAAAACTATGATTTGTCTGCGCGAATTAAAATTATATCCGTTTGTTTCATAAAAATCAAGAAGATATATAAAACAAACCTGGCGATATTATGAAACCATCGCTTATTTATATTATATCATAATTTTGCGTCAAAAGAAAACAATTTAAACAATCTGGTGGGAAATATTACTGGAGCTGTTTTAGCCACTCATTGACACAGGTATCACTTGGCATACGCCAGTCTCCGCGCGGCGACAGTGCGACTGAACCAACTTTCGGGCCATCGGGAATACACGAGCGTTTATACTGCGACATAAAGAACCGTTTTATAAACTTCACAAGCCAGCGCTTTATTTCTTCTTTATCATATATCCCGTTAAAAGCCTGAATCGCAAGCCTTAGGATTTTCAGCGGTTCGAAGCCATACCTTAAAAAATAGAACATAAAGAAATCGTGCAGCTCGTAGGGCCCGACAATCTGCTCTGTTTTCTGGGAAATTTCACCGTTTTCAGCAGGCAGAAGTTCGGGGCTAACAGGCGTGTCGAGAATATCATAGAGCGTGTCGTGTAATACTGTGTTGCCTGTGCTTTCATCAGCAACATATTTAATGAGGTGGCGGACAAGAGTTTTCGGAACCCCGGCGTTGACACCGTACATGCTCATGTGATCACCGTTGTATGTTGTAAAACCAAGCGCAAGCTCCGACATGTCGCCGGTTCCGATAACAAGGCCGCCTTCCATGTTTGCAATGCTCATCGCTATCTGGGTGCGTTCCCTTGCCTGAACATTTTCAAATGCAGTATCAAATTCTCCGCCGTGCCCGATGTCGGACAAATGAAGCTTAACGGCGTTTCCGATTGGAATTTCGCGCAGCTCGGCATCTAAAGATTCGCAAAGATTGACTGCGTTGCCTTTAGTTCGTCCGGTCGTTCCGGGGCCCGGCATTGTGATGGCTATAATTTTGCAGTCGAGTTCGTATTTCTTTATTGCGCGGGCTGTAACCAGCAGTGTAAGCGTTGAATCAAGTCCGCCTGAAACCGCAACAACAGCGGTCTTTGCATGTGTAAAATTTAAACGCTTTGCAAGCCCTGCACATTGTATGTCAAGGACTTCACTGCAGCGCTCTTTATACCGTTCGCCTGATGACGGTACAAACGGATGCCGGTTGATCGGCCTTATCAGCGGAGAGTAGCTTTCAAAATTGCATGAAAAACCGATGTGGCGGGAGTTCCTGAGAAATTCGTCATCGTCACTAATAAAAGTAGTGGTTTTCTGTCTTTCCGCGCACAGCAAAGCGGTATCGATATCCGAGACTACATAATCCTTATCGCGGTGCGTCTGGTTGAGCAGCTTTCCGTTTTCAGCTATTACAAGATGACCGGAAAAAACAAGGTCAGTTGAAGATTCTCCCTCTCCGCTGCTGGAAAGGATATAGCCGGATATGCATCGGCCGGATTGACTCGTAATAAGTGCAGTCCTGTAAAAATCTTTTCCGGTTACATATGTGCTTGCGGAAAGATTTGCAATAATTACTGCTCCGGCCTGTGAAAGCCGCCCTGACGGGGGATTAGGCACCCACATATCCTCGCAGATTTCCACCCCCACCCTGAAAGTGGGCAGTTCTTTGCACTCAAAGATCAGATCACCGCCAAACGGTGCTTCAAAGCCTGCTAAATTAACATTGCCTGACGCCGCCTTCCCTGATGTAAAATGTCTTGCTTCATAAAACTCGTTATAATTAGGTATATGGCGCTTCGGTACAACACCGAGAAGTTTTCCGCGTTGAATGGCGGCCGCGCAGTTGTAGAGCCTGTCGCAATGTCTTACGGGCAGACCCACAAGAATAAGAGTGTCGTAATCGGCGCTGAAACGCACAATATCCGCAAGCGATTCTTCCGCGGCGTCAAGCAGCCTCTTTTGCCCGAAAAGGTCGCTGCAGGTATAACCCGTTATGCAAAGTTCAGGCAGCACGAGAAGTTTTATGCCTTTCTCGCCTGATTTTTTGATATATTCTTTGATTTTTCCGGCATTGCCGCTGCAGTCGGCAACTTCAATTGCGGGAGCCGCCGCAGCAGTACGAATAAAACCGTCATTCATATATTTCACCTTCAATATTACTTAAAAACATATTAAGTTCTTTAAAGTTCTAAACTACTCATAAAATTTTAACAGTATCGCTCAAAAAGTCAACATCTTTCTTAAAAATTACGCTTTTGGACATTTAACTGTAAATAATCAACCATTTAATAATTGTTACATTGCATTCATTGTAAAAATAATGTGATTATGTTATAATACAATTTTGAAAGGGGCTGCAAATATTGGATACTTTTATTGAACATATTATAAAACAAAAAAATTCACCTATAAAGAATATTCAAAAAATATCGGTAATTATCGGTGTTGTAATACTCGAAATATTCTGCGTTATATTAATGATGGCTTTTGCAAATTATTCTTTTATATTTTTAGTCCTGATGGCAGGAATAATTTACGGAGCCTGGTATCTTTTGAAATTTTTCAGCCTTGAATTTGAGTATATTGTCACAAATGGTGAGATGGATGTGGACAAAGTCATTGCCAAATCCAAAAGAAAAAGAGTTACAACAATTAATTTCAGAACCATAGAAATTATGGCTCCGCTTAACGGAAACCATAAAAACGAATTTGAAAACAAACAGAATATCAAGACAATTAACGCTTCAGTTTCACCGGATGAAGAAGATACCTATTTTATTATTACGAGAACAGAAAAGCTCGGTTATTTCCGCATGATTTTCAATCCCGATGAAAGAATAATAAAAAGTGCGCAGGCTTTTGCGCCCCGGATGGTTTTTACGGACTGATTTACAAGGGCTTAACTTTCAACCGCCTTTCCATAATAAGGATTGGCGGTATTGTACTATTATAATGAGACAATGTAATGGAGGTAATTTATGCTTATTGTTACTTGCGCTCAAATGAAAGAGATGGAATCAAAAGCAATTGCAAATGGGATTTCGGCGTTAAGACTTATGGAGAACGCAGGCAGTGCCGCAGCACGGTATATCCGTGAAACGGTTCAGGTTTCAGGAAAACGCTGTCTTGTTATCTGTGGCTGCGGTAATAACGGCGGCGATGGTTTTGTAGTCGCCAGAAAATTTCTTGAACAAGGCGCTCAGGTTTCAGTCATATTGGCTTGTGGTTTTCCGAAAACGCCTGAGGCGCAGGAAATGTTTGACCGACTGAATATATCAAAAAATCAGGCGAGAAAGGCATAAAACTTCTCGTGCTGCCTGAACTTTGCATAACGGGTTATACCTGCAGCGACCTTTTCGGGCAAAAGAGGCTGCTTGACGCCGCGGAAGAATCGCTT
>DATALE010000004.1:0-3528 GCA_036261235.1 Ruminiclostridium sp. | reverse complement strand
CAGCGCCGCCGCAAGCTGCGGATTCTCCGCGGACTTTATAATATGCAGCTGATGAAATAAATACAGCTTATCGCGAAAATCGACCCGGTCGCCTATGACGGAGTAATCAAACTGAAGCATCAGAATGTTGGAGGGCTGCGGCTGATGCGTGAGGGCGTGCAGCTCTCCCGACCAGATGAACAGGATGTCATTGGGCGCCAGGGTATATAAATGTCCGTTAATTTCATACTGTACGGAATCCTGATAGGACAGAATGACCTCAACGTAGTTATGCCAGTGCAGGGGAAACGTTTTTGGGGAATGGTCGATGATATTAAACGGGTACCCTACCGCCAAACCGATATTCTGGAAATTGTCTTTTGTTAACATAGCCGTTTTACCATTCCTTTCTGCAAAATAAGGGCTTATCTGTCCGATAATCGCAATAAATGAGCAATAACTTAATGCCTTCTAATTAGCCTGACGAATACATTATGGTTATAATCTGTTGTATCGAAATGATAACGTGCAAACTCAGCCGTATGGTTAACGGGGGTAAAAATGAAGGGTAACGTCACAGATATGACAGAAGGAAGTCCGGTAAGATTATTGCTGACCTTTTCGCTGCCAATGCTGGTGGGCAATCTGTTTCAACAGCTATATACCATGATTGATTCCATCATCGTAGGAAATTACATAGGCGCCGATGCGCTGGCGGCAGTCGGCGCAACAAGTTCGGTCCAGTATTTGTTCTTTTCATTGTGCGGGGGTATGTCTGCCGGAATCGGGATCGTTGTTTCCCAGTATCTGGGGGCCAAAGACGAGGAATACGTCAAGCGCTCCATCGCGAATTCCATTTATGTTATGCTGGCGGCCGCAGTGTTCATGAGCCTTCTTGGATTCTTCCTTTCAAGACCGATGCTTAAGCTGCTGAACACCCCGGATAATATTATTGATTCTTCCGACCTGTTTTTAAAAACGATCTGCGTTGGTCTGGTGGCTGTTGCCGCATACAACGGTATTTCCGCCATCCTGCGCTCTCTGGGCGATTCCACTACACCGCTGGTTTTCCTGACGGTGTCAATCCTTGTTAATATTGTTCTGGACTTTCTTTTTGTTCTGGATTTCAAGTGGGGCGTGTTCGGCACCGCGATTGCAACGCTCATTGCACAGGCCATTGCCGCGCTCGGCAGTCTGCTTTTTGCTGTTTATAAAAATCCGTATTTTAAAATATCAAAACATTATCTCGCTCCCAATAAAGAGATCATCATAAGATGCGCCCGGCTTGGTATTCCGGTCGCGCTCCAAGGCTCCATGATTTCAGTTTCCCTGATTGTGCTGCAGAGCGTGGTGAATTCGTTCGGCTCCGTGGTCGTGGCGGCGTTTACGGTGACCTCCCGCATTGAACAGCTGGTACAGCAGCCGTACAATTCGCTGGGATCGGCAGTTTCCACCTACACCGGACAGAACATCGGCGCGGGAGATATTGAACGGGTACGCACAGGGTACCGGAAAAGCTTCCTGATCATGGGAATTTTTACTTTATGCATGCTCCCGCTGGCACAGTTCTTCGGAGAGCCAATCATGCGCCTCTTTGTCAATGACGCGGAAGTGATCGTATTGGGAACACAGGCTCTTAAAATCACAAGCTGGTTCTATTTCCCGCTGGGGATGATTTATATTACAAGGGGATTGCTGAACGGCGCGGGAGACACCGTCTACTCCTTTATTAACGGAATTATCGAAATGGCCGGCAGAATCGGATTTTCCGGGCCGCTGACGAAGATCGGCCCCGTCGGCGTCTGGGGGGTATGGCTGGCAACCGCGCTGACCTGGCTGATCACCGGAGTTGCCAGCTTCATCCGGTATAAGCAGGGCAACTGGAAGAATAAATGCGTGGTACGGAAAGAATACCGAAAAAGTGAAAGCTAAACTCCGTATGGAGATAGATTCCGCACAGTGCGCCTGCACACCCCATTTGTATTTAACAGCATTATAGCGCTTTCATTTCAATAAGTCCAACCTCAACAGCAGCAGCCGCCCGAAGCAGGCGGCTGCTGCTGTTAATCTAGGACAAAGTATGGAAGAAACGGCGCCCTGTCTATTCTAGTGTAAGGAGAACGGTAAAACAGAAATTCGAACCGGCTCCAATCCGCAGCAAGCCCGGTAATCAGTGTTTTTCTATTTTTCCATATCGTAATGGCTTTGAAACCCGATCATTAAAAAACGCGATAATTGGGCCCATAAATAAAGCCGTAACAACTGTCCCGATGCCAACAGTAGCGCCGAGAACATATCCGACTATTGTACAAATCAGATCAGAACCGATTCTGCAATACTGAAAACGCGCCACTTTCTTTTCAGATAAAATGAGAGCGACTGCATCGTAGGTTGACACCCCTAAATCTCCGATAAAATACAGGGAAGCTCCAAAACACAAAACAATAATTCCAATAATCAGCAATATAATACGAATGACTATTGTCGGATTCGGTATCATTGTTTCAAACAGCCAGGATGAAAACTGCACGACATATCCTAATAAAAAAATATTGATAACGGTACCAAGGCCGATCTTATGCCGGTCGATAAAAAAGATAAATACCAACATAATTAAGTTAAGAATCATATAAAACGTACCGAAACTGATTGGAATATGCATCCAGATTCCATGCGCAAACACTTGGAAAGGGTCCATCCCAAAAGTCGATAAATTAAACATTCCCACGCTGAATCCCGAAATCAAGACCCCAAAAATCGTCATTATGATTCTTTTGTATTGTTCCTTCACTTTTAATCTCCTTCGCAGTAATTGTAAATTTCATTTATAATCCGTTTTCTTCCAAAAATTTCATGAATTTGCTTTCTGATAATATTTCGTTGGTCACAAACTTTCCATTGTAAAATAAGCTGTAAGTTGTAAACGGAGCGGGAGCATTTTGCGCCTGTTCCGGTGACTCAAGCTTTTTTAAGGTGATGCTTTGTCCTTTTGACTTTGCTATTTCAGCAATTAACGGAGCATATTTATCCGTATGGGGACATTGATTTGTATAAAATAAAACCAGTCCTTTTTCATCAATCGAAGCATTCCTGCAGCAATCCTTAAATTTAGGCTTCACTGCATTTTCTTTCAACGGCAGATACAAAAGCTCATAATAAGGCTGGGCTGAATCACAGACTTTGAAACCCTTATATTTTAAAAACTTCGGGTCAGATAAAAACGGCATCTTCTTTACGGAAGAAAGAACAACAAGCCCTAATCTGTTCTGCGCTTTGGCATCAGCAATGCATTCTTCCAACAGCTTATTTGCATAGCCCTGGCCTTTAAACTGCCCGGAAACCCAAAAGCAGTTTATGAAAATATAACCTTTGGCTTCAATTGGGCACCACGCATTTTCAGCAGGAATGTATTCAATAAAGACCTTTCCCCGTGCATCAAGCTTTTTAAAAACCAGTCCATTATCAAATTGGCTTTTCATCCATGCTTTCTTGGAGGATACGCAGGTTTCTCCTTTTTTATCTGTAATGGCGCAGCAAATATGTTCTTTT
>DATALE010000143.1:0-2840 GCA_036261235.1 Ruminiclostridium sp. | reverse complement strand
AAACAGGGCGGGTCCGGAGCTTAACGCCTGCGCCAATATGGAAATAGATACGGCGTCATATTAAAAAAAGCCGCTGCTGGCCATAATGTCAGCAGCGGCTCTGATATTCCGAATCAGATAACCGGCTTAAAGCTGTCATGGATAACCTTGACGGCTTTTTCAGCGTCATCCCTGTCGATAAGCACTGAAATTTTGATTTCACTTGTTGAAATCATCTGAATGTTGATGCCCGCGTCATAAAGCGACTCAAACATCTTTGCCGCGACGCCGGGGTTTGTTTCCATGCCCGCGCCGACAATGGATACCTTTGAAATATGGTCGTCATGGGTAAGGCTTCTGCCTTTAAATGTCGCAAGATGGTCATTTAGTATGCCGAGTGCCGACTCAAGATGAGGCTTTGCGACAGTAAAACTTAAATCCTTCGTGCCGTCGCGTCCGATTGACTGAAGAATTATATCAACGTTTATGCGTTTCTGCGCAAGAAGCGAGAATATTCTGAAAGCAGTACCCGGCTCGTCGGGCAGACCTATTATTGATATGCGTGCAACGTCGTTGTCTCGGGTTACGCCCCTTATCAGCATTTTTTCCACATTGATGACCTCCTTGACTTTGGTTCCGGGAACATTTTTAAAACTTGAGCAGACTTCGAGGTTCACATTATATTTTTTTGCCATTTCAACCGAGCGGTTGTGAAGAACCTGCGCTCCGAGGGATGCAAGTTCAAGCATCTCATCGTAAGAGATTTCTTCAAGCTTTACAGCGTCCTTGACAATTCGCGGATCGGCTGTGTACACACCGTCTACATCGGTGTAAATCTGGCACAGATCGGCTTTCAGTGCCGCCGCAAAAGCTACCGCCGTGGTGTCCGAGCCGCCGCGCCCGAGCGTCGTTACGTCTTCATATTTATTGATGCCCTGGAAACCGGCGATGATTACGATTTTTCCCTTTGCAATTTCCGCTTCAAGCCGATTGGTTTCGATTTCATCAATTCTTGCGCTTCCATAGGAGGTGTCGGTTTTCATGCCTGCCTGCCACCCGGTCAGGGAAATAACGGGATATCCGAGCTTTTGGATAGCCATCGCGAGCAGTGACATTGAAATCTGTTCACCTGTCGAAAGAAGAACATCCATTTCACGTTTTGAAGCCGCCGGGTTAACTTCCTGCGCCTTTGCAATCAAATCATCAGTTGTGTCGCCCTGGGCGGACACGATTACTACAAGGCTGTTGCCCGCCTTATAGGTATCGGTGACAATCCTCGCGACATTGCGTACTCTGTCCGCGTCCGCGACGGAAGTGCCGCCGAATTTCTGTACAATGAGACTCATAAAAAGCTCCTTCCAATATTATAACGCCTTGTTTTAAAGCAGTTCCTTTTCTGCAAGGAGGCGTAATTAAAGCATTAGTATGACGTTTATGTGTTTTCTACAGCAGCTCCGTCCTCGTCACAATCCAGCATTACAAGCTTCCAGTCAGGGAATCTGTTTTTAAGTTCTTCTCTGACGCGGTCTGCAAAACCAAGATCGGTTACATTAATCATAGCCATCAGGGTCGGGCCTGCACCGCTTATGAAAACGGCATAGGCTCCGTATTTCAAGGATATATCGAATATGTCCTGTGCGCCTTTTATAAACTTTAATCGATAGGGCTGATGCAACTTATCTCCTGCGGCAATTTTGAGGTTGTCGAGCCTACCTGAAAACAGTTACGCCGTCATTAGCGCGGCTCTTGAAAGGTTATAAACCGCGTCCTTGTGAGGGACACTTTCCGGCAGAGCGGCACGCGCAACCTCTGTTTTGAGTTCAAAATTGGGAATAAACGCTGCAAATTTGAGCCGGCCTGAAATCGGAACTTTTACGCTGTATACCCTGTTCCCATCAAATACAGAGGTAACGAGGCCGCCGAGAATCGCAGGTGTAGAGTTGTCGGGGTGGCCTTCAAGCCTTGCGGCAAGGTTTACAAGGTCGTCTTTCGAAAGCGGGTTTTTAAGAATTGTGTTTGCCCCCACAAGACCTGCGACGATGCACGCTGAACTGCTTCCGAGCCCGCGCGTCATTGGTATATTGTTTTCCTGAATAAGCCTAAGTCCGTGAAACGGACGGCCGCAGAGGTCATACAGGAATTTTGCGCTGGTGTAGATAAGGTTTGTTTCATCACGAGGTACGTCGGAGCCGTCGCTTGTTTTTATGTCAACTCCGTCAAATTCCTCCATCATCACACGATTATACATTTTCAGCGCAATTCCGAGCGAATCAAATCCTGAACCGAGATTTGCGCTTGTGGCGGGAACCTGAATCTTTATCATGACGGAATACTCCTTTAGAAATAAAACTATGTAAAAACGCAGGCACCCTTATTACATATTATAAAGCGCCTCGTTAATTGTGTTTTCTTAGATATCGTCCATAACTCTGATTTTTGAGATAACCTTTATGTCGAAAGTTGAAAGTGAAGCAAGTGCCCTTTCAAATTCCCCTTCAGGCAATGCCGGGGTAATAAATGCGGCCTCGTTGTCCGGACTGTCGGGGCAGACTGCTTCGGTAACTTTCCCGAAAAGTGAAGCTGCGGTTTTGAGGACGATAGACTTGTCGTGTGCTTCAACGCGGACGAAGAACGACGACGGTGCCTCCTGATAGCCGCAGACATACCCGTTCTCGGCGGGTGACCAGTAGACATATTTCCTCGCGCCGAGGTGCTTCGCTTCATCAATGATATCGGCTACAACAGCGCTTGCGGTCGGAAGTTTCCCCGCGCCGCGTCCATAGAACACAACGTCTCCTATTGCGTCGCCGCGAACCATGATACCGTTGAAAACATCATCTACATTGGCGAGCTGGCTGACA
>DATALE010000246.1:0-3360 GCA_036261235.1 Ruminiclostridium sp. | reverse complement strand
AAGCGGAAACAAATCCGGGTATAACAGTCCTGACAAAAAATAAAAAGCGACTCCCCAACCCTTTCGCCTGTTGATAAACAAGCGGTCAGCAATAAGACCGTTTATTAATAATGTTTATTTTGCTGTCCGAATGGACCGATATCAATACAATTAGTCATTCCCGTTTAATTATTTGAAAGGGGTCAAAATTGTAATTTATTAAGGCTTCATCAAATATATGCTTACATGTAACCTATAAATATTACTGACATAAAATGAACTAAAGATTTTTCATCAATCAACAGGAGGTTTGTTATGCCTGTTTTATATATAGTACAGTACGGGGATACATTGCCGGCAATTTCTGAATACTTCGGTATACCATTAACAAGTCTGGCCCAAATAAATAATATCAATTATCCGTATAATGTATATATGGGGCAAAGACTGATTATTCCTGCAGGTAATTTCAATTATGCTCAGCCTTACTATCCAGTTCAAGCGGCGCCCCATGTATACGGAAACGAATCTTTGAAACAAGATCCATACTATATTGACTGGGAAACTATCGAGAGAACGATTGGTAAAAAGGGTACAAAGCAAGACGGCGTTTTGAAGTTTACGTTTCCGCGATATGATTTAAAATAAGTATAGGGGCAGTCTCTTTAGAACCTGAATTTGCATTAACATCCTGGATGGCCTTTCAGCCGGCAGAAAACAATGCTATGGTTATGGGCGATATTGTACTGCTCGAAAACGAAATTGACCCGGTTGTTTCGCAGTTGATAACAAATGGTCTTGAAATTACTGCCTTGCACAATCACCTTTTTGGTGAATTGCCACGCGTTATGTATCTGCATATTTCGGGAATGGGAAACGCAGTTCAGCTTGCTCAAGGTATAAAAAATGCATTATCTGTGACAAATACTCCTTTTGCAGCCCATACAGTAAGCCAAACTCTGCCTAAGAATTACTGGAATACAGTTGAAGAAATCATGGGCAAGAAAGGTAATCATATCGGCCGGGTTATACAATTTTCATACCCCCGCGCTGACGTAATAAAAGAACACAACATAATCATACCTCCGAGCATGGGAATTTCACAGGCAATCAATTTTCAGGCAGAAGGCCAAAATGCCGCAGCTACAGGAGATTTTGTATTAACAGCCAATGAAGTAAATCATGTTGTTCGTACCTTAAGAGAAAACGGTATTACAGTGACAGCAATTCACAATCATATGCTTTATGATTCCCCGCGACTATTCTTCCTCCACTTTTGGGCTGTTGATAGCCCTGAGAAATTAGCTTATGCCCTGAGGCGGGCGCTTGTTCAAACCAATACTATAATGCGATAAGCAAACTCTGGGATAGGCAACGGCAGCGCATTCATTTGGATACGTATTTTTAGTAACAAAAACGGAGCAAAGTGATCTTTGCTCCGACGTGGCCGGGGTGACTGGCCAGAGGTAATCTTGAATACGTGCCGCACAGAGATACGGCGAGTACGCTGGATTGCTATAAAGGCAGGCTTTTTTATTTATCATTCGAGTTATCTTCAAAAATCAGCCGGCCTAATTCGCGCATACTCTCCTTATCGGAGATATCGTGATCCATTAACGGTATTTGCGTTTTAAGTATATCCTTAAACCGCGCATTGATTTCATCCAAATATACGCTTTGCAGTTTTGCCCTTGCCTGCAAAAAACTGTTGCCGTCTATTACCTGCTGAAGTATACACTGGTTTATAATAAGTGATTGTATTGGGATACCAAGTTTGCTTAATCCCCTTATCGCGCTTTGCGTCTCTTCAATAGGCAGCCGCTCCGGGAGAAGCACAAGATTAAAAACCGTTGTGTCTTTATTACACAAAACGGACATTGCTTCATCGTAGCGCTTTTTATCTCTTTCGATCTCCTGGGCAGTGTCTGTGCTGTTGGGCAGAAACTCAGCTAATTTATTGCCTTCCTGTATTTGCCTTTCTAAAAAACCGGCCCAGTCAAAAGGCATCGCGAGTTCACGGAGTGTCTTTCCTGTAGGCGCTGTATCAAATACAATAACATCAGCGTCCGGCGTTTCAAGAAAAGAAACAAACTGATCGAATGTAGCCATCTCTTCCATGCAGGGTGTGCTGACAAGGTCGCCGCCCATTGCTTCATTGAACTCACCCAGGGTGGTATTCAAACGTCTTTGATATACGCCCATCGCGTCAGCCGGATTGATGTTAAGACCGCATAGATTCGGTATATGCCGTATAGGCGTCCGCTTTTCTCCGCTGATTTCCTGACCGAATATCGCCGAAAGGCTTACGGTTGGATCTGTTGATACAATAGTAGTCTTATAGCCAAGGTCGGCGAACCACACAGCGGTAGCGGTCGCCATCGTTGTTTTCCCCACGCCGCCCTTGCCCCCGAAGAATAAGTATTTGGTATTCCCTTGCGGTGTCATAATGCTATTAATTTCTTTAACCATTTTTTATCTCCTTTCCTTGTGGTTTTTTAGCGTTTCTTTCATTCCTTCAAGCGGCGGCACGCCCATGAAGACTACTTCCCCGTTTATAACAACAGCGGGGCCGATTCTTGTTCGATAGAACCTGTTGATTAAACTCTTCATTACAGTTCCTGGCAATACGCCGCTGTAAACGGCAGCAGGGCCGCAAAGCACTTTTATTTCTGCGGGTATGCCGCTTTCATTGGCCGCCTGCTCGACTACCCTCTTCGTCTGGTCGTCAAAAACGGCTAATCCCGGGTAACAGCAAGAAGCACTTAAAATGAAAACTGTCATATAACTTCCCTCCTCTATATTATTATATGTTTAAACATATCAACATGTTGCATAAAAAATTATTCGCAGCATTTTTTTAAATTGTTCAAAATCGATTCCAAGAATTCGATGACATAATCCCGGTTAAATGAATAGTAAACTTCCTTGCCCTCTTTACGTGCGTTTAAAAGCTTTGCCCTTTTCATAAGATTTAAATGGTGCGATATTGTCGGACGGCTTAAAGAAAAGTTTAGAGCGATATCATTTACGCACAATTCTCGATTAATATAAAAAAGCGTAAGAATTTCTTGCCTTGTACCATCGGACAGGGCATGTAGCAGCTCCAAGCATTCATCGTTACTGCAAAGCGCAATAGGGCTCTCTGAATTTTCTTTTATCATATAAATAATAATATTCAAATGAAAAGCAAATGTCAAGTTTTGACTATACGCATATATACCTTTGGCATCGTATCCGTTTTGGCGATTGACATATAAAAACGGAGCAAAGTGAACTTTGCTCCGACGTGGTCGGGTGATTGTATTATCATAATACTCCACATCCTTCGCACTGAATCCGTAGTGCTAAGGGTCTGAACCGGAGTTTCTCAGTTTTCCAGCC
>DATALE010000243.1:0-2901 GCA_036261235.1 Ruminiclostridium sp. | reverse complement strand
ACCGATTATAACGGGGGATATGTTTTCCCCGCGGCGCTGAGCCTTAAAAACACAGTGATTGCCCGCAGAAACAATAGTAACATTATTAACCTCGCCGTTACGAGTCTTCCCGATAGGGTAAGCGCGGATACAGGCGAACTTGAGCAGTATAGAAGGCTTGCCTGGGGAAGCTACCAGCTGGGCGTCGCATATGAGCTTAAGCATTCGGGTTATGATATTTGCGGGTGCGACCTTTTATATCACGGCACCGTACCGTATGGGGCGGGGCTTTCCTCTTCTGCGTCTATTGAAGTTGCATCGGCTGTGGCGCTTGCTGTTTTAGGCGGCAGGGATGAGTTCGATATGCCGGGGATAGCAGTGCTTTGCCAGAAGGCTGAGAACGAGTATGCAGGCATGAACTGCGGTATTATGGATCAATTCATATCTGCAATGGGCAAAGCGGGGCATGCGCTCCTTCTGAATTGCAGGACACTTGAATATCAATATGTACCCGTAGATCTGGGAAGAAACAAAATTGTTATTACAAACTCAAACAAACCAAGAAAACTAATTGAATCGAAATACAACGAAAGGCGTATGGAATGCGCAAAAGCATTGGAATACATGAATAAAGCCGGAGGTAATTTTCAATATCTATGCGATATGACGCCGGCGGAGTTCGGAAAATTAAAAGAAAATATACCTGACGGCGTTTTAATAAGAAGAGCGCAGCATGCTGTAAATGAAAACGAAAGGACGCTTAAGGCGGTTGAAGAGTTAAAGCGCGGAGATATCAAAGCGTTCGGGGAAAAGCTAAACGAGTCGCACATATCGCTTAGAGACGACTATGAGGTAACGGGCATTGAACTCGATACACTTTTTGAGGAAGCGTCAAAAATAGAAGGAAATTTGGGTACACGAATGACGGGGGCGGGGTTTGGAGGATGTACAATCAGTATAGTCAATGAAGCCGCAGTGGAAGAATTCAAAGCGAGATTATCGAGAAATTACTATGAAAAGACAGGCTACGAGCCATCATTCTATGTTACGGAGATAGGCGAAGGAGCTCATGAAGTAATAATTTAAATAGCAAACTACGACATTTGATATGAGGCCTATGGGTATGCAATGGAAAACAAAGAAGGATTAAGAAAGAGGTTACGCCGGAAATATAGTACACCTAATGTTGTCAATATTGAAGACTACGACAATACCCCTTCCGTATCTGCCGTCCTCGGAAGATACTAATATTTCGATTAGGCAGTAAAAATGCAGTAAACACCTTTTTAAAAATAAAATTGGTCAATTCACTTAATAATAAGAATAGCTGGAGACTTGGCAAGTCCTTATTTCCTTACAGATCTCATCCGGCTTTAATCCTGATGCAGTAAAAATGCAGTAAAATCTCCTTCTTGCCTTAAAAATGCTTGCCAAAAAAATAAAAAAGCCCGAATCATCAGTATTTATCGGACTTTTTTGTGGCGTGCCCGGAGGGGCTCGAACCCACGACCTTTTGATTCGTAGTCAAACACTCTATCCGGCTGAGCTACGGGCACATATTTTTTAAGCGCTTAAATATTCTAATATAATCACCTTGCATTGTCAATACAAAATGCGGGTTACCATAACCGACCATAACCTGCGATCACAGCCAAAACAATTCGACATAAAAAGGCGATTTTATCGCTCTCAGGCTGTTACTTATCAAGGAATCTGCCTTAAAATAAAAAACCTCTGTTTTGGATCCGATCATTAACAGAGGCATATTTATTAAAGGATTTATTACCGAATTTTCTTGCTAATCGAGTATAATGACAGCGAGCATTTTAAGCGTCTCGTCATTTTCATTAGATACGGAATGAAAATCCCCGTTTCCGCATACATTGCAATCGCCCGTAAGAAACGGCCTAATGATACCGTTGTCGTTAATGAGTCCTTCGCCCTGCAAGACATAATAAATCTCTGTTTCGCCTGTATGCTCATGCCGTCCCACGCTGCATCCTTTTTCAAGGCTCATCACTGAAAACAGTCTCGACTTCTTGGGCCTGAGTTCATCCGGAACAATGTGTAAAAAATCCGTCGTACCATAGCCGTCTTTCAAACGCACTCTCTGCTTTTTTTCCATTTCTTTTGCTTTGATTATCATAGTCTGCTCCTTAAACGATATATTTAACTGCCGATATATGCAGTCAACCTTCCTATAAACTCTTCTGAATAATTACCCGGCTCGTCATATACTCAAAGAGTATCATAATAATCCCGTAACCGCCATAAAAAGTTAGCGAAATTGTGTGAATGTATAAAGATTGAACATTTGTTCATTTTGTAATACGGATCCCCAAAAGGCCGTGAGACTTTTTGGGGTAATAACAGCCGCATTTTTTATTTACCAATATAAAACACAATTCGGTAATTATTACGTAAATGTTACGAATGTTTGACTTGGCGTAATAATTACGTTATGATTAACATACACACCACAAGTATCTCATAATAAAAAGGGAGTGTTAAAATGCTCAGGAATACGGGTACAAACCCGTTAAAGAAGATTTCAAAAAAACCAAAATATAAACTTATGGCAGCATCGTCTTTGGACTTAGAAATAAGCAGATCGGTCAAACCTACTCAAATGCAGATATCATACCGCGCTAATGAAGCCAATTTGCATTCGAACGGTCATTCCTCTGCTAAAGAGGACGGCAAAGGTCGGATATCTGAAATACAGGCAAGGCGCACAGAGCTTGAAGCAAGACGTACAACTAGAGCCCAAGCCGGGCCTTTGGAATACAAAAAATCAAGAAAGCAACGCGCAATGAATACAGGGACAAAACGCAGCGAAACTTTAAGAGATGATAAGAGCGAACATTATAATGAGCCTGTGAGAAATGTCAGGGTTTCAAGCGTTGATACTTATGTGCACAG
>DATALE010000240.1:0-6277 GCA_036261235.1 Ruminiclostridium sp. | reverse complement strand
AATCGGTACGATAACGCGGGTTTTATACGGTTCGGTTTCAATAGCTGCATTATCGGGATGTTCCGGTTCGATTCGAAGCTGATCGGCGACCGCTGTGTAGTGGCTCTTGATTTTAAGCATCATAAGAACAAGAATCGGTATGATAATAACAACAATACATGCGCCGCTCGTAAATTTTGTTATTGCTATTATAAATACTACGGTTCCTGTCACAAGCGTTCCAAGCCCGTTGATAAACGCCTTGTGAACCCAATGGCTCCCCCTGTGCGTCATCCATCTTTTAAACATGCCGAATTGTGACAATGTAAAAGAAATAAAGACGCCGACGGCATAAAGGGATAGTAACGCGGAAGTTTCTCCCCTGAACACAACGATAAGAACCGCCGCCATCGCTGAAAGCGTTATTATGCCGTTTGAAAATGTCGTTGCGTTCAATGTGTCAATAAATGAAGAAGACGGGCGAAAGGTCCGTGAACGGTTTGACAGTCTGAACACCAATGTTCCGCTTCACATACACTATTCGCCATACAGAAAGATTTTTGAGCCTTTGCTGCATTTCATCGAGTCTGAGGAATACGACTATAAAAAAGGCGATATGATAACTGTTATCATACCGCAGTTTGAAGTTAAAAAATGGTGGCAGCGCATTCTGCATAATGGTTCAGGCAATTACCTGGCACATCAGCTTTTAAAATATAAACACATAGTTGTTGCAACAATGCCGCTGCAATTAAAAGACGAGGGCCTTCTTATCAAAAGGCAAACCGATTAAAACAGAAATCTTCTGCATTTTCGTTCTCCCACCAATTTCCGGTTGACAAATAAAGCCAGCCGGAAATTTTATTTTACATAAAAGATTCCGTCTGACCTTACTTTCAGTTACATTAAATACAATAAATTTATATCAGATCTGCAAAATAGCGGTGAAAACTGGTGTCACCGGTAAGCTCCGGATGAAACGATGTCACGACAATGTTGTTTTGTCTTGCGGCGACTATATTATTATCAAGACTTGCCAGAACTTTAACGCCGCCGCCTGCTTTTTCGATCCACGGCGCACGTATGAACACCGCTTCTATCGGCTTTGGCGAAACCTCATCTATTATAATATTTTTAGAAAAACTATCAAGCTGACTGCCATAGGCGTTTCGTCTGACGGTGATATCTATAACGCCGAGGTGATAAGGTTCGCCGCCGGAAATCCTTTTTGCGAGGAGTATCATGCCCGCGCAAGTACCGAAGACGGGCAATCCACTTTCTATTTTTTCTTTAAGAGGATTAAAAAGTTCGAAATCCTTTAAGAGTTTCCCCATCGTGGTGCTCTCGCCGCCGGGAATTATCAGCCCGTCGACGGAGTCAAGCTCTTTTAATGTTTTCACAAGCGCCGGTCTGACATTTGTGATTTTCGAAAGCATTTGGGCATGCTCAAGAAATGAACCCTGAAGCGCAAGAACGCCGATTGTCTTCATGTCACCAGCCCCTGTTTGCGAGGCGTTCTTTTTGATCTAATGTAGAAAGATCAATGCCGTGCATCGCTTCGCCGAGATCTTCGGAAACTTCCGCTATGATTTCAGGTTTGTTGTAATAGGTAGTAGCTTTTACAATGGCGCGCGCCCTCTTTGCGGGGTCGGAGGACTTGAATATACCAGAACCCACAAATACTCCTTCACTGCCAAGCTGCATCATCAGCGCCGCGTCAGCCGGGGTCGCAATGCCGCCCGCCGCAAAGTTTACAACCGGGAGCTTACCAGCTTTTGCAACTTCTACAACAAGGCTGTATGGTGCGCCGAGCTCCTTTGCCGCTGTCATCAGTTCTTCGGCAGGAAGGTTTGAAAGCCTGCGGATATCGGCCATGATTGTACGCATATGGCGGACAGCTTCGACAACGTTGCCTGTTCCGGCTTCACCTTTTGTGCGGATCATCGAAGCACCTTCACCGATTCTTCTTAAGGCTTCACCGAGGTTGCGTGCGCCGCAGACAAACGGAATTTTAAAAGCGTGCTTGTCAATATGGAAGCTGTCGTCAGCAGGGGTCAGAACTTCGCTTTCGTCTATGTAGTCAATTCCGAGCGACTGGAGCACCTGTGCCTCGACAATGTGCCCGATTCTGCACTTCGCCATAACGGGGATTGTTACCGCGCGCTTTATTTCCTTTATCATTTTCGGGTCGGACATTCTTGCGACGCCGCCCTGCTTTCTGATTTCGGACGGAACGCGTTCAAGAGCCATGACAGCAACCGCGCCGGCTTCCTGCGCAATTTCTGCTTCTTTCGCGTTTGTAACGTCCATAATGACGCCGCCCTTTAACATCTGGGCAAGGTTTTTGTTAAGTTCGTATCTCTCACTCATGCTGATTCCTCCAAATTGTTGCGTTACAATTTTTATTATGCTATCATTATAAAAACCACAATTGGTGAATTCAACGGTTAAGGTGAAATTATGGGCAATATTGTATCGATACAATTTAACAAAAATGAGAAACCCCTTTACAAATCAATTGCAGGGGCAATTGAAGAACAGATTAAAAAAAATATAATAAAGAGCGGCAGCCGTCTTCCGCCTGTACGGAATTTAGCAAACCAGTATGGAGTTAATATTTCTACTGTCGTCGCTGCTTACCGTTTGCTTGAAGAAAACGGCCTTGTATATACAAAAAAAGGCAGCGGTACATATTGTATGCCGTCGACAGCACATCCAAAGGATAACAGCACTGAAGAGGACGTGCTTTTTCCGAACGATGAATACGGCAACGGTAAGCTTGTCGTATCTGACGATATGATAAATCTTGCAGGCAACTCGCCTACAGCCGGCGTTTTCCCGGTCGGGGATTTTAAAAATGCAGTGAATGAAGTACTTGACACGGACGGCGGCTACGCGTTTTCTTATCAGGAAAGTGAGGGATACCGCGCGCTAAGGGAGATTCTCTGTGAATTTTCAAAAATCAATTATGGTATCAACTGCTCGGCGGAGGAAATACTTATAACTTCGGGAGCGCAGCAGGCTCTTGACATAATATCAAAAGCGGTTATCCGTCAGGGCGACACCGTTATGGCGGAACTGCCGTCCTATACCGGTATAAAGTCTGTTTTTGCGATTCACGGGGCAAAAATGCTCGGAATTCCCGTTCAAAATGACGGAATTGACCTTGATATTACTGAATATTACGCTAAGAACTGCAAACCAAAACTGATTTATAGTATGCCGGTTTATCAAACTCCGACAGGAGTATGCCTTTCGAAGGAAAAACGCCGCCGCTTGCTGGAACTTGCGGAAAAATATGATTTTTACATAGTGGAGGATGACCTTTTCAGCGATCTTAACCTGACCGGCGAAAGATTGCTTCCGTTAAAACAGGAGGACAGCGCCGACAGAGTCATTTATGTAAAAAGTTTCTCAAAGCTTATGATGCCGGGTATCAGGGCAGGATATGTGATAGCCCCGAAGAGGCTGTTTGAGAAAATGAAAAACGCGAAGTATGCGACGGATCTGTCAGGCTCCGGTTTTATTCAGCGCGCGCTTGCCGTTTATTTTAAAAACGGCTGCTGGAATAAAAATATATCCGACCTTGTTGAATACTACAGACAACGGCTTGATCTAACCTTAAAAACAATCAATTCATTCAAGAGGTATGGGATACGCCATGCGGAAGTAAACGGTGGTTTCGGAGTTTGGCTGACATTGCCCGACAGCGTGACTGATATGGACATATATTATAAGTGCAGACAGAAAAATGTAATCATAGCGCCCGGCAGCTCGTTTTATCTTACCCCTGCCGCCGGATTCGAGCATCACCTGCGGCTAAGTTTTGCATCGAGCGACAGGCTCCCGGAGGGGCTTAAGATAGCAGGTGAATGTATAAAATCCGCTGTCAATGAGAAATCAACGCATACTATTTTTATTTAAAATTAACCTTTAATTTTAGGCGGCAAGGACCTAGCTTACGATAGATGTTCGTAAACTCTGGTTTTTAATTTTTTGTATTCGGCCGCAGTCAACAAAATAACGGCAATATCAAGTATAGTAAGCAGAATTAAAAACCCGGACGGCTTTACGATATACTTATATACCTGATATATTCCGAACAGCGAAAATAATATTATTGACAACGGATATGCCCATAGCTTTTTCTTCCACAAAAAGACGACAAGTATAAGTTTTATAAGCCCGTGGGACAGCAGATAAAAAATCCAGAAATTTTTTATATCGGCTGAGAAATTGTGACTTGCTTTTAACAAAAATCCCGCAAATATGTCATTCGGGTCCTGTAAAAGCTCATGCTGGGTGAGCTGTCTTGTGATATTATTTAAACTTTCGTAATTAAAAAAGAACAGGAGCGTTCCGCCGAAAATTTCGAGCAGGCTGTCTGCACCTTTTAATATGAGGGCAGTTTTAAAGCTTTTATTTAGAATTTTATAATCTTTTACCAAAATTACCGTCCCGTTTGATTGATATACGGCTGCCTTTTTCCCAAAGACAGCCGTATATTATAATTTACGGTATTAATTGTCTGTATTCATGCTTTGCCCAAAAACGTAAGAACAAGAAGCACGGCGTTAAGCCCTATTATCATAGCGGTAATAACCATTCCGGCAATTTTTGTTGAACGCTTATTTACGAGTTTCCCCATAATATCTTTTCGCCCTGTAATAATCAGCATTGGAATTATCGCAAAGGGCAGTGAAAAACTCAGGACAACCTGACTTAATACAATAGCCTTCATCGGATTTACGCCGATCGCGATTATAATGAGAGCGGGGAGCATTGTTATCAGCCTGCGCACGTTTAGGGGAATGTTTAATCCCACAAAACCTTTCATGACTGTCTGACCTGCCATAGTTCCGACCGCCGCCGATGACAGCCCGGAGGCTAAAAGGGCGATTCCGAACGCGCCGCTCGAAAGCGAGCCAAGCAGGGGCTCAAGGGATCGGTGCGCCTGTTCGATTGTATTTACCGTGATCCCGTTTTTGAAGAATACGGAAGCCGAAACTATGACCATCGCCGCGTTGACGATAAATGCGATATTCATAGCAACTATAACGTCTATGCGCTCCATTTTAAGGTGCTTTCTTTTCTCTGCAAGTGTTTTTCCTCCGTTACGGCTTTGCACAAGCTGGGAATGAAGATAAATAACATGCGGCATAACGGTTGCCCCGAGCATACCGACGGCAATCATGACCGCACCGCCGCCAGGAAGGGTCGGCAGAATAGTATGCAGCCCCACCTGCGCCCAGTCAGGTTTTGCAAGTGCAAGTTCAATGCCATAGGAAACGCTGATAACGGCGACAAGGCAGGTTATCACGCGCTCAACAATTTTTTGACCGTATTTTTCAAGGAAGCATATAAAAAACGTTACAACTCCGGTGATCAGCCCCGCGTAAATCATCGGTATATGAAAAAGCAGATATAATCCGAGCGTTCCACCCAAAAATTCCGCAAGATTGGTTGCAATGGCTGAGAATTCAGCTACGACCCAGAGAACCCAGTTTGTTTTGCGTTTAAAAGTGAAAGCGCATAATTCCGGAAGACTGTTTCCTGTGGCTATTCCGAGTTTTGCGGAAAGGCATTGGAGGAAAATCGCCATTGCGTTGCTCCATAATAAAACCCAAATCAAACTGTAGTTAAATATTGAACCTCCGCTGATATTAGTCGCAAAATTGCCGGGATCGATGTAGGCTACACTTACGATGAATGCCGGTCCTATGTATTTTAAAAGGTTTGAAGACCCGATTGCCTTTGGTTTATAACGCCTTTTTGCAATAATGTCTGACGTCCTAAGGTTAAGTTCAGTTCTGCCTTCCAAGATAATCACTCCATGAGATTTGCTTAATAGTCTATTTGTTCAAAATAAATTATTTAAAGATAAATATTTTAGACGCCGCTAAATTACTTGTCTGATTTTAGGATATGTAACAGCGGATATAATTGTTACCTTTGGAAAAAAGACATAAAAAAGCCGCGTAAAAACGCGGCAGCTAATATGATAGAATTTATGCTATAAGGATAGAACAGCCGAAAGGTCTGGGTTATCGCTGACACAGCGGTTAAAATGAACAATTCTTTTAAGGGTCTCATCAGACAGAATATGCTCGATGCGTTCAGTATCAATCAGCAGATTCTTTTCAACACCGAGGTTTTTTAAAAAAGTTTCTATAATCATATGGCGTTCGAGAAGGTAACTTCCAAGTTCGTTTCCTTTATCCGTGAGGATAATAATATCATATTTTTTGTACTTTAAAAGTCCCTGAGCGGTCAGCTTCTTAACCATGCTTGTTGCGGA
>DATALE010000238.1:0-7637 GCA_036261235.1 Ruminiclostridium sp. | reverse complement strand
ATTGCCATGACGATTTACAGAATAAGCGGTTTTCCGCCGAGATGTCGTTGGCTGAAGGGACAATAACGGCTTTTATTGAATCCGCAATAGCAAAATACGGCGAATATCCGCTTGAACAAATAATCGCACATACGGTAAACTACCGCATGAATGACCTGAGAATAACTCAAAAAACGTTTGATTGGGCAAAAAGCGTTGAGCTTTTTAAACATTATGATAACAACAGCAGCTTTTTCCCGGAATTTATTTCTGATATGCGGCCGGCGATACTTAATGAAATGATAGCTGTGTTGAAAGGCCGCGCTTTGCCGCTTGAAAAGCCCAAAAAAGTAAAGGGAAGGACGATATAGGAGGAAGTATGATATTTAATTTTATTATCTTTGTGCTTTCATTGGGAGGACTGCTATTTATATGCGGAATAACGCCCGCTGATTTTTCGGCGGGCTTTAAATTTAAGCGCAAGGCTCGTCAGCCAACTATGAAACAGCTTGTTGATGAAGCGAAAGGCATTGAAAAAATAAATCTGATTTCACGTCAGTTCAAAGGTGCGCAGATCATCCTTGAGGCAACCGGAAGAGGCAGCAAATACGGGTACTACAGAAAGCTCTCTTTAATATTAGCCATTACAGGGGCAGCAATATCTATTTTGATAAAAAATTTCGCCTTGCTTCCGGTTTTAACTGTTACAGGCATGTTTATTCCTTTGCTTGTGGTGAACTACTCTGCGGCAGGCTTCAAAAAACGGTCGAGTGCCGAGCTTGAAACGGCGCTGTCAATAATAACGGGAAGTTATCTGAGAACCGGAAATATTGTAACATCTGTAAGTGAAAACGTAGATTACATACATCAGCCGGTTAAAGACATTTTTGTATGGTTTTTGGCACAATGTCAGTATATAAATCCTGATATTGAAAAAGCAATTGCCGGAATGAAGATGTTTTTAAACAACGGCGTATTCCATGAATGGTGCGATACATTGATTCTCTGCCAAAAGGATCGTAATTTAAAGGATATGCTCGAACCGATTGTTTCGAAACTTTCCGATATCAGAGAGGTTCAGAACAAACTTAATTCAATACTCTTCCGTCCGATCCGTGATTTTATGATGATGCTTGTTCTGTCTGTCATTATGATACCTGTCTTATTTTTCTTGAAACGTTCATGGTTTTTAAATTTGTTTTTAACCATGCCTGGCAAGATCTCGCTCGCGGTATTATGCGCTGCACTGCTCATTTCAATTATCTGTGTTATTAATGCAGCAAAGCCGCTTGAATACAGGAGGTGATGAGATTGAATTATATTATTGTCTGCCTTCTTTTATCTTTCGGATTGTATCTGATTGTGACAGAAAAGATGAGGCTGCCGTCATCGGCTTCGATCAGAGCAACGTTAAGGATTATGAAAGGCAAGCAATCAACAAGGGAAATACTTGTATATCCTGCGGCGCAAAAAATTACACGGTTTATACATTTAAGCGAGAATAAGCGCAATGAAATGAAACAGCAGCTGAAAGCGGCGTCAAATGGTTTATCCCCGGAATTATTTATAGCTTCAGCTATCGTTAACGCATTATATATAATCATAGTTTCGCTTGCTTTGCTTCCCGTTTTGCCGTTGGGTACCATAATACTTATATTGCTGGCGGTTTATTCAATTTTCAAAGAATTAAAGTCACTGAATGACGCGGTAAACAAGAGAAGGACCATAATTGAAAATGAGGTACAGCAGTTTGTTTCAGCAATTAATCTTTCACTTGGCCGACGTCAGGACTTATACAACGTTATAAAGTCATACCGCAAGGTTGCAGGAAAGGAGCTGGGGGAGGAACTTGATGTTTTGCTTACGGATATGAGGACAAGCAACAGGGAAGACGCGCTGCTGCGGTTCGAAAGCCGAATAAATTCCCGCCTTGTTTCCGAAGTTGTGAGGGGACTGATCAACGTTTGCCGTGGGAATGATATGAGCGCATATTTGTGCGCGGTCGAAATGCACGCAAGGGATTTCAAAATAGCAAATCTTAAAAAAGAAGCAGAAAAAAGGCCTGAGAAACTTACAGCGGCCAGTTTTCTGCTTTTTGGTGCTATGCTTGCCATGCTCGCGGCGGTAATTATCGCCGAGTGCTTAAAAGGCGGCAATATATTTCATTTTTAATCAGATGTAAAGGCTACGCCTTACATAATTAAATTTATTTTTGGAGGTATTAAAATGAAGAAATTTGTAGTGAAAGCGGCAATCAGGGCTTTGGAGATGAAAAACAAAGCGCGTGAAGTATTAACCGGGAAGGACGGAAATGTATTAACCGAGAACGGTCTTATGATTGCAATTGCCGTAGCTCTTGTCCTCCTTATTTTGGCCTGGGCATACAGCTTTTTGAACAAGGACTTTCTCCCGTCCCTCGGAAACGGTGTTAAAGACATTTTGAATTTTAAGGGTTAAGATTTTAGGGGGCGTTTTCGCCCCCAATTCTTTTTATGACAGGAGGACGCGATGAAAAAACTGTTTCATTTATTAAAAGAAAAAAGAGGGAGCGTATTGATTGAAAGCTGGGCCACGATAATTATTATTTTACTTTTTACTGTCAGCTTTATTTCCGCGTACGGTGTTATTATGAAAAAACAAAAGTTAGATATGGTATCGAATGAAATACGCCGGATTGTTGAGATAGATGGGAAGTATGGAAGTGAGCAACAAAGGCAGGCGGAACAATTGCTTTCAGATAACAATCTTGACGCCGCAGTTACTTGCTCAAAATCAGGAAATATTGCGCTCGGTGATACGTTTACAATAACCTTAACTTCCAATGGTTCAATTGGCTTCGGCGGATCTAACGGAATAAGCATACCGTTAAGTGCTAAATCCGATGGGCGAAGCGAGGTATATTGGAAATGAAAATACGCAAGCGATTAAAAACAGTAGCAGCGGACAGGCACGGAGGAATATCCCCAATGCTTGCAGGCGTAGTTATAGTCATTGTACTTTTGTCAGCCGCGATTTACAAAGCGCTGAGTTTAATTACGGTCGCGACCGGAGTCCGTGATTCTGTTCAAAGTTCGACTATAGAGACAATAACAAAGAATTACTACAATGCTTATGACGGACTGCGCTGCGGGAACTCAGGTACTTATTCATTATCAAACAACGGTTGGGTTAATTGTATCGACAGCGGCGATATAGGCACGGAACTGGATAATCTGCTTGGACTACAAAATGAAAACGGTGAGCATATAAAAAGCACGGATGACGGCACACAATACAGTATTTCTAATATTGCGGTGACCGTTAAAAATACGCCGTTTGCGGACAGCAGTCCGAACCTTAAAATAAACGTATCTTATAATTTAAATATGAATATCGGTATAGCAAACATGAGTGTTCCGATTTCAATTTCACAGTCAGTCAGTGCCGGATTTAAATCGAAATTTTAGGAGGATGTTAATGCTATGTCAACAAATGAATTAATCATAATTGGTTTCATTGGTATCGCTGTACTTATGATAATCCTATATGCAAAACTTGATTCGAGATTATTTGATATTGAAATCAAGTTAAAAGATGTTCTTGAATATGTTAAAAGAATACCTTTTAAGTTTGACGAGAACTGGGATAATGTTTTTTTTCATAAGCTGCCGGATATAGATTTTAAATTAAAAAATGTATATGATTATGCGAAGAGTATACCGTTCAATTTTGATAAAGAATGGGATGATTTTTATTATCATCAACTATTTGAATTGAATTCAAAAAAAGACAAGGCTGTTAATGAGCTAAGAGAATTGCGTGACATTTTTCCAATCCATTTACCGAATACATACGATTACAGCTCTTTATCACTTGAAATGATTGAGATCAAAGACAAGATTGGTGCTATAAATGAAAATACTAACGGTTTACACAATAAGATGAGCGAAGTATCAACAGATGTCAGAAAATTAATTTTAAGAACAAACAGAAGAAAAAATATCTGAATATTTCCAAAATCCTATTGACAAATGCAAAAAATTGTTGCATTTTTAACATAGGCAGAAAAATTGGGAGTATAAATTACAACTGAGTGCGAAAGGATGAATGCAGATGAATAAGCTATTTAACGATTTTGTGTTCAAAGTAAAAAATATTGCTTCCTCAAAAAGAGGAAAAGTTATTATATGTTCCTCCGCAGTAGTTTTAACTGGTGTTATCGTTGCTCTGATTGCTGTAAATGCTCATAATAAAATCGCTGTTTCAGAAAAACGAATAGCAACCAGTGCGGGGAAAGCAGTTATTACAGATGTAAAGCTGGATAAAACGACATTGTCAATGAAAACAGGAGAAATGGCGAACATTATAGCTATAGTAAAACCATCAAGCGCGGCTGAATCAAAAATAAATTGGATTTCTTCGAATTCTGCTGTTGCAACTGTTGATAAAGGCGTTGTAAAGGCTCAGTCAGGCGGTTCAGCAACTATTTACGCTGAAGCAAACGGGAAAAAAGCAGAATGCGCAGTTAGTGTCACATCTGATTCTACGGCTTCAAGCTCAGCTCCATCTACCGCTTCTTCAAATGCAACTACCAACAATACAAACACTAACGGGAACAATGACACAAAAAAAGTAACAGGAACTACTGGCGGAAATACCGCAGGTGGTAAAAGTTCCGGTCAATATGATGGCGGGGAAATTGACAGTCATCAGAAAACGGGCGGCAATACAACAGCCAACACTGACACAACGGCAAGCACTTCTAAACCAACCAAAAATTATCAGGGCGTAAATGTTACGAAAACCTACACAGATGAAATTACAGGAATTTCTCAAACTGTTGAATTTCTCGGTATGGGTGCCGGATATTGTGAAGTTGCCTGCGGCAATGCTGATGTAAATACAACTCCTGAAGTGGGCGCAGCCCACTATGGTTTAGCAACAGTGTCTCTAACAGGTACAAATGGCATACATCAGGGCTATTCAACAGCAGCAGTGTCCAAAAGCGGAACTAATCCAACTTTTACTTTCGATAATCTTACAGCTGGGACATACACAATGCAATTAACTGCTCATGACGGCACTGTAGTTGCCCGTTATCATTTTACAGTTGATTCAAAAGGCAACGTGCAGTGATTTAAAATAATATGATAAAGTGCTCCCTGAACAGGGAGCATTTTTTTATAGTAAAGGAGTTGAAGACGGTGCATTTTAAAAGGTACCTTCGCAGATACATTCTGCTTTCTGCAATTTTTGTATCAATATTAACTATCGGTGCGTTAGCCGCAGGCAGCGGCATTAACCAGTGGCCAGAAGGAAGAATCAGTTACAGACTTGACACGCACTACGGTCAAATTGCTTCAAACGCGCCAACAATACCTTTGTATTTAGACCAGGACTGTCAAAAGCCTAATGGAAGTCACAGGCTTTTTCCCGGTGACTGGATTATACTTTATCCGAACGGAGCGGTAACATATCCAATCACCGCACCACAAAGCGGAGGAAGTGACTATGGACTGATTTACACCACTCATTTTATTCGACAAGATGACCATAAATATATTGCTTCTGGAACTGGTTGCTTTAGCGGCGCAAATTGGGATGAAAACAGATGGTGGAATGGATTGCCCACAAATATTACATACACAAGTGTGATTCCGGGTAATGGAGACACTGTTTATGTTGGAAATAATACCGGTGATTTTCAAGTAATTCCACAAGCAAATGGTTATTATTATTTGGAATCAGGTGATTGGTCTGATTGCGTAATGTCCGCCAGTTTATCACAGTATTGTTATTATGATTCTGGGCATAGTGATTATGTCAATGCAAATTATAATTGGAATTGTACTTATCAGCCATGGACTACAGAGGGTTTAAATCAAGGGACAAATAATGTTTATTATGCCGGAATGGACGCCTCAGGAAACTTTGCAACCGGGCAAAGGATATTCAGGTATGATACTCTGAATCCTATTCCAGCCTGTTCATTTGACATACAGAAGGGAATAATAACAGTAAGCGCTGATGACAATAAGAATCTTGGAGCAGGCACATACAGCGGGCTTGACTTTTACCAGTATCGGCTTTCAGACGACGATGGCGCCACATGGAGCGGCTGGTCTGCGACTTATACAGCTGCACATAATATAACCCTTGCGACCCCCGGAGTTTACAGCATTCAGGTTTGCGCTGTTGATAAAGCCGGAAATTCAGCGACGAGACAGTGGGACGGTTTAATCAAAAGGTCGCTTCCAACATCAACGACAGCAAACAGCTCATACCATACAGACATCGACGTTATTTCCTCAATCAAAATTAAAAATACATGTCAGGTTCCCATTCTGCCAACAGATAACTTTACCGTCAAATTAGATATTCCCGGAATTACAACTCAAACAAAAGCATTTGTAATTCCGGGCAACAATGAGGAGATTGTTTGGTTCAAATGGCATACACCAAAGAATCAAGGAAAGATTAATGCTGTTTATACGATACATACCGACAGTAAGGATATTCAGGTGAACGCTGCTTACACGATAAGCCAGATTCAGGAGGTTACTCCGCCTGATCCGAAAGCGCGTGATAAAAAACCATCAAATTTTTATGTAACAACGCCTACAGGAAATTCAGCGTCAACACTTACATGGACACATTGGGACTATGAAAACGGAATGTTTAAACAATCAGCATATACTGCCAGCCTTTTAAATGTATTCAGTGTATCGTCCGATTCTTATTGCCCGACATCATTTAGAGATAAAGACGGATACTTGAACATTAAAAGCGGGTATGGAATTACGGAAAATGTGTTTGCTAAAGTTATGACAACAGCTCCGGCGACTTACGTAACGGCGGCACAGAATGCTGAAGGTTTCTATCCTGAATTTATGTACAAGGATTATTTCAGACTATTTGATAAGAGTCCCGGAGGATTATTTCAGCTTTCGCCGAATAAGTACTCCATGTACAACAGCAGAACTCACTTCACACCTGTGTGGAATCCTGACGGCGACTATACGGTGCAGATATGTACGTTTGACGCATGGACACCGGCAGGTATGCTTACAAAATTCAGCAATCGCACGATTCACATTAATGGCAGCGTATTTGATGATTGGCACAGCGGCCCGGTATGGTGAAAAAAATATATAAAAAAAGATAACCGCCCACCCCATCCAAAGGCAACGATTATCTTTCCCCGAAAACACCACATAAGATTGCTGTCTTAAAAGACTGCTTTCCATGTTTTTGTGTCTTCATGACAATTTTTATTATACTCCGGTCAAAATGAAAGTCAAGCCATATAGCGGAAATATTTCACAGATAGAATTTTAAGTTTAATAATCAGGAGGTCAATAAAATGGATTCAACATTAATTATGTCTCAGGTATATTCAGCAAATCTTATGACAAGGGCTGTCAGCGTATTTATGTATCTTATGAGCAGGGCAAACCGAAAACTGCAATGCTACCCCGGAATCCGTACTATTGCAAAAGACCTGAAGATGTCCGAACCGACTGTCAAGCGTGCGCTTCGTGACCTCGTCTTAGCCGGTTTCGTGAAGAAAGAAACACGCTGGCGTGAAAATGGAGGTCAGAGCAGCAACCTTTACATATTAAGTACTGTTGAAAAACCTGTTGAAAATTCGGTAGAAGATGTTGATAATTCACCTGAAG
>DATALE010000227.1:0-8322 GCA_036261235.1 Ruminiclostridium sp. | reverse complement strand
GCAAGGCCCTATATCCCGGTCGCGGCTGACGATGACGGTGTGATATGGGCGGCTGAAATCGGGGTTTCGGAGCGATGCAAGTTAACTGACGAAACCAAAAACGCTATCCTGCTGGAAATAAAACACCTGGAGGTATAACATTTGCTAAACGATCTTTCAGAAATTCTGCTGTCACAAGAACAGCTTGCCAAAAGAGTTGAGGAATTGGGCGCTGAGATAAGTGAAGATTATAAAGGAAAAAATCTTCTTTTGGTTGGAATTCTCAAGGGCTCCGTTGTTTTTATGTCAGATTTAATGAAACAAATTACCATTCCCGCGCGTATTGATTTTATGTCTGTTTCAAGTTACGGGGCGGGTGTGAAAACCTCAGGCGTGGTTAAAATAATTAAAGACCTGGATATTCCGATTCAAGGCTATGATGTCTTGATTGTCGAAGATATTCTTGACAGCGGTCTTACATTGCACTATATTATGAATTTGCTCAAATCAAGAAATCCGGACAGCGTAAAAATCTGCACACTTCTTGACAAACCGTATCGCCGGAAAGTCGATGTTAACACAGACTATCACGGATTCGATATTGATGATAAATTTGTTGTCGGCTATGGACTGGACTACGCGGAAAAATACCGCAACCTTCCTTTTGTCGGCGTCCTTAAACCGGAGGTCTACGAAAAGTAAGGCAGCCTTTGAGTGCCGAAAAATAACGGCATAGGGAGTGATTATATTTGAATAAAAAAAACGTGCGCGGAATTGCCATATATGTAGTTCTTATTATACTTGGCTTACTCGCGCTGAGTTTGTTAAATCAGCAGCCGGCTGAAAAAAAAGTAAAATATTCTACAGTAATAGAGTACTTTCAAACAAATAACGTAAAGGATTTTTCAATCAACCTCGGGAGCGGAGAGACTGTTCTTACACTGCGAAGCGGATCAGCGGTTAAATATACAGTCCCAAGTGTTGACGTTTTCCTTAAAACTGTTGAACCGATAGTAAATCAATATAACATTAAAAATCCTTCCAACCGCATAACATATGACTATGCGCAGGCATGGCAGGCTCCGTGGTGGATAAGCCTGCTGCCGTGGCTTTTGTTTGCTGTTTTTGTTGTCATAATGTGGGTATACATTATGAATCAGGCCGGCGGTGCGGGCGGCGGAAAGGTTATGTCTTTCGGAAAGGCTCGTATCAAACAGGTAGCCGATGAAAAGAAGCGAACTACCTTTGATGATGTTGCCGGAGAAGATGAAGAAAAGGAAGAGCTTCGTGAACTTGTCGATTTCCTTAAAAATCCTCACAAGTTTAACGATCTCGGCGCAAGAATTCCAAAGGGCGTACTGTTGATCGGCCCTCCGGGAACAGGTAAAACTTTGCTTGCAAAAGCTGTCGCGGGTGAGGCAGGAGTACCTTTCTTCTCAATTTCAGGTTCTGACTTTGTTGAAATGTTTGTCGGCGTCGGCGCTTCCCGTGTACGTGACCTATTCGATCAGGCTAAGAAAAGTTCTCCTTGCATCATATTCATCGATGAAATTGATGCTGTCGGACGTCACCGCGGCGCGGGTCTCGGCGGCGGCCATGATGAACGTGAACAGACCTTGAACCAGCTGCTCGTCGAAATGGACGGTTTCGGAGCTAATGAAGGTGTTATCATAATTGCCGCAACAAACCGCCCGGATATTCTTGACCCTGCTCTGCTGCGCCCGGGACGGTTCGACAGGCAGGTTTATGTCGGAGCGCCCGATATTAAGGGCCGTGAGGCTATACTGAGAGTTCACGCGAAGGGTAAGCCCCTTGCAAATGATGTTGACTTAAGTGAAATTGCAAAAACTACCGTAGGCTTTACCGGCGCTGATATTGAAAACCTGCTCAACGAAGCGGCGCTTCTCAGCGCAAGGCGCGGCAAAAAAGATATTGGAATGTCCGAAGTCGAGGAAGCGACAATCAAGGTTATTGTCGGGCCTGAAAAGAAATCAAGAATTATTACGGAGAGAGAAAAGCGTATAACTGCTTACCATGAGGCGGGTCATGCGGTAGTAACCAGATTTCTGCCGACCCAGAACCCTGTTCAGCAGATTTCAATTATACCGCGCGGCCGTGCGGGCGGATTTACTCTTTCCCCGCCGGTTGAGGACAGGTATTATAATTCACGGACGGAAATGTTCGAAGAAATCTGCACACTTTTGGGCGGACGAGTCGCCGAAAGCATTGCACTTGGAGATATTTCGACAGGCGCTTCCAACGATATTGAACGTGCAACGACAATCGCACGCAAAATGGTTACTGCATACGGCATGAGCGAAAAACTCGGGCCAATCGTTTACGGTTCGGAACATGACGAGGTGTTTTTGGGAAGAGATTTTGCGCAGGCCAGGAACTATTCAGAAAACGTTGCGGCTGAAATTGATTCTGAAATGAAGAATATCATCGATGAAGCATATGAAAAGACCCGCAGTATTCTGAAAGACAAGAGGGAAAAGCTAAACCAGGTTGCGCAGTATCTTTTTGCAAATGAAAAAATGTCCGGTGAAGAATTTGAAAAATTCTTTGGGGATAACGACGGCCCAATGGGAATTCAGGGTATAGCTGACGTACCTATTGCATAAAATTGAAATTGTGAGGCGGTCATCAAGACCGCCTCATATTTTATAAAAACAACAGAGGGTGAATTTATTGAACAGATCAACAGCATCTGAAATTATTGCCGGAATCTTTGTAATTGTGTTCGGACTGCTTGCTTTGGCAAAAGGTTTGTTCGGGTGGCCTATCGGAATAACGTTCACAAGTTTTTGGGCGCTGGTCATTATTGCAATATCAATTATCAGCATAGTCCACAAAGGACTTCACTTTGTTAACGTTTTGTTTCTTGTTATCGGAGGCTGGCTGCTGATTAATGAGTTTGGTTTAAGGGGTCGGCATACTTTCCTGACACTTATCGCAGTTTTAATCATTGTATTTGGCTTGTGGATAATTTTAAACGCAATCAAGTTATCAGTCGGAAATTATAATTCATCGGCTGATATGAATGATTATATACATTATGGCAACAGTTTTTCAAATAACCGAGTTTCAAATTCCTCTAAGAATTTTAAGGGAGGAAACATATCATCGACATTCGGCCGTACATGCGTTGATTTGAGCAGTATCGCGATTCAGCAGAATGCTGTTATTGATATTTCCGCTACATTTGGTACTGTTGAAATTATTATGCCGAGAAGTGTTCCGTACAGGACTGACATAACCCCTGTTTTCGGTACGTTTATCAACAACGCGCCGTTAAACCCTGTTGTTCCCGAAATGCCGTACCTTTTAATAAAAGGTTCTTCTGTTTTCGGAACCTGTACATTAAGATAAATTATGTGTTTATAGAAAAATACCTCCGCTGAATTTAATTCAGCTGGGGGTATTTTACTTGCTGACAAAAGCACATATAAATAGTATTAAAACAACAATGGAGGGTTTCCATGAAAATATTAATTTTATATTTCAGCGGAACAGGTAATACCCTTTATGCTGTTAAATGCTTTAAAGAAGTCGCTGAAAGGTTTGGACATGATATTATAATTCAGTCGATTGAGGAGGGAAAACCAATTAAAGGCGGAACATATGATAAGCTGGTCTTGGGCTACCCGAAATATTATGAAAATGTTCCGTTGTTTTTTCTTCAATATCTGAAAAAGAATTTGCCCGAAAGCAATAAGACTATAGAAACTATGGCGTTTTGTACACAGGCAGACGCTTTGACAACAGATTTTTCGATAATCGAAAAAGTTCTGAAGCAAAAAAATCATCTGTTAACAGTTGCGAAGAGTTTCTCTGTTGCAAATAATATGATAATATTTAACATATTTCATCAAACTGATGAATCAGTATTTAAAAATAATATCGCTGAACTGAAAAAAGAGACTGAACAAAGTCTGAAGGCTTTTTTAAACGACGAAGTACATATTGAAAGAATTAATCCGGTAAAAGTGAAGATGTACTGGCTGGTTGCAAAAATGGCGACAAAAATAATGCCTGCTTTTGAAATGAAATTCAGTGCGTCAGAAAGGTGCTCGTCGTGCGGACTTTGTTCAGCAAAATGTCCAAAGAATAATATAAAAGTTGAAACAGGAATACCGCAGTTCGGTAAAAACTGTATATTCTGCATGCGCTGCATCAACAACTGTCCTCAAAATGCTATTCTTTTTAATAAAAGCACGCGAAGTCAGTATAAACTGATTAAACAGATAGAGAAACAATAAAAAAACGGGGTGCTGTTTTCGCACCCCGTTTAATAATACAATAATTGAATTATTCAGCTGTTATAGATTCCTGAACTTGTTTTTTCCCTTTTAGCTTTTTGAAACCGTTGAAAGCAACCATAAGGCCGAGAACTGTGAGAGCAATCGCAACAATCAGCTGCAATCCGTCAGTGAGAAAATCGAATTTACCGAGTACAAATAGTTTGTTAAAGATACCGATCATTGCCTGAATAAGCGCGGTGAAAGTAACAGCAAGCATAATCACCATCGGAATCCAAAGAGCGGCGCCCTGGCGTCCCGTGGTTTTAAGGAATACGGCAAGTGCGATAAGTACAAGCGCGCCCAGAAGCTGGTTTGCAGAGCCAAACAGAGGCCAGATATTATTATAGCCGCCCTGTGAAAGCAAGAAACCGAAGAATAATGTGACAACAGTGGTCACATACTTATTTGTGGCAATTTTCTGGGCCATGCTGTGTGTTTTGCCGTCATTGCTCATAAAGAACTCCTGCAATGCCATACGACCTATTCGCGCAACGGAATCGAGTGTCGTTAATGCCAATGCCGAGACAAACATGGTCATAACGCATGTGGCGACTACTTTGGAAAAGCCCAGTTTTGTAAGAAAACCTGCGACACCGGTGGAAAAAATTACGAACGGAGTTTCATTCGGAAGTTTTCCATGTACCGCAACTGAACCGGCAACGACCAGCGCAACTACAGCGAGCATACATTCAACTATCATTGCGCCGTATCCGATGAATTTCATATCTTTTTCATTTTTGACCTGCTTTGACGACGTTCCGGACGACACAAGACTGTGGAAGCCAGAAATTGCGCCGCAGGCTACTGTTACAAACAAAGTCGGGAACAGCATTTTCCCGTTCACTTCAAATCCGGTAAAAGCAGGAAGGTTCATATTGGGACGCTGGACAACAACGCCGATGACGGCGAAAATAATCATTGAAATCAGCAGGAATGAACTGAGGTAATCCCTTGGCTGCATCAAAATCCACATTGGTAAAATTGCCGCTATAAAAGCGTAAGCGAAAACTATGAGAAGCCATGTCATTTTACCGGCATAGATAGGAAGTGCTATTCCTGCAGCCATCATTCCTACAAAAAGAACAATGCCGACAATGAACATAACGAGTTGATTTGGTTTGACAAATTTCATGAATAGCCCGAATAAAACAGCGACCAGTATATAAATCATCGAAATAGAAGCCGCCGCTGCGTTTGGCATACTATGAGTGCCGTTGGGTTTAAACCCGTTGAAAGTTGTAGCAACGATATCTGCGAAAGCCGCGATAACAAGAAGCGAGAATATCCATGAAAAGGCGAGGAAAAGGCGTTTGCCGGTTTTTCCTATGTACTGTTCAATGATAAGCCCGATTGATTTTCCCTCGTTTTTTACCGAAGCATAAAGGGAAGTAAAGTCCTGTACCGCTCCGAAAAATACGCCGCCGAAAAGGATCCATAAGAATGCAGGAACCCAGCCGAACATTGCCGCGATAATAGGGCCGGTCACAGGGCCCGCGCCCGCGATGGAGGAAAATTGGTGGGCAAACACTACCGCCTTTGGTGTGGGTATAAAATCCTGTCCGTCTTCATGGGTATAAGCCGGAGTTTTTGCTTTGGTATCAATGCCCCATTTTTTAACGAGCCATCCGCCGTAAAACACATACGCCAGCGCGAAGAAAATGAAAGCGATACCGATGATTACGAGACTATTCATTTTTACTGCTCCTTTTTTGTTTCAGAATACCCATGCAGATAAACAAAAACCCCGCCTTCGGCAAAAGCCGGAGACGGGGCATAAAGTTCCGCGTTACCACTCCGATTGTCGCAAAAAAGCGACCACTCATACATATCAGGCATATAACAGCCGAATATGCTTCTTTTTAACGGTAGAAAACCGGTCGCGCTTACTTGAACCAATAAGGTCATGTTCTTTCAGCTGACTGCTCTCAGGTGATAGAATTGGGTCATAATTACCGTTTTGCACCAAACAACGGCTCTCTTAAAAAATGATTGCCAATTCGTGATCCTGCTCACTGCATTTGGGTTATTCCTTTGAAAATATGATAGCATGGAAATAAAATTATGTCAATAAACAAAAAAGTGATATAGATATTTATGTACTTTTACACCCATTTTTACAGCAGCTTTATTATCATTCTTTGTTCAAAAAATCAACAAAAATATTTTAAAATGAGCGAAGCACTCTACGGAATTATATCGCAAGTGTGCCATGTTTATAGTAACTAAAATATGAGATTAAACAGAACGTATTTTATATACTGTGCTGCATGTATTCGCCGCTGCTTTTGAACTTTTTTCACAAAAGCCATTGCTTTTTATTAAATCAACAATGCAAGATACAGGCATACCGTCATTTCCTCTTTGCGGCTCCTTAATATATAGCCTGCCATCATTTGATAAGATTCTGTAGAATTCAAATCCGGCGTGACTGTGAATGTGGAAGGATAATACTTAGGATGCATTGCTCGTCATACTACAAATATATATGTATTCCAATCAGAGTTGCAAATAATTATTTACTTATAGCTGCCAATAACTCCAAAACTATATGTTTTGTCATATGCAGGCTTACTTGAGATAAAGTGAATAAATACCGGTGAGTTGTCAAGATACGGCTCTTTGTCAAATAAAAATCTGTCAGCTTGGCGTAAGGCTTGCAGCGCGGTAGGCATTTCGTTATAGAAAATCTTATTTCTAATAGAAGCACTTCCTATTACACCTTTACCAGCCACAATCACTGAGCCAATTAAAGCAAGTCCTTTTTCATTTTGCTCCCAAGCAATTCTTACATCGTCACGCACTTTGGTAATTTGATCTTCAGCAACGTTTTCTGCAATAAACACAAATAGCTCTGCGGTTGTATCCGAATGGGTAATAGTATATTTTCTGCTGATAACAGGCTCATATGGCTTCATTATATCCCGATATTGCACAAATACTTTTTGAGGACTGAGTTCTCTCACTTTCCAAACCTCCTTCAATATAATCACTAATACTTATTCCAAATTAAAAATTCTTGCCTTAAGTTTATTTGGAATTAGTATTATATTCTATTCGGAGCTTAAAAAAGTGTTAATACAGTTAAGCTATGACGGAAAGCGGTATTATACAAAAATTCAAGAAATACTTGCCGACGGGATTTACCATCTGCGTGAGGATAAGCAGAAGATTCAAGCAGAAAGCGCCGGGCGGGATGAACTGAAAAAACGGATTGCCGACATGGACGCTTTTCTGCGGGAACAGCCCGCCGCCTTGAAGGAATACGACGAGCCGCTCGTTCGGCGGCTGATTGAAAAGGTCACAGTCTACAACGGCAAACAAGTTGCCGCGGACAAATTCACTGTGGAATTCAAGTCCGATGCAGCAAGGCACCTTACGTGATTTAAGAGTAAGGTGCCTTGTTTTATTTTGTGTTTAAGTTCATAGACAAGTTGTAATTTGACACTTATAAGTCAACTATCAAATAAATTCGGAGTTGCTGATTAATCATCCGGTGCGATAGATGCTTCTGCAGCCAATAACAGAAGCCGTTTAAATTCCGCTCGTTCAGTATCTGTCATTTGCTGAGTCATATGCTGAAAACACACTTCTATTTGTTCTTTCACAAACGGATATACTTCCCAAGCCTTTTCTGTTGGGCGGATATCGTAGGTTCGTTTGTCCTTTACATTGGTAGTACGAACCAAAAATCCGATTTCCTCCAGTTTTGTCACTGTCTTTGCAATTACACTTTTGTCAAGCCCGAGCCGCTTTGTAATATCATCCTGTGTCAGCACTTCGAAATCGCAAACGATTAAGATTACAACAGCCTGCGCGGCCGTAAGGTCATATTGCGCACAACCGTCGTTGAGCCAGATGTGTGATTTCCTGTACAAAATAGAAATGGATTTAAATGGACTCTCCATATAAGCAATGCTCCTTTGTACGAATAGGTTATTAAACAGGTGGCAAATGCCACTTGTTTAATATAGCACAAGAATTGCCGCGTGTCAACGGCTGGTTGCAAATGCCACCAAATTGGATTAGAATAATCTCATCA
>DATALE010000225.1:0-3362 GCA_036261235.1 Ruminiclostridium sp. | reverse complement strand
GTCCAGAAGCTTCCCAGCCCGGTTTCCTGCACCTTCACGAATCCGCGGATCAGGACAAACAACACGGCGATTCCGGTTGCCGCCGACAGGAAGTTCTGCACCGTAAAGGCAAGCATCTGGGTAAGATAGCTCATGGAATTTTCCCCGGAATAGGACTGCCAGTTTGTATTGGTGACAAAGCTTACGGCGTTGTTGAACGCCTGATGCCACGGTACGGACCCGAAATGCTGAGGATTCAGCGGCGGCAGAACCCCCTGCAGTAGATTCAGCAAAAAGACAAGAATAAGCCCGAACAGATTAAAGACCAGAACGGCTGCCGCATACTTTTTCCAAGTCATCTGCTCATTCCGGTCGATTTTCAATGATTGATACAATAAGCCTTCCGCCGGTTCCATTAACCGAGATAAAAAGACCTTTTCCCCGTTCATTACCCTTGCGATATACCTACCAAGCGGAACAGCAAAAGCCACCGCTAAAACAAGGTACAGAACCGTCTGTAATATTTCTTCGTTCATGTTTTATCGCTCCTAAAAAGAATCGTAACCAGATAAACCAGCAGCGCTCCGAAAATAAGGGCTGCTATTCCGACTATGGCCTGCATTTATATTCCTCCGTTTCTTTGACAGTATAACATTGGAATCATAAGAATGCTGTTAGGGTTTGGCCTCAGGCATTAAGATTCTGTTAATATCATTGGAATAGCTTTCCCATGATTGACCTCTTTATAGGAATCAGAAAATGTGTAACAAGCAGATAAGAAGAGCCCTTTCTGAAAGCCTGAAATTCCCGCCGGATTGAACGCCACACCGCGAAAATCTTTAGAGTAAGCTCTATGATTATCACCAAATTCAGTTTAAAACAAAACTGACACCGTATAAAAAACGGTGCCAGCTTGCATAATTTAATATTTTCACGAGGGAACTGACGCATTTTGCTTATACTATTTGCCTGCTCTTTTTGTCGTATATTACGGTTACAACTGAAATAAGAACAATCACAGCATTCGCGGCAATGGTTCCCGCCCAAGTCATAGGCAGGATGTTAAAGGCGTTGGATGCCGCATTGAACATGGTGTGGCATAATACGCACATAAACACACGGCCTTTGCCTGATATTTTGTAGATTGCCCCGTATAAAAACCGAAACGAAATGAGTTGAACTGCAAACATCCAAAAGTCAATGAGTCCCTCGTAGTGACTCGTTCCCGGAATAAAGAAGAGAGGGATATGCCATAAAAGCCAAATAATTCCAAACGAAACAGAAGACAAAATAAAGCCATATTTTTTGTCAAGCTCCGGCTGCAATATGTACATCCAGCCAGCTTCCTCCAAGCCGCCGATAATAAGATTACCAGGCAGGTTAAGGAAGAACATATAAAAGGGATACACCCTTTCTGTGCGGCCTGAAACTGCAAGATGTATCAAAAAGTACAGTGCAAGCCCTGCAACAACGAACAAATAGAGAGATATGTTATTTTTTGCATAAAAAACAGTTTTCAACCACTCCTTAAAATCTGCTATTTTATTGTTTTTCCTCAGAATGATATATGAAGCAATAGCGGGTGACAAAATATAGATTGCAAAAGGAATATTCGTTAATAAGCGCTGTAACGATTGAACCGAAGATTGAATCGTAGATTGAACTGAAAATCCGAATTGACCAAGAACAATCAGAGTACCAGACATAAGATAGGCAATGCAAAATGTCAGCATCGTAAATTGTATTATGATTTTTTTGTTTGTCACTGTTTCTTCACCTCACGACTTTCATCACGTAATGTTTGCTTTCTGTCAATTCAAGCTGTGCTTTGGGAAGTTATGCAAGTTGCTCAGTTTGCTCATCATCTGCATTTCAAGCAACAAATCATTCTGCTGCAAATTTATTTAGCTCATCAACCAAACGGCTCGGATTATCAATAATTTCTCCATGTCCAAATCCGGCAAAGCAATTTTCCTGCATATCAGGATAGAGTCTATGCAGTTCTTTCAGCGCCTTTTTCATATTATGTTCATGCTCCCCATACCAAACGGATACTCTGGTTGTGGTTTGCGGGGGCCAATTTTTAAGAATGGAATACATATTCAATCCCCATTCCCATGTCGCTTTAATGGAATCTTCGGTTGCGCAAAGGCTCATTTTTTTCAAAATTTTCTTCATACCGTTTTCATCACGAACAAGCACTTTTTTAAGATAAAACGGCACTTTAGGATTTTCGCCTTTTAAACTGTTTATTATCTTAACAGATTTTTTCGGCATTATTTTAATCAGCGGTCTATTAAATATGCCGTAATTCATATATTCAGGGCCACTTAATACCATGCGTCCAATTGGTACGCTGTCGTCCTTTGCAAGAAATACCGAGGGTCCACTGCCAAGGGACTCGCCGAATAGAATGTCAAGGCTGCCATTCAGTTCCTCTTTTATATAAGTTGAAAGGCGGTTTGCTTCTTCTTCAAATCCGGGATATATTGTATTTTCCTTTTCGTCAAATCCATCCAAGCCTACTATGATAACATGGTATTCATTTTCCAGCAAAGGGTAAATATCAGAAAATTGCCTCCAGGTCATAAGATTTCCGTGAATGAACATAACAGTCTTTGCATTTTTCTTCCCAAATTCATAGAACTGCATAATTTCACCTCATATAAATAATCATCGAAAGAATATCTACAATGAGAAGCTGCATCCACTGTTCTAAAATTCCGGAGCCTATCAGCGGGTAGATGGGTCTATTGGTGATCCAAAAATTTGATTGCCGTTTGCAGTGCATCCCCGCCGATCGGTACGAGGATGTCCGGATGGAGCATACGCTGGTCCGCGTTGGCGTTCGGACGCAGCCAGCGTTTGAAAGAGACTTGTCCTTTCGTCCCGCTATTCTTGAGTTGAAAGGAAAGTACGTCCCCATAACAGCTTGGACTGTTGGCGCTCGGATAGCCAATGACTGTTCCCAGTTTGCCATCCTGTGCGAAAACGGCCAGCATAGTAGCCGAACTATAAGTAAATTCATTCGTCAAAACAACCAATGAAATGTGTGAATTTGTTTTAGCCATACTGAGATTGGGTTTGGTATTGGCGTTCCAGTCAACCATCCCGTTGTTCCGCACCATGGAAAGCGACGATTTACGCGCGTACACGCCATATATCGGAGGTTGCATTCCTATCGCGGCAAGAAGCAGTAGAGTCCCCCCCCCGGGTTATTTCGCACATCCATGATAACTCGGGTAACGCCGTTACCGACAGCATATTTGAGACTGTCGATTGTCTTGTCAAGATCTTGTCCAAGTCGGCATTCATGCAGCCCTATGTAAAAAATATCACCGATCCTGCGGCTATCAACGATATCGTTCGCTTGCCACACGCTG
>DATALE010000208.1:0-1681 GCA_036261235.1 Ruminiclostridium sp. | reverse complement strand
TTTCTGGCTATCTTATCGACTTCATCAATATAAATGATGCCCTTTTCGGCTCTTTCAACATCATAATCAGCGGCCTGAATAAGACGGAGCAGGATATTTTCCACATCTTCACCGACATATCCGGCTTCTGTAAGTGTTGTCGCGTCCGCAATTGCAAAAGGTACGTTCAGCATTTTTGCGAGTGTCTGCGCAAGCAATGTTTTTCCAACGCCGGTTGGCCCCAAAAGTAATATATTACTTTTCTGCAAATCGACGTCTCCGGTATCACCGAAAAAGATCCTTTTGTAATGATTATATACGGCAACACACAGCGATACCTTTGCATCATCCTGTCCTATGACATATTCATCAAGTATCTTTTTCATTTCAGCCGGACGAGAAAGGGTAATTGTTTTATCCTCTTTAGAAGGCTGCGGACGATCAACAACATTTTCGTCCTCAAGAATACTCAAACAAAGTTCAATGCACTCGTTGCATATATAGACACCTGGTCCGGCAATCAGTCTCTTTACCTGATCCTGTGTTTTTCCGCAAAAAGAACATTTTAAAACCCTTCGGTCTTCAAATTTAGCCATAAATCACCCGACCTATCTCTTATATATCACCTTATCAACGAGACCATACTCAGCTGCTTCTTCAGCCGTCAGGAAGTTATCGCGTTCGGTATCGCGTTCTATGACTTCAATCGGCTTACCAGTAAATTCAGAATACAATTTATTCATTTTAGAGCGAATTCTTATTATATGCTCTGCGTGAATCTTTATGTCAGTCGCCTGACCCTGTGCACCACCAAGCGGCTGATGAATCATTACTTCACTGTTCGGAAGTGCAAAACGTTTGCCTTTTGCGCCCGCCGCAAGGAGAAATGAGGCCATACTGGCAGCCATTCCGACACAGATTGTCGAAACGTCGCATTTTATATACTGCATCGTATCGAAAATAGCCATTCCGGAAGTTATCGAACCGCCGGGGCTGTTTATATATAATTGGATATCCTTGTCTGGATCCTGGCCTTCAAGGAATAAAAGCTGTGCAACAACGATACTTGCACTGGCATCGTTGATTTCTTCTGAAAGCATTACAATACGGTCATTCAGCAGTCTTGAAAATATATCGTATGAACGTTCTCCCCTGTTTGTTTGTTCGATTACCATAGGTACGAGACTCATTTAAATCACTCCTTGCAATTGAAATGTAAAAAAATTATTGACATATAAAACTAATAATACGCACTTTTAAAATAAATTATTCGTGCTTTTCGCCGTGATCATGATCATGAGGTTCTTCAACCGCAGCTTCTTCAGTAATTTCCGCGTTGTCATGAATTAAGTCGATTGCTTTGTTGACAGTAATGTCTTTTTTGAGGTCTTCACCTTTAAGCATATCCTTTACTTTGTCGGCTTCAAGGCTATACTGTTCTGCAATCTTCTTGTACTCAGCATTGAGATCTTCTTCGGTGGCTTCAAACTTTTCCAATTCCGCAATTTTTTCAAGTGCAAGACGAATTTTTACCTGACGCTCTGCCTGCTCACGGAATGTTTTGCGGAAAGCGTCCATTTCCATACCTGTATATTGCAGATATGTTTTTATGTTCATACCCTGCATCTGCAGACGATAGTCAAAATCATTTACTATGCTGTCAATAGCATGTTCGAACATGACTTCAGGAATTTCAGCCTTC
>DATALE010000207.1:0-2124 GCA_036261235.1 Ruminiclostridium sp. | reverse complement strand
TCAAGTTCCTGCGCAATCTTCCCCGCATAAACTTCACGCTCGACGGCGCTTTCCACGGAGGCAAGCACATTTTTTGCTTCTTTTAAAAATTCAATTTTCTGTTCGGGTATGTTTAGATCATATTTTGCCTTGGCTTTTTCTATCCTGTATTCGATATGACTGCCGCTTTTCTTCAGCATTATCCTGAATTTGTCGGCGCCGTGTGTTTTTATGAACTCGTCAGGGTCTTTTCCTCCCTCAATGCGCAAAACGCGCACGTTTATTCCTGCCTGGGTCAGAAGTCCGATTGCCCTTTGAGCCGCCTTTTGCCCCGGCTCGTCAGAATCATATGAAACAACAACATCTTTTGCATAACGTGACATCAGTCTTGACTGCTCAGGTGTAAGCGCGGTGCCCAGCGTTGCAACGGCGTTCTTAAACCCCGCCTGATGAAGGGCAATAACATCCATATAACCTTCGCAGAGAATAAGAGTGCCGTCCGCGCTGCCTTTTGCAAAATTAAGCGCGTAAAGCCCTCTGCTTTTTTTGAAAACCGGCGTGTCGGAAGAATTGAGGTATTTTGGCGTGGAATCGTCAAGCACCCTTCCCCCGAACGCGATTACGCTTCCCTGCAAATCAATAATGGGAAACATCACACGATTCCGGAACTTATCGTAGCTGTGGCCGTCTTTTTCGTTGATAAGCGACGCCGCCTTCATTTCTTCCTCGTCAAAGCCAAGCGATTTCAGGTGGCTTTTGAGAGCGTCCCATTTTGCGGGCGCGTACCCCAGACCGAAACCTTTTATTGTTGAAGGCAGAAGCTGACGTTTTTTAAAGTATTTGCGCCCGGGTTCCCCGTCCGGCGACTTTAGACAGGCATAATAAAACTTCGCGGCCTCGCGGTTCATTTCGAGTATTCTTTTGCGCAAACGGGAAGCCGAGTCGTCCACGCCTTCTTCGGGAACGTCCAATCCGAACTGTCCCGCAAGGTTTTTAATCGCGTCAACGTAATCAAGGTTCTCGATCCGGCGTATAAAGGTGATGACGTCTCCCCCCGCGCCACAGCCGAAGCAATAGAAACTCTGTGTATCCTCAAAAACATAAAATGAGGGGCTTTTTTCGCTGTGAAAGGGGCAAAGTCCAACGTATCCCCTGCCGCTCTTGCGCAGGTTCACATACCTTTGGGCAACTGTTGCCATATCGGCGCGGTATTTCAGTTCCTGCAAAAAAGAATCGGAAAACGCCACGTTGTGCTCCTTTCAATTACCATTATTTTCAGCCGAAATATTAATTTTATACCTAATTATGATTTTTTCCACGTTTGTGGAACAAAAAGCTCCGAATAAATCTGCACCGCGTATCTATCAGTCATTCCGGCGATATAATCGCAAACTGCTTTTGAAAGCCCGTCTGATTTCACGATTCCCTTGTATTCCTCATGCAGGGCTTCCGGATGGCTGCAAAAATATTTATAAAGCTGCTCGACAACATTTTCAGCTTTTCCCTCTTCGCCTTTCGCAGCGGGATTGGTATATACGCTTTCAAACATAAATTCATGAAGCTTGTCAAAAGCCTCTTTGACAGGCGGCGACATTTTAATTTCCCCATCCTTGGAATTGTCCACAAGATCAGTAATCAGCGTATTTATTCTCTGAGAGTGAGTCCGCCCAAGTATATACTGCGCGTCCCACGGGAGGTCGTTCTGTGTCAGGACTCCGCCCCTTATCGCGTCATCAATATCATGATTGATATAGGCGATTCTGTCGGAGATTCTGACAACTCTGCCTTCGGCTGAGCAGGGCAATTCACCTGTCGTATGCCGTTCGATACCGTTTCTTACTTCAAAAGTCAGATTCAGCCCCTGTCCGCCCCGCTCTAAAAGGTCAACAACTCGGAGGCTTTGCTGATAATGGGTAAATCCGCCCGGACAGACGCTGTTCAGCGCACGTTCGCCCGCATGACCGAATGGAGTATGCCCGATATCGTGTGCAAGCGCTATGGCTTCGGTCAAATCCTCATTTATACGAAGCGCCCTCGCAATCGTTCTGGCAATCTGGGACACTTCAAGTGTATGCGTAAGCCTTGTCCGATAATGGTCGCCCTCCGGTGAAAGAAACACCTGGGTTTTGTATTTGAGCCTGCGGA
>DATALE010000139.1:0-4521 GCA_036261235.1 Ruminiclostridium sp. | reverse complement strand
ACTTTTAATTTGGAATAAGTATTAAATATTTATTATGTTATATGTATACAACCCCTAAGACGCTTGATTTTAATATTATTAAATCAGAGTGTTATATGTAAAATCAGTATCTACGTTTCTCTGTATAACGGTTAGCTAAAGCCAGTGAGACAGCGGATATTAACATCAGCGCTGAGATTGTGTAATTTAATATTGAGAAGTATACCGTACCATACTTGAACAATGGTATAGCGGACAGTATAAAAGCAATTATGCTGCATAAAAAAGCTGTTTTTCGAAGCTTTGAATCTCTGTTTTTTTTCAGCAGTAAAATAGCGGAAAAAACTATGACTGTAAATGTCAAAGCACCTGTAAGAAGTGGAAAATACTCTGCATACCCAAATGGTGTAAGACTAAAATAGGAAAAAGTTTTAGTTACCCACTTATTCGGTCCCGACGCAAAAGGAAGCATCACCGCGTCCGGAAGCATTTCCAATCCGAAGGCCGTTAACTGACAGAGTAACGCAAAGCCGCAAATGGCTTTAAAATAACCAGTCTTCTTTATATCCACTCTCCGCCCTCCTGACCAGTAAAATTATACCAGATTAAAATTTGAAATTCAACCTACATGTCATAGTTTCAATTTCACAATAACTTTTACCTTTACTTCCGCTTTCTGTTATTTTATAATATTGTGTAAATTAAATGGGAGACAAAAATACATAGCCCTTGAAACCACCATTCGTATATAGGCAAAGGAGAAATTAACTTGGCTGACAAATTTGATTTTAAAAAGGCATATAAGGATTTATATATTCCGAAACAAAAACCGGTGATTATCAACGTGCCTCCAATGGATTTCATCATGGTTGACGGAAAAGGAGACCCGAATGATGAAGTCGGAGAGTATAAAGAAGCAATGAATATACTATACGGACTCACTTTTACAATAAAAATGAGTAAAATGAGCGGCCAGCAGCCAACCGGATATTTCGAGTATGTCGTCCCGCCGCTCGAAGGGCTGTGGTGGTTCGAAAACGATTTATTTGACGGCAGGAAACTTAAAGATAAATCGCAGTTTTGCTGGACATCAATGATACGCCAACCGGATTTTGTAACAGACAGCGTTTTTGAGTGGGCAGTATCACAGCTTCAAAAGAAAAAGCCCGGACTTAACGTTTCAAAAGCGAGATTCGTTACGTTGGAAGAAGGGCTTTGCGTCCAGATGATGCACATAGGGCCTTATGACAGCGAACCCGCATCAATCGAACAAATGGAAAAGCATATACTTGAAAACGGTTATGAAAATGACATAAACGACAGGCGCCGCCATCATGAAATTTATCTCGGCGACCCGAGGAAGGTTGCTCCTCAAAAGCTCAGGACTGTTTTACGACATCCGGTAAAGAAAATCAGATGAAAAATAAGAATCACTCTTTAATTCAACAGAAGATTGATTCTCGATAATTTTATATAGAAAATTGTCTTATAACGCCGTTAGACATCACATCTGCCATCTCGAGCGCTTCTTTCTCAATATCGTCAAACTGGGTAATACTGTTTTCAAACTCTTGAGTTAAAAAGTCGACAGCCTCATCTTTTGTCATTTTAAGGTGTTCATGAAGCATGCTTCTCCATTCCTCCGCCGACCAGAACGGATTGATAGCCGCAAGAAAATCAGCTATCTCGTCAGCATTTGAATACCAGCGCCTTTCAGCATCTTCGGCCGCCGCGGTGTTGCCGGCTTTGGCAGACGAAACGAGTTCCGCCGCTATCGTCAGGTGATTTTTCAGTAAATCTGCGAATTTTGCGGCCGTTTCTTCGCCGTAAAACGGTTTTAAGGCTGCGGCAAAATCATCCGGGTTGCGCAGCAGCCTGTCAGTTACAAGTTTGGTATCAGGCAGTCCGAACACCATACTAATTATGACGAGCCTTGTCCAGAAAACGTGCTGTTCCCAAAGCATTCTGATAAGATTTTTGACTTGTTCTTCACGCCCTGTATTCTGCATACTTTTTCTGCCTGCCGTTTTATAATAATAGTCAACGGGTATGTAAACAACTTGCGGGGCGTCAAGTATATTTAAATCTATGTATGGATTGACAGATTTTATCGCGCCGGCAGTCGTATGATACATTTTTGCAACCGAATTCAAATCGTCACCCGGCTTCATAACACAGGGAATCGTTCCCGAAGGGCTTATAATCATATTTTTGACCCGCCTTTAACAGTATTTATATTATACTATGTATTTTCTGTCCCTGCCGTAACCTGTTTTTTGATTATATAAAATTCACCCCTCCGGAAAATATTCCGGAGGGGCAAAGCCGCGCGCTATTCTTTTTTTCAAAGGTTCAAAAAACCGCGTTATGCCAATCTAACCTGCGGTTTCAAGATCCCGGCGAGAGTCTCAAGCGGTATAGCAAACTCCCTGACCGCACAATCACTGCTGAAATATTCACCTTGTTCAAAAAACACGATAACGGAGTCGGACGTCAGGTAAAAATCCTCGTTCTCACTTATTCTTTTAAATTCTTTTACCTGTCTTTTGTCAAGTCCTGACCGTGCTATTTGTGTTTTGATCTGATTGCTCAGAGTTTCGACATAATCGGCATTATCAATGAATAAATCTGCCAACAGATAACGCCGTCCGGTAACCGTATCTATGGTCAAACCTGTCTGAGACAAACTTTCACTTTTTCCGGAACTTATTTTGCCTTTGACAACAAGGCTCATAATACTGTTGTTATTGCGCGTTACAATAAAATCCACGTCAGCGTTAACGTTTCCGAATTTCGCGTCGTACCGTGCTTTAGTTTCAACGGTCTTTGCACTTTCTTTTAAGGCAACATTCAGTCTTTCCTGCCTGCTTAAGTTGCTTATTCCGTCAATATGAGGATAGGAAACCCGGCAGTTAAGGGACGGCACCGAAACAGATTCCGATACTTTTTCAACCCTTAAACTGCCGGCGGCGGAAACCGGAACAACCGCCAAAACAAATGCCAGCGAAAAACAGAAAAGCCCGTGTTTTAACGGGCTTTTTTTTAATTCAGCAATTTCGCCCATGCCGCCACCCCCAGAAGAAGTGTCACGCGCGGCATTATAGCTTTTGCTTAAACAGGATTAATAAATCAATAAATTTTTGGAAATCAGCGGCTGATTCCCCGAGCTTTTTTAAAAATTTTGTTTCTGAATTTAAAAAGTATAAATAAAGCTATTAAAATTCCCGCAACAATTGCCGTCCCGAGTGAAAATTGCTTTGAAAAGCCATAAAGCGACGGCAGATTGTTGCCAATCGCCATGCCTGCAAAATAATAAACCGCATTTTCGATTATTCCGGCGATAACAATAGCGAGCGATGGAATAAGACCTTTTAAACCCATAACCCCGCCGACAATAAGGATAACTGTGTTGACCCCCGGAAGAAACTTGCAGATTGCGAGCGCGGGTGTTCCATATTTCCGCATATAAAGCCCTGCGACCCTTTGGTTTCGCTTTGGGAAAATTTTTCTTACAAATTTATTTTTCAAAACAGGTTTTCCTATTTTGCGTGACAAATAAAATACTGCAAGGCTTGAGATAATAGTCCCGATTATGTATGGTATTATCGCGGCGGGGCCTGCGATAACCTTCGAAACGGCAAGTCCGCCGAGAATAAGCAGCAATACTTCAGATGGATAAGGCGGAAATACCTGTTGGATACAGGCCGACAAAAAGCAGAAAAGCACAATTCCCCATATCGGAAACATATGCAGCTGTGATATTATGTTGTTTATAAACTCATTCATAATAATTCTCCATATGCTGTGATTTTCGTTCTTCTTTATTATAACCTATTTTCCGGTTTTGTGCACGGAATTCAAATCCATGTTTACAAAAAATTTAAAGATATCCTGTAATATAGCTTTACAAATATAAATCATTGTGATATCATTTTAATATCACAAATAAAAGTATTGCGGAGGTTGTTATTATGGCTTCTAAAACGCAAAATGAAAAAGAAATCACAGTTAGAGCCGGTTGGCTCTATTTGTTCTTTGCAGTTCTGTCACTGGTTCTTGCTATCGCATTTTTTGCCCTTTCCTCATCAAGTTCGACAACGCCTTTTTCACTTAGTTTGTCAATCGCCATTTCAACCATTCCGACAGCGCCTTCAACAATCATCTGACGGGCGGCGATAACTGCTGACGCTTGCTGACGCTGAAGCATTGCTGCGGCGATTTCCGGGGCGTATGCAAGGTGGGAAATGCGGGCCTCTTCAATTTCAACTCCGGCTTTTCCAACACGTTCCTCAAGCTCGTTTTTGAGTGCTTCGGCTACTTCTTCCGTATTTCCACGGAGAGTAATATTGGATAGAGTTTCGTTATTTTCACTGAAATCATAAGGATAGAGATTTGCAAGATGCCTTACCGCCGACTCGCTCTGAACCTTCACGAAAGAATCGTAATTCTCAACGTCGTACGACGCTTTATAGGTATCACTTATTTTCCAGACAATGACTGCGGCTATTTCAATAGGATTGCCGACCTCATCGTTAACTTTCA
>DATALE010000013.1:0-7577 GCA_036261235.1 Ruminiclostridium sp. | reverse complement strand
TGTCGAAATAACAAATAAATAAACAGCGTCTGGCATGATAATATAACAGAAATCAGCAAATATCTGATTGAACCGTCAGCCAGATATATTCACAACAGCGATATTGTCTATTTGATTCCTCAAGAAATATTGTATAATTATCCGCTGCATATGCTGATGTTAAACGGTAGATCCTTAATTGAAAATAATCCTGTAGTCTATGATTCAAGCACGTCAGTTTTAAAATACCAAAGAAGAAACAAAAAATCAGATTTAAAAAATATCTCAATAGGGGTTGGTTTTGTAAAAGAAGCCGAACAAGTTTCTGAAATTATCAAAGGGGAACTGATTTCGGAAGAAAAAGCTTGCAAGAATAAAATTTACGATTACTTAAAACATAAAGGCATTATACATTTTTCCTGCCACGGTTGCTATAACGAGAAAGACCCGCTTTCATCGGGTTTGCTCCTTCATGACGGTATTTTGGCTTCAAGGGATATCTTTAATTTCAAATTGGATGCTGAAATCGTAACATTAAGCGCTTGTGACACCGGGACAAACAAAAGGACAAACGGCGATGAACTTGTGGGGCTGACACGAGCTTTCCTTTATGCGGGAGCGGATTCGGTGCTTGTCAGCCTGTGGAAAGCCTACGCTGAACCCACAGAAATTTTTATGAGCGAATTTTACGGCAGCTTTATAAATGGGGACACAAAAGCCCGTGCTTATCAAAAAGCAGTAATAAAGTTAAAAGATAAATTCGATGATTTTTATTATTGGGCGCCTTTTGTATTATACGGTGATTGTGATTGATAAACAATGAAAGAAATTATATGGGAATTTAACCGTAATTTATATCCGTCTGTCATGGAACTTGCTTTAAAGTCAAATAAAAGGGGCTGCAACTGCGGCCCCTTTTGTATGTACTGTAATGCCAGAATAAAACGTTGTACTCATTTCCAATTTGATTTAACATAGTCATAATTTTCTTTTACTGCTTCTTCTGGGGACAGCTGACCGGAAAAAATCTGCAAAAGAGTTGCGTTGCCGTTCGGCCAATCCCCAAAATTGTTGTAATACAGCGGATTGTCGGAAATCATATAGAAATTGCCGTTATCCCAAATATTCATAACATCCAAGCCAAAATCGCTGAGGCCTGAAGTGTTTTTAAAATTAAAATCAAACGGTCTTGGAGATGAGGTTGTTTTTGCGTAAAGCTCCAGCATCGTATCGGTTGAAGTGAACCGCAAAAAATCTTTTGCCAGTGTTTTATTGCCTGATTTTATTGGAATCGCGGCAAAGCCGCCAGATACCGATACATTGATATTCGGGTTTTTAGCGTTATCAATTGCCGGAAAATTCATTATTCCGATACTGAAGTCTTTCGGAATAATGCGTGCGGTATTTGCTTCTGTCCATGAACCACCAAGCAGCATTGCAGCTTTCGAGTTATAGAATAACCGCTCAGCTTTATTTGAATCTGAGTTTAAAACATCATCTATATTATTAGTATAATCAGTCGTTAAACGTTCAAATAGCTTTAAAGATTCCGTTCGCCCATTTTGCAAATAAACTTCAGGAGACTGCAAAGCAAGGTAACTGTTCATATTATCACGGCCTTCGCTTTGCGCCCACCATGTCCTGACAGCGTAATTCCAGTCGCCTATATCGCTTCCATCCCAGGCCACAGGAATTATCCCCGCAGCCTTAATTTGCTCAAGAAGGGGAAAAAAATCCTGCATCGTTGTTGGCACCTGCCAGTTATGGGCCTCGAACATGGTTTTGTTATAAACAAAACCCGCAACTCCGGTGTCCCAGGGAACAATATAGTAATTTCCATTATATTTGCAGTGGTTGAGATATTCTGGTTTTATTTTTTGCGGTAATGTTTTTTTACTGTCAATTTCGGTGTTATATAAATCCGTCAAATCGTAAAGATAATTTTTTGAAGCCCAGTACTGCCAGTTTGTTTCGGATATGAACATAACATCCGGAATGTCATTGCCGTCGCTTTTTAAAATGTTAGCAGCCTTCTGAGTTAAATTTGAGTCAGAAACCAGTTTGATTTCTGTGTCTTTATTGATTTTTTTATATTCGGCAGTAATACTTTTTATCCAGGTGTCACCATATTTGCTGTTGTCATACGCTATCGTCAGAGCTTTGTTAGCCTTTTTTCCAGAATAGGATTCAGATTTATGGCATCCTGAAATAACTGATGACGATACTATTACTGCAATAATTACCGCTGTAAGCTTTTTAATCATGAAGTGCCTCCATGAATTTTTTAACTCTTTAATTATATAATTCTAATTAAAGTCCGTCAACAAAGTTCATGCCTGTATTGCTATAGTTTTGCTCTTTTGCTATAATTATCACGTTCAGTATTGATTTTAAAAATTTAATTGGAGGCATATTTTTGATTGACTATATAAAAAAGGCATATGCGAAAACAGGAAACGACGGCTTGGTTATGTTCCTTTGCACACTGTCAATATTTTTTACATTCTACGCATGCGTGATTGTCCAGCTTATCGCGCTTATCTATGCTGTACGCAAATATTCTTTTAAAAAGATACTCGGCGCCCCGCATATGATATATCCCGTATTATTAATGATTCCCGCAATAATTACAGGCATATTTTTCAGGAACTATCTCGGAATATTTATTCTGCTTTTATTTTTTATTCTGTACTTATTTTCAATTTACGCTCAATATATGATGACAGAGGATATACGCGGTTATATAATAAATACAGTGGCGCTGAGCAGTATCGTAACCGCTGTCATAGCACTGATACAAAAATATCCCAATACGGGCTTCCGCTCTGTTTCGCTTTTCCTTAATGCTAATTTTTACGGCTATTTTTGTGAACTCACGATTGTTGTAATGGTTTACGCAATCTATAAATCAGGTCCAAAGCCCATGTATTTTCTCTCAATTGCGGCGAATATAGCAGGTATTGCGGCTTCCGGCTGCCGATCAGCGTGGACGGCAACAGCTGTTGGTATTATAATTCTTATGGTGTGCCTTAAAAAGTACAGACATCTTATTGTCACAGCGTTTATTGGCGCTGCCGCCGCATTAATTGTATTTTTACTTCCGCAAGTCATATTTCCGAGATATTCAGCTTTCAGCAGTGACAAGTCACTAAGGTTCCTGATATGGAAAACAGCGATGGGCTACATCAGGGAAAACCCGGTTTTCGGACATGGTATGTTTGCTTATTACGCGCTTAGCAGCGGCAGGGCTCATGACGCGCATGCCCATGATTTCATTCTTGACCTTCTCATAAATTTCGGTGGAGTTGGAACGCTGATTCTTATTGTATTCGGAATATTGGTGGTTCGTGATTTAATCAAGAACCTTAAAACAAACAAGACATGCGCGCTGGTATTGGCCGTTCTTGCAGCCGCATTTGTTCACGGATTCACAGACGTGCCTTTTATCGGAGTTCAGACAAGCAGTCTTACAGCAATGATAATTGCTTTGGCAGGTACATACGGGGTCTATACAAAGTTCCATATAGACGACACAAATCCGATTGTCCGACAATAAGAAATCTAGGGCAGCACATTATAATTCCAAATGTTCCTTGCGCACCGATAGATTTGTCGTCTGACACAACAAACCGCAGCCAATACTTGAATATACTCGTGATATAAAAATAGAGCAGAGATAATTTGTCAACTCTAATAAAATATTTTTAAATTTCTACAATTAAATAATTCAAGGGACAAGTCCATGTCTTGCTTCATTATCTTCTCAAGACGGTTATGCGGTTGCTTTCCCAAAAGATATAAAATCTTATATGCAAACATATTCCAATACACCCTTTTTATTATAGAGATTGCCACGTTATTAACAAAAAAACAAGTAAGCCACCTATTAGCTGATATGCTCCCTTTATGAGAGACAGTGAAAAAGAAAAACACTGTTGAACATGAAGGGAGCATTGCTATGTCAAGGAAGAGAAAAATAGGGATAGCGGAAAAGGCAAGAATCACGCAAGAATATACAGCAGGAAAAATCTCACGGGAGAAAGCGGCCAGACAAGCAGGAGTTGTTCACGATGTAATAACGGATTGGGCACGGATTTATCGCCGAGAGGGAACGCTTGGCCTTGAGCCGAAAGAAAAGAACCGTGTTTACATCACTGAATTAAAGAAGAAAGCAGTCCTTGAATATCTAGCTGGCGGATGTGGTCAGCATGCCATCTGCGAAAAATACGCGATTCGCTCAAGAACACAACTCCGATCTTGGATAAAGATGTATAATACTCATGGAGACTTCAACTCTGTTAAGCAATCAGGAGGCGGAAGCTACATGAAAAAAAAGTCGCATCACAACGCAGGAAGAGCGGATTAAAATAGTCAGGGAATGCATTGCATCTGGCAAGAACTATGGGGAACTGGCGCTCAAGTATAACGTAAGCTATCAGCAGATTCGGGCTTGGACACTACATTTCGAGGAAATGGGTGAATCCGGATTGCAGGATAGACGTGGGCGGAGAAAGATAAACCAGACGCCGCGCACAGAATTAGAGCAAGCACAAATTGAGATTGAGCAACTCAAACACAAACTGTATCTTTCAGAAATGGAGAATACCCTCTTAAAAAAATTGGACGAGATAGAGAGGAGAGATGTCTTTCGCAAGTGAGGCAAGGCCATATTTACAAAGCAATAAAAGAATGTCATGTGAACGAGGGATATCCTATTGAAGTTTCCTGCAAGCGGCTACATGTAGCTCGTTCCGCCTATAACAAGTGGGTATCCAACAAGCTTAGCCACAGAGTTGCTGAGAACGAGCAGCTTGCCGAGAAGGTTGAGAAAATCCATATGAAAAGCCCGGACAAAGGCTACCGCCGCATCAATGATGATATGCGACATGATCAGGGTATCCATATCAACGATAAAAGAGTTCTTCGCATCTGCCGGGCAAAGGACATAAAATCCACCATCAAGTACAGCAATAAGGGCTGCACAAGGCAGGCAAAGAGTCCGCAGTATCTTACGGAAAACCTTCTCGACCGCCAGTTTTATGCCTCAAAGCCAAATGAAAAATGGCTCACCGATGTGACGGAATTCAAGTGGTATGAAGGTACAGAAGTACATAAAGTTTATCTAAGTGCTATTTTAGACCTCTATGACAGGCGCATCGTATCCTTCGCCATTGGTGATTACAACGACAATCCTCTAGTATTTAAGACCTTTGATAAGGCTGTTAAGGAAAATCCAGACGCACATCCTCTATTTCACAGTGACCGAGGTTTCCAGTATACAAACCGTACATTCCACCACAAACTCGAAAAGGCCGGTATGATGCAAAGCATATCCCGTGTAGCACACTGCATTGACAATGGTTCTATGGAAGGCTTCTGGGGTATTTTGAAACGTGAACGCTATTACGGTCGGAGATTTGCCAGAAAGCAGGAACTCATCTTGATGATTGAGCGTTACATCCGCTATTACAACACTCGCCGTGTACAGCGGAATCTCGGCATATTGACTCCATGGAGAAGCATAACCTATACATTGCAGCATAAAAAAGCGGACAGCAGTTTGCACTGCTGTCCTGGAAATCTTTATATCTTTTCACTGTCCTCTTGACGGGATGCAGTTCAAGCATAGAGGAATTTGTCAACAATATAAGTTATTATTTTAATTTAAAAGGCTTTTTTAAAACAGACATCAATATTTAACGAGGATTGTTTCCTTGAACTTTCGTAGATATGTCTTTATTAACAGATTCTGCTTTAGAAATTTTTTGATCAGAAGGACTCATCACAGGACCTATTTTATTATTTTCTGTTTGATTTATTTGTGGCTTTCCTAAATTTGATTTAATCTCTGAAACCCCTTTGACACTAGTAGAGGTATTTGAAGAATTATTATTAGATAAAGACGTACAAACAGCAAAAGCAGTAACCGCACAAATTCCAATAAACGTTAAACCAATTGCACCTGCGATTACTTTATTTTTAGCAGTTTTAAGTAACATTTTTATCACCTCTGCTATATATTAAAACAATTATTATAAATTGTCAATATTTCATTAATAACTAGTAATATTTAGTAAAATTGTTATAAAAACGTTACTAATTGTCACATTAAGTCCCACCCAATTTGTAATATTAGCATTCATACCCGTATTATGCCAATTAAGCGCATCGCTTTGACTATTTATTACCGAAAGATGGTTATTAAGTATTTCTGTATGGTTATTTACTGTACCTTTTAAACTGTTTATTACATCTCTTAAATTAAATACTCCACATTCATTATTCGAACGAACAAACACAATTTCATTTGTTACTTTATCAATTTTCTATTTAAAAATCACGTTTATCATTATATCCTTTCCATAAATGCAAAAACATGCCACATTTGAAGTCTTGGAGTATGGCGGAAAGATGCAAATATAAGGGCTAAGGCGGCAGCCATGAATTGTGCGGTGCTGCCTAAATGAAAAACAAAAGCATGGCGGTGGTACTGCTTCAAGGAGTTAAGTACCGCCGCCATGCTTTTGAATTTACTAAGATTTAATTTAATCCAAGCCGTTGAATGAAGGATAAGCAGACTCGCCGTGTTCAGAAGTGTCAAGCCCGTCTGCTTCTTCACGGGCGGAAACACGGGGTTTGCTTATAAGTTTTACAATACTCATGCAGATAACAGTACCAACAACGGCGATTGCTATGCTTGCCGCAACGCTTATAATCTGTGCGGCGAAAAGGTGCCATTCTCCAAAGACAAGACCGTTCCATTTTGCCGTCGAATTAATTGAATGCTGTGCGAACAAACCTGTTGCGATGCCGCCCCATATGCCGCCGATTCCATGACAGCCGAATGCGTCGAGCGAATCGTCGTAACCGAACTTAACTTTAATAACCGTGATTGCAAAATAGCATATCGGGCTTACCATCGCGCCAATGATTATTGAGGCCCAAACAGGTACAAAACCAGCGCCCGGTGTTATCGCGACAAGACCGATAACCGCGCCGGTTGCTGCACCAAGTACTGTTGGTTTGCCATTTCTTATCTTTTCAATCAGCATCCATGACAGCATAGCGCAGGCTGCCGATGTGTTCGTATTAATAAATGCCTGAACCGCGAGACCGTTGGCACCGAGGGAACTGCCAGCGTTAAAGCCGAACCAGCCAAACCAGAGCATTGACGCCCCAAGTACGACAAACGGTATATTGTGCGGATGATAACTTGACGTTCCGTAACCCCGGCGTTTTCCAAGCATAATCGCCGCGACAAGTCCGCTTACACCGGAACTGATATGTACGACGTTTCCTCCTGCAAAGTCAACCGCACCGAGGTTTCGGAGCAAACCGCCCGTGCCCCACATCATATGTGCGAGTGGATAATAAACCACAAGTGACCAGAGTGCGATAAAAATAAACAATGAAAAAAAACGCATACGCTCGGCTATTGAACCTGTAATCAGCGCAGGTGTTATAATTGCAAACATCATCTGGAATATGACAAACAGTAAATGCGGAATAGTCGCTGCATAATCAGCGTTTGGTGCTGCTCCGACCCCGTTTAGTCCAAACCAGCGAAGATCACCGATTATGCCTCCAAGAGTTCCGCC
>DATALE010000201.1:0-17187 GCA_036261235.1 Ruminiclostridium sp. | reverse complement strand
GCCCCCAAAAAATGATGCCACCGTAATGCGCCTGAACGACACAGGGCTGACTGTAAAAGAACTTCTTGAAATGGACACTCAAATGATTGAAAAATTATCTTCCGGCAGTAAAGCTGCAGACGCGGTCAAAAATCCGGATACTCCCGACAGCAATGAAAAACAAAATGAAAATAACAAGGAAAATGCAGAAATTGAATCGAATTAAATTTGTTCAGTGCATAAACACCGCCAATAAAAGCAAAATAAGCTAAGAAGAATTGAAATTTTCTTATGGCGGTGATTTAAGTGACTCAAACTCTTGCAGGTGCCCCGTATTGGACAGCATCGGCAAAAATTCCGAATCAATATCCATATCTTTCTGAAGATATAAGCTGCGAGGTAGCAATTGTCGGCGGAGGAGTAACAGGTGCATTGTGTGCATATCAGCTCCAACAAGCCGGCATAGACACCGTCCTTTTAGACGCCGATTTGTTCGGTTTCGGGAGCACTGGGTCTTCCTCCTCAATTTTGCAATATGATTTTGATTATGAGCTTTCCAGCCTCAGGGATTTAATCGGGCTGGAAAAGGCTGTACGAACCTATCGCGCGTGTATACGAGGGCTTGATGAGATTGAAAAAATCACTAAAGACCTCGGCGCTAATGTAGGTTTTTCAAGGCGCGACAGCTTTTACTATACACCCTGTGAATATGGTACCGAATCAATGAAGCAGGAATACCTCCTGCGCCGTCATCATGAGTTTCCGGTAGAATTCCTCGACAGCACAAAAGCTGCGGAACTATTTTCTTTCCGCGTCGAGGCCGGAATTTATACAACCGGAATGGCCGGTGAAATTGATCCGTACCGCTTTACCCAGGCTCTTATCTCCGAAGCGGTAATGCTCGGAATGAGGGCTTATGAAAATACTTCAGTTGAAGTGGTAACCCCGGATTTAGACGGAATTACCCTTGAGACAAAAACAAATCATACGGTCCGGGCAAAGAAAATGGTAAATGCTACAGGGCTTTCGGCGGTTAAAGACGCCGGACGCATAGCTCAGCCAAAGACTACTTTCTGCGTTGTAACAGCGCCTGTTGAGGACTTCTCAGGCTGGTACAACCGCTGCATTATAAGAGATGACGGCGACCCTTATATTTATCTGCGTACTCTCCCGGACAACCGTATTCTGATTGGTGGGCTTGACAGCCGCTATATTGATGAAAACGGTATGCTTGCTAAATTTATAAAAGCTCCCGTTTCGGTTCAATGCAAGTATAACGAGCTTGAACAGAAGCTGTTCTCAATGATGACAGGAATTGACGATATCACTGCGGAATATTATTTTTCAGGCACTTCCGGTGATACGGGCGACGGCTTGCCTTATGTCGGCTCAAGACCCGGTTATCCCAATGTTTACTATGACATCTGCACCGGCTCGAACGGAATCGTCTTTGCGCAGCTTGCCGCGGATATTATCCGCGACCTTTATCTCGGCGGTGACGCAACTGATATGGATCTTATGTCGTTCGGTAGGCTCAACTTCTGAAATTGCGCAAATAAATATGGCTGCCTTTTGATTATTATTTTCAAAGGGCAGCCTTATATATGTATAAAAATCAGGTTTGAAAATTTGCTCTTTTAAACCTCAGAACCCGCATTTTTGTATAAACCTCCGGGAATTGGGCAAACCATCCCATTGGTTCGTCGAGCTTGTCATCGGTGTGGCAGCATATCAGAACATCATCCCATGTGCCGCCTGCCTGCGTTACATAAAGTCCGTGGCCGTACCTATCCCGGGTATATGTCGAAACGACCATCTGAATTACGTCGCCCGCTTTGATCGCGCCTGGATCAACGCTGTTCCAGTCACCTTCTGTTACCTTGTCTGCAGCAGGGCCGAACGGCTTTCCCGAATCCGTGACATAACTGAAAAATTCCTCAACACGGCACCAGCGGTTTGAGCCAATATTGCTCTTTGAACCATACCATATACTTTTTACCTGGCGCACATCTTTTTGGATTCTATCACTGTTGCTTTTTATGATGTTTTCAGAAAAACCGGGAATCCACCCGCCGTAGGCCGCCCAGACGCACTGGCTTATAAAATTCGTACAATCCTCGCCGTCCGCGTAATAAAACAGCTTTTGTTCCTGAGGTACATTGCTGTGAAGCGCGAAAGCCTGAGCGTAAATTCTTCCCGTCGCCGGGTTATAGTCAAATTCAGTCGGCATAAAACAACACCCCTTTTTATTTATATGACTTTACGGCCTTAAAAATAATTACAGGAGATAATTTGTTTTATGACGTTTTGCGCCGCGTTTTAGTCACAACGGCAGCAAAGCCGTCAAAACCGATGGTTCAAAAGAATAATATATTTGATAATGTGAAATATTGAAACTGCAACCTTTTTTCAGAAGGAGGAATCTTAACGGCCGGAATAACCTACAATGAAATTATGGAATATGCGGGCGGCAATGAAGCCGCTTTTGCCTGCCTTTGTGAAAATATCGGAGATATTGTCCCGTTTGTGGGGGCAGGGATGTCTGCTTTTGCCTACCCCTGCTGGAGCGATTTCTTGAAATATTCGGCGAAAAATTTAGAAAATGAAGATAAGCGCAGGGTCAGTGAACTGATAAATCTTTTTGAGTATGAAGACGCCGCGGAACTTATTGAAAAAAAGCACGGGCCGGAGCTTTTCAGGGAAGATATAAAAAAAGCGTTCGGAACCTATGTAATCACTTCCAAAAAGGCCTCGGAATCAATAAAAAATCAGGCGGTCTGGCTGCTTCCTGATTTATTCCGAACTCTTGTACTGACAACAAATTTCGACAGGATTCTGGAACATGTTTATCGGCTCCGCGGCACAGCTTTCAAAAATGTCGGGCACCCACGTCAGTCTGAGATTCTTAAAGAAGCTCTAATGGAGGAAAGCTGTCCCTGCCTTTTTAAATTTCACGGGGATATTGAAAGCCCTGAGCGCCTTGTGCTTACTAAAAAAAGATATGAAGAATGTTACAGGGGCGGGGGTAGCCTTGTCCGGGAACTTGAAGCCGTATTCGCGAAAAGAAGCATCTTATTTCTGGGATGCAGTCTGTCCCGTGACAGGACAATGGCAGTTATCGAAAAAATGTTTAACCGCGGTGTTACCCACTATGCAATTTTGGGTTGCAATGGAAACGAGATTGAAAAAAAGCAGTATGAAATAAATGAAAAAGGCATGAAAGCAATACTTTATCCGGAAAAAGAATACGGCGCTGTAAAAATTATTCTTGAAAACCTTGCAGAAAACGTCAATTTTCAGTAATTGACTAATCGGAGCTAAAAATATATTATATATCTGTATGGATTTTAAGCACTATGCCCCGAAAGGTAATTCAAGAAAATGAATATAAAAGCAAATAAAATTGAAACAGACACCGGTATTTTTGACCCTGACGTAACTTTTGACTGCGGACAATGCTTCCGCTGGGAAAAATCAGAGGACGGGACTTGGAACGGGATCGTTAACGGCCGCGTGCTGACGGTTGAAAAGTCAAACGGAAAACTTATGATTTCCGGCGGCGACGAGCTGATGATAAGACAATACTTTGACCTTGACCGCGATTACAACAAGGTTATTGAAGCTCTTTCCGGCGACCCTGTTCTTGACTCGGCTATAAAATTCGCGCCGGGTATACGTATTTTGAGACAGAAACCGTGGGAAGCTCTTTGCTCGTTTATAATATCCCAGAACAACAATATCCCACGTATCAAGGGGATTATTTCAAGGCTTTGCGAAAATTTCGGAGAGAAAATCGGGGAAAACGCATATTCGTTCCCGGCTGCTTCAAAAATTGCAGTACTATCGGCTCTTGATCTCGCACCTTTAAGGAGCGGTTTTCGAGCCGCATATATAATTGACGCCGCAAAACTGGTATCATCGGGAGAAATTGATTTCACCGCCCTTTCATACATACCGCTTAACGACGCAAGAAAAACACTCATGAGAATAAAAGGCGTCGGGCCGAAGGTTGCGGACTGCGCGCTCCTTTTCGGCTGTGGGCGTCTTGACGCTTTTCCGATTGACGTATGGGTCAAAAGAGTCCTCGCGCGCTTTTATCCTGAGGGGTTTCCACAAGTCTATATGCAGTACGGCGGCATCGCACAGCAGTTTCTTTTTCATTATGCGCGGTGCTGCCCCGAAAGCGGCTTTTAGCGCCGTTTAAGAACTACCTGACTTTTATTTTTTAAGGAGATATAAATGAAGCTTCTTGTAATCGACGGAAACAGCATACTCAACCGCGCGTTTTATGGCATAAAACTGCTCTCAACAAGGGACGGGATTTTTACAAACGGCATATATGGATTTATAAATATTCTCAACAAACTGCTTGATGAAACAAAGCCCCAGTCGGTGGCAGTCGCTTTCGATCTTGCCGCGCCGACGTTCCGTCACACGGAATTTGACGGCTACAAAGCCGGACGCAAGCCTATGCCGGATGAACTGCACATGCAAATGCCGATATTAAAGGAGCTTCTCGACAAAATGGGCTATACACGCCTTGAGGCGGAGGGCTTTGAAGCTGACGATATTTTAGGTACCCAAGCCGCCGCCTGTGAACGCCGCGGGGATGAATGTGTTATCGCGACAGGGGACCGCGACAGTCTCCAGCTCGTCAGCGAAAAAACCATAGTGCTGCTTGCCGGAACAAAGGGCGGAAGACCAGAAACAACAGTTTACGACGTAAATAAAATTCACGAGGTTTACGGCGTCGAGCCAAAACAACTTATTGAAGTCAAGGCCCTTATGGGTGATACATCCGACAGGATTCCCGGAGTTGCCGGGGTCGGTGAGAAAACCGCTCTCAAATTAATTCAAAGCTATAAAACATTAAAAGAAATATACGATAATCTGGACGGGCTTGATATTCGCGATTCTCTGCGCAAAAAACTTGCCGATGGACGCGACAGCGCCTTTATGAGCCATGACCTCGCCGAAATCCACACCGACGCGCCGGTTGAAACGGATATAAATAAGCTCAAAATCGGAGTACCCGACAACGCCGGGCTTTATGAATTACTGCGGCGACTTGAGTTTTTTAAATTAATAGAAAAAATGGGGCTTCAAAAAGAGCCTGATGTTGTCGCCGCCGTTTCTTCCGAGGAAACAGTTCCCGTTAAAATTGCACTTGACGGAGAAAAGCTGCTTTCCCGTCTTAAAAAAGACGGTGAAGCATGTTTTAGCGCGATAATTGACGGCGAGGTTGTAGCTCTCAGCTTTGCGTTTGACAGTGAAGCCGTTGTCGCACTGCCCGACAAGACAGAAGGTTACGACGATTTTGTTAAGGCTTTCCTTTCTGATAATAATATAAAGAAGCGCACCCATGATATAAAACCTCTTATTTCCGCATGCCTGAAATCAGGATACGGGCTTTGCGGAGCCGCGTTTGACACAATGCTCGCAGGCTATGTTCTCGACCCGCTTTCAAATTCCTATGAGCCGTCAAGGCTCTGCGGAAAACTCGGCGTGAATCCGCTCCGGACGGATTGCCCGTTCGGACTTATCGAGGATGTGGTGTGTTCCGTCAATATTGCCGCCGCGGTGCGCTGCCTATACCCCGTTATGTGCGAAAAAATTGAGGAAAACGGTCAGAATCATCTTTACTATGACGTGGAGCTGCCGCTCGCCGCGGTGCTTGCGCAGATGGAGACTCTTGGATTCAGGGTTGACGCCAAGGGCATAAAAAATTATGGTGACGCGCTCGAAGCAAAACTTGATGACATTGAGAAAAATATTTTTGAATATACGGGTTATGAATTTAATATAAATTCACCGAAACAGCTTGGAACAGCATTATTTGAAAAGTTGGGTCTGCCTGCAAAGAAAAAGACTAAAACGGGTTACTCAACAAACGCGGAAGTACTTGAGTCTTTGCGCAGCTTTCATCCGATAATCGAACTCCTGCTCGATTTCCGCCAGCTGTCAAAACTAAAATCTACCTACACCGATGGACTTTTAAAGGTAATTGATTGTGACGGGCGCATACATTCAAATTTCAATCAGGTTGAAACGCGCACAGGGAGAATCAGCTCAACAGAACCGAATTTGCAGAATATTCCGGTCAGGAGTGAAGCTGGAAAAGAACTTCGGCGGTTCTTTATTCCTGAAGACGGCAGTGTGCTTGTTGACGCCGATTATTCACAGATTGAACTTCGGATACTTGCTCACATCGCGGACGACAGCGCAATGATCGACGCATTTAACAATAAGGTTGATATTCATACGCTGACAGCCTCACAGGTTTTTAAAATGCCGCTTGATATGGTGACGCCGCTTATGCGTTCACGCGCAAAAGCTGTAAATTTCGGTATCGTTTACGGCATCGGTGCTTTTTCGCTGTCTCAGGATATCGGAGTTTCGGTGAAAGAAGCGGACAGTTATATTAAAGGCTACCTCGAAACGTTCTCAGGGGTCCGAAAATATATGGAGCAGGTGATTGAAAGCGCACATGGAAAAGGTTTTGTCGAAACGCTCCTCGGGCGCCGCCGGGATCTGCCGGAGCTTGCTTCTTCGAACCGGAATTTGAGAAATTTCGGGGAACGTGTTGCACGAAACACGCCTATTCAGGGTACGGCAGCCGATGTTATAAAAATTGCTATGATAAGAGTTCATGACCGCCTTGAAAAAGAAGGTATGAAATCGCGCCTTATATTGCAGGTACACGATGAGCTGATTGTTGAAGCGCCGAAGGAAGAGGCTGAACGCGCCGGGATTATCCTCCGGGAAGAAATGGAGGGAGCGATGAATCTTAAAGTAAAACTTGAGGCCGATGTTCACAGCGGCGATACGTGGTACAGTGCCAAAGGCTAAATTTTTCTGTTCGACAGATTATGATATCTGATTATTGCCAAACGGAGTAAACTTATTATGAAAACTATTCTATTTGTATGTACAGGAAACACCTGCCGAAGTCCAATGGCAGAAGTACTTTTTAATACATTGTTTTCAGACAGTACCGACATAACTACCAAAAGCGCCGGAATTTCGGTACAGGAAGGCTTGCCCGCATCACAAAATGCCGTGATTGCGGCAGGGGAACTCGGGGCTGACCTTTCTCGTCACAGGGCGCGGCAAATTAGTTGGGAACTGATTGACGAGAGCGCTGCGATCTACTGCATGACTGAAAGCCACGCACAGATGCTGAAAATGTTATTTCCGGATGCGGCTGACAAAATAAAGGTTGTGGGCGGCGGAATCGGCGACCCGTTCGGTGGGAATATTGATGTTTACCGAAAGTGCAGGGATCAAATCCTTGACGCTTTAAAAAATATAAAACAAGATTTGGAAGGAATGGTTTAATTTATGGACGACCACTTGCGATGCTCGCATATAGTAAAAATGCAGGCAAGACACATCGAGGAACTTGCCCAAATCGAAAAGCTGTGTTTTTCAAAGCCATGGTCTTATGAGGCACTTGCCGAGGAATTGTCAAATCCACTTGCGGTTTTTCTTGTCGCTGAAATCGACGGAAGAATTGCCGGGTATGCAGGAATGCACCATATAATAGACGAAGGCTACATAACAAACATTGCGGTTCACCCTGATTTTCGCAGAATTGGGATAGCGACGATGCTTGTCCGTGAACTCGATGAGTATGCAAGGAACGCTGAACTCGCGCTGCTGACGCTAGAAGTCCGATGTTCTAACAAGACAGCAATCGGGATCTACCGGCAGGCAGGCTTTGAGGACGCAGGAGTGCGCAAGGGGTTTTATGATGCACCAAAGGAAGATGCTTTGATAATGACAAAGTATTATTAAACCTTTTCATAAATTGTTTTAGGCGGGCGGTTAAAAACCGCCCGCCTATTTATTTGTCCTTATTTTCACCTTGTAGAGTTGTACTCTTAAAAGTAAAAATATTGAGAGATTATGTTTATATACGAAGTAAAGAAAAAACAAACGCAAAACGAGCGCTCATAAGAATATCAATTGAGCGCAAGCGGGGAGTTTGACGGTGGCACAGCCACCGGTCAAACCGGACAAACATCGCTATGCGGCGTGGTCCTTTTTTCACGCCGCTGGATTCTATGTTTGTCCGCCGCGCTGGCTGCAAAGGTGCTACGAGAAACTTGCGCCCGTTTTGCGTATCGGCAGGCAGGGTACTAGGGGCGGCTAGCCCATAGCCGTTTTTCCTTTCTTTGGCGGAACAAAGAAAGCGCCTGTCGCGGCGAAGAGCGACAAAGTCCTTATTAGATGAATTTTATTTTAAACCGGAAAAGGGAGATACGACTTAGTTGTTTTAAGTGAGATAGTTATGTGTAAGGGAAGCGCCTGCCGTTGTCAGTGCCGCCCTTATTCATAAAGTAGCAAAAATTTGAGAAAACCGGTTTTGCAGAGCACTTATTTCTTTGATCCATAATGGTTAAGTGGAAGTAGTTTTATGTAGAGAATTAAGGCATATTCTTGATTGCCAGGTTTAAAAAGTAGTATAATGTAATAAAAAGGATTCTGCTTTAAGGTGGCAGTTAAAAATAGATGTAAAAAGTAAAAAGGAGTTTCTGGATGTTATGGATGCCAAAAAATATTATGCGCATACAAAGTCAGATCAGAAAAGCGGCGAAGTTCTCAGCCAAGCTTACTGGCAACCGCTTGCGGAGCATCTGCGGAATGTATCAGAACTTGCCCGGAAGTTCGGAGATTGTTTCGGCAGCGGCGAACTTGCAGGGCTTTCCGGTATGCTGCATGATATAGGAAAATATTCTGATAAATTTCAAAAGCGTCTTAGCGGAGGAGAAAGTCTGGTTGACCATTCCACCGCGGGAGCAGTTGAGGCAATAAAGCGATACGGCGACCTTGGATTTATACTGGGGTACTGTATAGCGGGGCACCATGCCGGTCTTCCGGACGGTGGTAATATGGCAGATACACATGATGACGCAACGCTCCGGGGCCGCCTGCTTAAGGGAAATAATATTGAAAACTATGAAAATTACAGCAGAGAGATTAATCCGATTTTAGATCAGGATTGGCGTATTCCTATACATCCTTTGTACGAATCAGGCTTTTCTTTGTCATTCTATATCCGCATGCTATATTCCTGCCTGGTTGACGCTGACTTTTTAGACACTGAAAAGTTTATGGATTGTAACGTTGACCGAAAAATCGGGGAAGACATCCCGGCGCTTACAGAAAAGCTTGAGCGGTTTATTCAGGGTTTTGGCGATACCGATAATCCAATAAACCAAAAAAGGACGCAGATTTTGAATAACTGCCTGCAAAAAGACATTTGGAATAAAGACCTTTATACTCTTACCGTACCCACCGGGGGCGGAAAAACCATTACTTCGCTGGCTTTTGCTTTGAGGCATGCAAAATTTCATGAAATGAAACACGTTATTTATGTGATACCATACAATTCAATAATTGAACAGAACGCCGCCGTATTTAAAAATATATTAGGCGAAGAAAACGTATTGGAGCACCATTCAAATTTCAATTATGACGATTCAAGCGAAATGCTCGTCCGACAGCGGCTTGCTACAGAAAACTGGGATATGCCTGTTGTTGTCACTACAACTGTTCAGTTTTTTGAGTCTCTTTTCGCCAACCGGTCATCGAAATGCCGCAAGCTGCACAATCTGGCCGACAGCGTGATAATTTTTGACGAGGCACAGATGCTGCCGCTGCCTTATCTGCTGCCATGTGTACGGGCTATAACCGAGCTTGTCCGTAATTACGGCTGCACGGCGGTTTTATGCAGTGCAACTCAGCCCGCGCTGGGAAGCTTTTTCCCAAAAGATTTCGAAATAAAGGAACTATGCGATGGCCAGAAGGAACTGTTTGAATTCTTTAAGCGTACTTCAATACGATTTGCGGGGCAGCTTTCGGATGATGAGCTCGCCGAAAGGCTGAACAGCCAGAATCAGGTTTTGTGCATTGTCAACACCAGGAAACAGGCGCAGACCGTTTTTCAGCTGTTAAATGAAGAGGGGGCGTTCCATCTTTCCACTCTGATGTACCCAAAACACCGTTCACGCCTTTTGACTGAAATCAGGAAGAGACTTATTAATGGTCTGCCATGCCGTGTTATAGCTACAAGCCTTATTGAGGCTGGCGTTGATGTAGATTTTCCCGTTGTATATCGCGCACAGGCAGGGCTTGATTCCGAGATACAGGCCGCAGGACGCTGTAATCGTGAGGGAAAAAGAGAAATTAGCCCAGTCTACATATTTGAACCGGAACAAAAGTATCAGGAGCACCTTCCGGCTATGCAGGCAAGGCCGGCGCGGATAGCCCGCTCCGTTGCGGGACAATTTGATGACTGCACGTCGGCGAAGGCCATAAATGCGTATTTTATGCAGCTTTATATGATTGAAGATAAGTGGCTTGACAGCAAGAATATCGTAAAGCGCTTTGAAAACGGATTTGATAAGGGACTAAGCTTTCCATTTGCGGCGGTTGCAGACGAGTTCAGCCTTATCGACAACGCAACCCGTTCTGTTTTAATACCTGACAACGACGATGCTCAGGCACTGGCGGCAAAACTGAGGGAAGGACAGCACAGCAGAAAGCTTCTGCGTCAAATTCAGCAATACTGTGTTAATGTTTACGAAAATCATTACAAAGCGCTGAATGAAGCCGGAAGTATCCTTCCTTTGGACAGTGAAATCGCCGTGCTTACTGATATGGATAAATACAATGAGAAAACAGGACTTGAGGCAAGTGTCGATACCGGTGTTGGGATATTTGTTTGATAAAAAGCAGCAGAGCAGGGTAAGTTACCCTGCTCTGCTGCTTTCTTCAATAGTAGATATCAATTCCTATATTTCAATCCACGAATCTCAATTGAAATTCGACTCAATTATTATAATCCAAACAGAAAATATTGACAAATGGTTAGCGTTAACATATAATGTATATATGATGAATACTATATGTCAATACCTATGAATAATTAAAGTTTAATAATTAAAGCACCAAAGATTGGGGAGGTGTGAATAATTCATACGATATGTGGGGAAAGCGGCAAACTTTTAAAACTGCTTTCCTGAAAAGAATGGAGATGACATGAAATGGGCTATGGTATATCAGTGGAGACATGGGGAAAGTATGCCCTCTTTACCAGACCGGAGATGAAGGCAGAACGCGTCAGCTACGACGTTATAACACCTTCTGCGGCAAGAGGGCTGATAGAAGCAGTCTATTTTAAACCTGCCATAAGGTGGATAATCGACAGGATAATAGTCTGCGAACCAATAGCTTTTACAAACATCCGGCGCAACGAGATAAAAACCAAGCTTTCGGCAAGCAGCGCCAAATCCGCCATGAACGGCACAGGGCAGATACGTCCTATTTACACACCCGAGGATATCCAGCAGCGTGCTTCAATGGTGCTGAAAAACGTCCGTTACATAATCGAGGCGCATTTTGAACCGACTTCAAAGGCGGGAGAGGACGATACACCTAAAAAGCATTATAACATTGCGCTGCGCAGACTTCGAAACGGGCAATGTTTTCACCAGCCATGTTTCGGCTGCCGCGAGTTCCCCGCAAATTTCAAGCTTTTTGAGGGTGATTCCGATAAAGAAGGTATACATGAGAGCCGCGACTTGGGATTTATGCTTTACGACATGAATTATACAAATCCGCGTGACATAAAGCCTATGTTTTTTCGCGCGGTGATGAGAAACGGCGTCATTGACCTCAGGGACTGCGAGGTGGTTCAATGATACTCCAGTCGCTGGTCGAATATTATGAGATTCTGGCAGAAGCCGGTGAAATATCACATCCTGGTTACTGCATGGTAAATGTTTCTTTTGCACTTAATCTTTCACAGAGCGGTGAACTGCTCAATGTCATACCGCTTAAGCGGTCGGTTCAGCGAGGGAAAAAAGCAGCAGAAATCCCTATTTCTCTTGAAGTTCCCGAACAGGAGAAAAAGACTGTCGGCATCAAATCCAATTTTCTTTGCGAAAATTCCGGCTATGTCTTGGGCGTTGACAAAAAAGGCAGGCCAGAACGTACAAAACAGTGCTTTGAAGCGTTTTCCGCCCTGCATCATCAGATACTTGACGGCATAAACAGCATACCGGCGAAGGCCGTGCTTGCTTTTATAGACGGTTGGGAGCCCGAAAAGGCAAAGGAATGTGAGGCTCTCAAGAATGACTATGAAGAAATGGTTTCCGGTGCTAATATCGTCTTTATGATACAGGGCATGGGTTATACACATCAGGATGCGCAAATAAGAGCCGCATGGGAGCAATACCGCTCTCAATCTGAAAGTACGACATGTATGCAATGCCTGGTTACCGGAAAAACCGCGCCTATAGCACGGCTGCACCCAAACATAAAGGGTGTAAAGGACGCCCAGCCGATGGGCGTGTCGCTTGTTTCATTTAATTCCGCAGCGTATGAATCCTATGGGCATGAGCAGAAGGACAAAACAGGGCAGGGCTTAAATGCTCCAGTCAGTGAATATGCAGCCTTCGCATACACTACGGCGCTGAACTATTTGCTGGCCGATACTGCTCATAAACAGACGGTCGGCGATACAACGGTTATATATTGGGCCATGAGTTCCGAAAAGAAGTACAGAGATTTATTCGCGTTTTCACTCAATCCAACAAAAAAACAGACAAATTCGGGCGAAAAAATGGCTGTTGATAAGCAATCCGAGGGTCTGCTTGAGGATATTTTTAATAAAATCGTACAGGGTAAGCCGATTTCGGAAAATGTGGAATATGCGTTTGACAGTTCTACCCGCTTTTATGTGCTTGGACTTGCCCCGAACGCCGCAAGACTTTCAGTGCGGTTTTTTATGGCAAATACCTTCGGCGGCATGCTTGAACACATAGCGAAGCACTACCGCGATCTTGAAATTGAGAAGGCGCCCAATGATTTTGAATATATACCTGTGTGGAAGCTGCTTGAAGAAACCGTTTCAAGCAAGGTTCGCGTCAAGAAACCTTCACCGCTGCTGTCGGGCGAGGTGATGCGCAGCATTCTGTCGGGTTCAGCATACCCGGAGTCATTCCTGAGCAATGTGCTCCTGCGCATTCGCGCGGAGCAGGATGATGAAGAACGGCATACTTATAAAATTTCGAGGGGAAGGGCAGCAATCATTAAGGCTTGTTTGCTGCGAAAAAATGATAATACAGATTATAAGGAGGTTTTAACAGTGTCACTCAATGAAGACAGCAATATTCCCGCCTATGTTCTGGGCAGGCTTTTCGCCGTGCTTGAAAAAGCACAGCAGGACGCCAACCCGGGTATTAATTCAACTATTAAGGACAGGTATTTCACTTCGGCATGCGCGACCCCAGCCAGTGTCTTCCCCATACTTTTAAGGCTAAGCAATCACCACATTGCGAAATCGGATTACGGCAGTATCAGTGAACGCCGTATAAGCAGCCTTATGGAAAAATTGGATGTTGAAAAAAATCCGTTTCCGGCGCACCTTTCACTAAACGATCAGGGTATATTTATTCTTGGCTATTATCATCAGCAAAAGGCAAATTTCAAAAAGACCAATAAGGAGGACAAGTAAGATGGAAGCTATTCAAAACAGATATGAGTTCGTAATTCTTTTTGAGGTGGAAAACGGAAATCCCAACGGCGATCCCGACGCGGGCAACATGCCGCGCATCGACCCGGAGACCGGTTATGGTATTGTAACAGACGTCTGTCTCAAACGCAAAATCCGTAACTATGTCAAGACAGTCAAGGATAATGAGAGCGGCTACGGTATTTACATACAGGACACTATCCCCCTCAACACAATTGATAAAACCGCATATAAATACCTTGATGTCGATGAAAAGAACATTAAAGACCAAAAGAAGAAAAAGCCTGAGCTTGATGTCCAAATCAGGGACTTTATGTGTAAAAATTATTACGACATCCGCGCCTTTGGCGCAGTTATGACTACCTTTGTAAAGGCGGCGCTCAATTGCGGTCAGGTACGCGGCCCTGTGCAGCTTGGGTTTGCCCGCAGCATTGACCCAGTTGTACAGCAGGAAGTTACTATTACGCGAGTTGCTATCACCACTGAAGAGGACGCCGAGAAAAAGGGCACAGAAATGGGACGCAAGTATATTATCCCTTATGCATTGTACCGGGCCGAAGGCTTTGTGTCGGCGAATCTTGCTCAAAAAACTACCGGATTTTCGCAAAGTGACCTTGAACTTCTGTGGGATGCTATAATCAATATGTTTGAGCATGATCATTCAGCGGCGCGGGGTAAAATGGCGGTGCGCGAGCTAATTGTATTCAAGCATGACAGCGTTTTGGGCAATGCACCTGCCTATAAGCTGTTTGAAACCGTTAGCGTAGAACGAAAAGATCAAACAATACCTGCCCGTAAATACAGCGATTACTGCGTGAAAGTAGATACGGACGCAATGCCTGCCGGTGTAACCTGCTCAAGGCTGATTTAGTCATGTATTATGATGAAAATGATTTTCTTTCGCTTTCCGGTATACAGCATTTTGCATTTTGCCGCAGGCAGTGGGCGCTGATTCACATCGAGCAGCAGTGGAGCGACAACCTGCGCACCGTTGAAGGCGAGATTCTTCACGACAGGGCACATGACGACTATTTCAACGAAAAACGCGGCAGCGTCATTATTTCCAGAGGTATGCCCATATTCTCGCATACGCTGGGTGCTCGGGGAATTTGTGACATCGTCGAGCTGCACGAAAGCAAAAAAGGCATCAATATCTCGGGCAGAGAAGGGCTGTATCTGCCGGTGCCTGTTGAATATAAGCGCGGTAAGCCGAAGGAAACCGATGAGGATTTAGCGCAGCTTGCCGCTCAGACAATATGCCTTGAAGAAATGCTTGCCTGTAAAATTCCGCAGGGATACCTTTACTACGGCGAAACAAAACATCGCATTAAGGCAGCACTTGACGCACCGCTCCGGGAGAGGGTAATCGGCATGTTTACAGAAATGCATGAGATGTATGACCGCAGATATACCCCAAAGGTCAAAACAGGCAGACAGTGCCGCGCCTGCTCACTCGCGGAAATCTGTCTGCCAAAGCTGTGCAAAAACAAATCGGCAGCGGCTTATATCCGAGGTCATCTGGAGGAGAACGGGCAATGAGGAAACTGCTTAACACGCTGTATGTCACTTCACCTGAACTATATCTTTCGATTGATGGCGAAAATATAGTTGTTTTAAAGGATAAAACGGAAGCCGCCCGTCTGCCGCTGCACAACCTTGAGGGCATCATGACGTTCGGCTATACCGGAGCGAGCCCCGCGCTTATGGGGGCTTGCGCCAAACGGAATATAGCGCTCACCTTTCTTACGCAAAACGGAAAGTTTCTTGCGCGGGTAACAGGTGAAATAAGAGGCAACGTAACGCTCCGGAAGGCTCAGTACCGCATTTCGGACAGCGAGGAACTGGGCCTTAATATTGCAAAAAATTTTATTATAGGAAAGGTATATAACGCCAAGTGGGTCATAGAACGCGCCACACGGGATTATGCTGCCCGCTTGGACGTAACAAGGCTCAAGGGCGTTTCAGCAGAACTTTCAAATAGCCTTTCGATGATCTCAAAAAGTTCGAATCTGGACGAGCTGCGCGGCTTTGAGGGTGAAGCGGCCAGCCGGTATTTCAGTGTACTTGACGACCTTATTCTTCAGCAGAAGAATGATTTTTCTTTTGCTGATCGCAACAAACGTCCTCCATCCGACAATGTCAACTCGATGCTCTCATTTGTTTATACGCTGCTTGCGCATGACACAGCTTCCGCACTTGAAGCAGTCGGGCTAGACCCTTATGTAGGATTTATGCACCGTGACAGGCCCGGCCGCATCTCATTGGCCCTTGACCTTATGGAGGAGCTGCGCGGCGTATTTGCGGACAGGTTCGTACTTTCATTGATCAATAAAAGGATAGTTAATAAGAGTGGTTTTTGCCAAAAGGAAAACGCCGCCGTGCTCATGAACGACGAAACCCGCAAGGTCATTCTGTCGGCGTGGCAGACACGAAAGCAGGAGCAGATTACTCACCCTTTCCTTGAAGAAAAGCTTGAGTGGGGTCTGGTGCCCTATGTCCAGGCGATGCTTCTCGCAAGATTTATCAGAGGAGACTTGGATGCCTATCCGCCTTTCATGTGGAAGTAACGTATAATAAGGCTTGAAACAGGAAGTGAATTAGTTGCTTGTACTTATTACATATGACGTTAATACAGAAACCGCAGCCGGGAGAAAACGGCTGCGGCAAGTAGCAAAACAATGTGTAAATTACGGTCAGCGTGTTCAGAATTCGGTGTTTGAATGCGTAATGGACGCCGCAAAATGCCGCGAGGTGCAGCACAAGCTGGAGCAAATCATTAATAAGGACAAGGACAGCCTACGGTTTTACTATCTCGGAAATAACTATAAAGATAAAGTTGAGCACATAGGTGCTAAGCCCTCATTTGATGTCGAAGGTATACTGATGGTCTAGTGCGAATGGCATGTGAACATGAAAAGCGTGGACTATTCGCACCTGCAAAACAGGGTATAACAGCTCCACTTAGATTTTGGCATAATGCTCTATGCCAATTTATTTAACAAAAACGTACAATATTACCTTACTTAAATAAAGTTTTTGTACGCTTTTGCTGTCATCCCTTACGCAGGGATGTGGATTGAAATAATTTTTAGTAGATATGAAAATGTTAAAGCTGGCGTCATCCCTTACGCAGGGATGTGGATTGAAATATTATACGAATACGTTGTTTTGCCAGTGCCCTTGCAAGTCATCCCTTACGCAGGGATGTGGATTGAAATACCTCATTAATGTTCACATGAAACATTTATTAAACGTCATCCCTTACGCAGGGATGTGGATTGAAATACGTTTTAACTCTTTTACTGTCTCTTATTATATCGTCATCCCTTACGCAGGGATGTGGATTGAAATTTTATATGTCTTGTATTGTTGGGGTTTCGTGTCGGTCATCCCTTACGCAGGGATGTGGATTGAAATACGTGAAACATTTGAGGGTGACAAAAAATGAATAGTCATCCCTTACGCAGGGATGTGGATTGAAATCTTCTCATTATTATGTCCTCCTATCAATCTGCATAAAGTCATCCCTTACGCAGGGATGTGGATTGAAATCCAGTATGGAGAGATGAAAGTAATGTTGTGTATATGTCATCCCTTACGCAGGGATGTGGATTGAAATATACTCTGCCGTTATGCCTAATGTGTATGTACTTTGTCATCCCTTA
>DATALE010000138.1:0-3894 GCA_036261235.1 Ruminiclostridium sp. | reverse complement strand
TATAAATATTTACGATGTGCTTGATCGTAAGAGCTCCGTTTTTTGCGCTTTCCCCGATCGCATCCAAAGTTTCCCTTACCTGGCCGATATCCATTTGTGCGACAGCCTTTTCATAATTTTCGATTCGGCACTGGATGTCTTCATTCTTTGACTCAGCCGCGAGAAAGAATCCTCGTCTGCCTGTAACAAAAAACTGGTATGCCAGAGTAGACGCCTGTTTGACGTAATGCCTCAGATTTTCCGTAGTATAAATATTTCTGCAGATACCTACCCCCTCGACTTCTTCCGGCAGTTCGGACTCAATGAACCGGTCAACGTCAGCGTCGCTCAAAATATAAAGATTCCTGCCCCCGTCGGCATTCATCCGAAGATATTTCAAATTGCTGTCAAACCGCCCCGTAAGCCTTCCGAAGGAAGCCGCCACCGCGATGCCTGATTTTACCGGAATTTCATGCGCTTCAAGCAGGTCTTCCAATCGGGAGCGGTTTTCCGCGGTGTCTTCCTGAATCAGCAGCAGGACGTCGCACTCATTCCCGCCGGCTTCATCGAGGATATTCTTTGCCTTCTTCAATATGCCATAGATGACGTCATCGTCAAACGGTTTCAGACAGTAACCGATTGCGCCATAATCAATCGCCTTCTGCGCATAGGCAAATTCCGCATACCCGCTCAATACGGCAAACAAAACACTTTTGTCAGCCTTCTGAGTATTTTTAATCAGCTCCAGCCCGCTCATCCCCGGCATTCGGATATCTGTCAGCACAAGGTTTGGCCTTATATTCTTGATCGTCTCAAATGCGTCCACCCCATCGATTGCACTGGCAACAACCTCGAAGCCGTATTGGTCCCAATGGATGCCTTTCATTAAGCTTTTAATGATAAACGCCTCATCGTCAACGATAAGTACCTTATACATTTTCAGACTCCTTCAACGGAATGGTGATTCCGATTTTCGTGCCTATATTTATTTCGCTTTCAATATCAATTCCATACTTATCACCGTATGTCAGTTTAATCCTGTTATTCACATTGCAAAGCCCAATGCTTCCTGTTTTGGAGTTTTGGCATAACATCCTGTTCCCACGTTCCGAAAGGCACGATTTTATGGTTTTCAGCTTTTCTTCTTCAATACCTACCCCTTCATCCTTGATTGTTATAGTCAGCTTCCCCTGTTCGATACAGCTGCTGATGCACAGCCTGCCGTTGCCTCTTTTGGGTTCAAGGCCATGGTAAACAGCATTTTCCACAAGCGGCTGCAAAATCATTTTCAATACTTCCGCCTTTTTTGTATCCTCATGAATATCATAGCTCACCTTCAAACGATTTCCGAACCTAATCATGTTGATTTGAACATACGCCCGGACAATTTTCAGTTCTTCCTCCAGAGTAACCGTACTCGAACCGTTTACACTGTACCGGAATATCAGCGCAAGATCCTTCGTCATTTCATAAAGGTTTTCCACACCCTCATCCAAGGCGATGCCTTTCATCACCTCGAATGTATTGTATAAAAAATGGGGATTGATCTGGCTTCTCAAAAAAGCAAGTTCCGCTTTTTCCTTTTCGATTTCAACTTCATAGAGTCTGGAGCTCGTTTCAAAGAGCTGGTGCGTCAGATCATTGAGTTCTTGCATCATACTGTTGAATTCATACTCCAGTATGTTAATTTCGGAGCCCCCTTCCAGCCTGACATTTTTCTTAAGATCTGTCATATCCCCGGATTTCACCCGGTTCATAAACAAAACCAATTTATTGAGGGGCTGTACGATGTTGTTCAAAGTGCAGTAAAACAGCAAAGCTAAAAACAGCAGAGCTACAAAAAGTATGATTAAAATCGCGGTCTTAGTTTCAACGATTTCAACCAACAGCTCCTTTTCCGGCACGATACTCACAGTTTTTCCTTCTATCTCCGGAATATCATTTACCATAACAAGATTTTTTAAACCGTTTATTTCGACGACACTTTGATTCCCGGAATTTGACTGCAATTTTCTTAACTGATTTTTTACCGACTCATTATTATTGATTTTTAAAGGGTCGTCCGGCGAATACAGATTTCCTTTTTTGTCTATCAGATAGTACTTTATCTCGGTATTGCTTGAAATTTTACTGATTTCCTTAAATATCGACCGCAAATCAACAAACATGGAAACGAATCCTATCTTATTCCGATAGGTGGCCTTGTCGTATGCGGAATATACGTCCATTCCATAGAAGAAGTAATTTTTTGTGACACTGCCGCTGTTATCTACCACCGCCAAGCTTTGAAATCCGGTGTTATAAATACGCCCGTCCGGAGGAATTTCCTTCATAAGCACTTTTGAAATTTCATAATTTCCGTTTACGGTGAAGTACTTGCCGTTCTCGCCAATCATTACAATATCGAAAATGTCTTTTTTGATATTGGTCATATTGATGGACAAGATCTGCAGTTCATTCTCAACCTGCCGGTTATAGGAATCATCCAAAAAGAATTCCTGGGCAAAAGTATCATATCCTATGTTTTGCAGCACACCTTTTAACTCCTGGTAGTCAAGCGTGATATTGTGCTGTATGGTGGAAGTAATCTGCATGGTATAATCCTTATTTTTATTCACAAAAATAAGAGACAATTTATAATAAAGGAAGGAGAAAACAATGATAATAATCAGCACAATGAGCAGAAAATTGATAATAAGCTGGGATCTGATCGATAATTTTTTTAATAAGCTCAATGAATCACTTCCCTGCAGTAATGGCGAAATCATATTCAAAATTCAGATATACATTCTTCTGTCCAATAATATATTCTCTAAATTTATTTATGTCAATTGTTTTTATAAAGAGGAAAAAATCCATATTTCAAGCGGACATAAAATATGGATTTTTATTCAATAATTTATGGATTTTACTTTGTTACGTATTGATATATTGGAAAAAACAGGCCTCGGAGGACGCAACCGCACCCCCGAAATCTTGCGGTACGGCATACTGAAATAATTTTTTGTTGTTTTTATGTTAAGCCGTTTTCCCCGCATGCTAATCATTATACATAGCATTTATAATTCATGTTCATTGTCACAAAGATTGAAGTCTGATAAAATAAATACTCTGGTTGAGCTTTATATTTTCGGTAAAAGATGGAAAGCTTGAGAAAGCCGGGATTGCACAAATTTGCGGACTGGGAAGGGTGCTATACATAATGGAGAATTTCGTCGCCTGTGTCTTAAGGAAAGAACATATTCCGGAAATCGTAAAGCTCTGGAATTCTAATTTTGACCCCTGTTTTCATGTTGATGAAGCGATTCTGCTGAGCAAAATTTTATATGATGCAGAATTATTCCGCCCCGGCACGTTTATTTTTACATACGGGGACAAAATCGTCGGGCTGATTGCCACAAAGCTGTCAAAAAACGGCCCCTCGGAATTTACAGACTGCGGCTGGATAAGCGTGCTTCTGGTCGATACGGCATACCGGCGTAAGGGACTGGGCAGACGCATGTACTTGATGGCAGAAAACGAACTGAAAAAAGTCGGCGTAAGAAAAGTCATGGCAGCTGGTGAATTAAACCACATCTTTTCAGGGATTCCCTCACCTTCTCTTGAAAACATGCAGTTTTTTGCCGGCCTTGGATTTTATCTGTACGATAATAACCATTACGACGTTACGGCCGATGTGTCCGCGATCGATTTTGAGCGCTTAACCGTAAAGAAAGATGACAGCCCTGCATTTGTTACCAAACCATTTTCAGAAGGCGACGGGGCGAAGCTGAACCGTTTCCTGCATCAGGAATTTCCGGGCAGATGGCAATTTGAAGTCATGCGTTATCTTGAGCAGGGCGGAGACCCTGACCAGGTTCTTCTTCTTTGCAGAAATCAGGAGATAAAGGGCTTCTCAAAAATACAGATCAGTCA
>DATALE010000194.1:0-7534 GCA_036261235.1 Ruminiclostridium sp. | reverse complement strand
TTTCATCTAGTGTAAGATGGTGATAGTTCATAAATGATGCCGCCTTTCCGGTAGTTGTCTTTTCAACTCCTACTGTATCACAACGGCGTCATTTGTGAACCCTTTTTTATACTGTTGCACTTGATATTTTAATTTACAACGCACAGAAATGGCAGAAAGAGCCGCTGGGCACTGCGCCCCCGTCCCCGCTACAGGGCACAAAATCGGGCGCGAGTTTCTCAGTGCACCAGTGCGACCAACGCGGCATAAAAACACCGGAATCCGTTCGGCGAAAATTAAGTTTCACGCCTCACACCGGTGTTTTTATGGTTTGCCTGCGACAAACTGCCCGCTTGCTCTCGGTTTAAAGCAAAGCACAGCGCGCCCATTTTCGCGCGTGCCTTTGATGTTTCGTTTTAGCTTAGAAAAACTAAGTGGCTATTTCTCCTTATCACCAACCGTTAGCGTTGTGCGAACTAGTTCTTATTAAATAAAAAGTATGCGCTGTGCTAAAATAGATGGTCGCAGCCGGTCAGCTTTTGTCCCCGGGCTTGAAGATAAGCGCAATAACATAGCCAAAAAATATCGCGGCTGCGATTCCGCCGGCAGTTCCAATTACACCGCCGGTAAACGCGCCGAGAAGTCCCTGCTCATGAACGCTTTTTTCAACGCCCTTGGCAAGAGCGTACCCGAATCCCGTAAGAGGGACAGTCGCACCTGCTCCGCCGAAATTGACGATAGGGTCATAAATTCCTAAGGCGGTTAGCAACACACCGGCCGTCACAAAAATTACGAGAATCCGGGCCGGCGTCATTTTTGTTTTATCAATTAAGATTTGCCCAACGACACAGAACAGGCCGCCGACAATAAAAGCCCTGACATAATCCATAAATATAAAAACGCCTCCAAGCCGCAGCGGCGGCGAGTTATTTGTTAACAGAAATATGAACAAGATGCGCAACGGATGGAATTGACTCACCTTGCTGAACGCTTGTCTGATTCATTAAAGCGCCTGTTCCGATAAAAAGTACATCCTTGAAATTTCCTGCTTTCATGTTGTTAAGAATGTGCGAACAAAGGACAAGCGCAGAGCAGCCGCATCCGGAACCGCCTGCATGAACGTCCTGCGCCTTTCTGTCATAAATGAGCATGCCACAGTCCGTGTAATTTTTCAGCTTGATGTTTTCTTTTTCAAGCAGTTCAGTCGTCAGATTGTAGCCGATAAATCCGAGATCACCCGTAACAATAAGGTCAAAGTCCTCTGGGTCTGCGCCTGTATCGTCAAAGTAAGTCTTTATGGTATCGGCCGCCGCCGGAGCCATTGCCGCTCCCATGTTGTTAATGTCTTTGATCCCCATGTCAACCATTTTGCCGAAAGTAATTTCCTTAATAAATGGCCCGCCGCCTTCATGCGACAGTATCGCCGCACCGCACCCCGTTACCGTCCACTGTGATGTAGGCGCGCGCTGGCCTCCATATTCAAGAGGAAAACGGAACTGACGTTCCGCCGCGCAGAAATGGGAGGAAGTAAGCGCCGCAGCGACATTTGCACTGCCGCTTTCAACTGCAAGTGAAGCAAGGGATAAAGATTCCGCCATCGTTGAACAAGCACCAAAAAGCCCGACAAATGGAATCCCGAATTCGCGCAGCCCGTAACTTGAGCCGATGCATTGGTTTAATAAGTCCCCGGCGAAGATGATATCAACGGTGTTTGATGTAATGTTGGCCTTGGTCAGAGCCCTTGTGAGCGTATCCTTCTGCATTCGGCTTTCTGCTTTTTCCCATGTTTTTTCGCCGCATGTACTGTCTTCATAGATATAATCAAATGACTCGGAAAGCGGCCCCTCACCTTCCTTCTTGCCGGCTACCCCGGCATATCCTTTAATGGCGGCACAGCCGTCAAGCTTTATTGTATATCTGCCGACTCGTGAAGCCAAAAAACCACCCCCGAGAATTATTTATATTTAGAATAATCTGAAAATCCAGAGAATAAGTCCGTAAACGATTGATGATGATATTCCGAAAACAAGCACCGGGCCCGCAATAGTAAACATTTTTGCGCTCATACCGAGAATAAATCCTTCGCTTTTGAATTCAAGAGCTGGGGATACAATTGAGTTTGCAAATCCTGTTATAGGAACAAGCGTCCCTGCGCCGGCATGCTTTGCAATGTTGTCATATATTTTCAGTCCGGTTAAAAGCGCCCCGACAAAAACAAGCGTAATTGAGACAGAAGCCGAGGCATCCACCTTGTCTAATCCGAATGCTTTGTACATATTTAATAGCGCTTGTCCGATTGTACAGATAAGTCCCCCGACCAAAAACGCCCATATCATATTTTTTACGAGATGGGAGTTCGGAGATACTGTTTTTGTCATAGAATCATATTCTTTTTTTGTAACGTTCATATAATCAGCCTCCACATAAAAATATATTTCCCTGTCTCCGCGAAATTTTACGAGGTAATTATTTCAAAGGAGTGTCGAAAAATTAGACACTTTGGGATAAAAAATTTCTTATAAGGCAAAGATTTTGGTTGCCTATTTATATTGAAAAAAGTCTAAGAAAAGGTTACAATAATAAAAATACAGTTTTGTGACTCTCTTAAAAAAGAGCAGCCGCACCTGGGGAATGACCGGCTATATTTTTGACATTATTTGCGGCAGTCCTGTGAACGTTTTGATGACAAAACATTTCGCGGGACATTTTATATATCCATGCTGTATATTGACCACAAAAAACGTGGCGTTTTTACCCGGCTTCAGGTTACATTGGCGGCGGAGGTGCCGTCGGTTTTACTGCTGTGTTTTATGAAGGAGATAAACAAAAACGAAAGGAGCGCTTTTTTTGCTTAACACAAACGTTGATGAGAAATTCGGAAAACGCGGGCTTACGTTTGACGATGTGTTGCTTATACCCGCAAAGTCAGATATTATTCCGCGCCAAATCAAGGTCACCACAAGGCTTACTAAAAAGATAACCCTTAACATTCCGCTGATGTCTTCCGCCATGGATACGGTAACAGAGTCAAAAATGGCAATAGCTATGGCTCGAGAGGGTGGAATCGGTATTGTCCACAAGAACATGACAATCGAGGAACAGACGGATGAAGTTGATAAGGTAAAACGCTCGGAAAACGGCGTAATTGTCAATCCTTTTTATTTGTCGCCTGAACATTATGTTTATGACGCAAATGCTTTGATGGGCAAGTACCGTATTTCGGGCGTTCCTATTTGTGAGGGCAAAAAGCTCGTCGGCATTATCACTAACCGTGACTTGCGCTTTATCACCGACTATAATATTAAGATAAAAGACGTAATGACAAAAGAAAACCTTGTAACCGCTCCTGTCGGAACGACAATGGAACAGGCAAAACAAATACTCATGCAGCATAAAATTGAAAAACTGCTGATTGTTGACGACAACGGTGAACTCAAAGGGTTAATTACAATAAAAGATATTGAAAAATCAGTTCAGTATCCGAACTCGGCGCGTGATTTAAACGGAAGGCTTCTTTGCGGCGCGGCTATCGGCGTGACAAAGGATGTACTGGAGCGCACAGAAGCTTTGCTTAACGCTCAGGTCGATGTCCTTGTTCTTGACAGCGCCCACGGACATTCCGAAGGCATCATGAACTGCCTTAAAAAGATCAAGGCAAAATTCCCTGAAGCTCAGGTTATCGCCGGAAACGTTGCGACTCCGGAAGGCGCACGCGATCTTATCGAAGCGGGCGCGGACGCAGTAAAGGTTGGTATGGGCCCGGGTTCAATCTGCACAACGCGTATCGTCGCTGGTATAGGCGTTCCTCAGATTTCAGCTATATACGACTGCGCATGCGTAGCGGCAAAGTATAATGTCCCGATAATCGGCGACGGCGGAATCAAATACTCCGGCGATATCGTCAAAGCACTTGCGGCAGGGGCCGACACGGTTATGATTGGTTCACTGCTCGCAGGCTGTGAAGAAGCACCAGGTGAAAGTGAAATCTATCAGGGACGCCGTTTCAAGGTTTACCGCGGAATGGGCAGCCTCGGTGCGATGGCATGCGGCAGCAAGGACAGATACTTCCAGGAGGATCAGAAGAAACTTGTCCCTGAAGGTGTTGAAGGCCGTGTGCCTTATAAAGGGCCGGTTTCAGATACGATATTCCAGATGATAGGCGGAATCCAGTCAGGTATGGGTTACTGCGGATGCCATAACATTGGTGAGCTCCATGAAAACAGCAGGTTTGTCCGTATAACCGGAGCTGGCCTTAAAGAGAGCCACCCTCACGACATTTATATCACAAAAGAAGCTCCTAACTATTCTATTAACCCATAAGACCCGAAAATAGGAATTAAAAATGGCGATTGCTTTTAAGCAGCCGCCATTTTTTCTGTCTGACTATATAAATCTAAAATTCCATTATTACTTGAAGCTGCGCCGGGGCATCGCGAAGGCTCATGAACTGTTAATTTGCACATACTTCCTATGTAACAGTTTCTATGGTATAATTTAGATTGTAAAAATTTTTACATATAAAAGAGCTGTTAAAACGGGTATGGAAACAGAAAATGCATATCAAAGCGATTCTGTCTATGGAATGGGTACCGAAATAATCCAGCAAATCGAAGGGTCATCAGAGTACTCGTCTTCTGAAATTTTTGAAGCCACCTATAAAAGGCTGCGCGAAATTGAAAGCAGATTGAGTTTCTTTCTGCCAGACAGCACTGTGAGCCGTTTAAACAAAAGCGGTGGAAAAGAGACTGCTATTGATAGCGACACAGAAACCGTTTTAAGGCAGGCACGCATTGTGTCAAAAGCATCAGGCGGCGCATTTGATATAACTGCCGCGCCCCTGATTTCCCTATGGCGTAAACATCGCAGAGCAGAATCGGTTCCGCCTTTGAATTCAATCAAAAAAGCCATGCAAAAAATTGATTATTCTTCGATAGAAATTAATATAAACAGTGCGAAAATTAAAAAAGGCCAGATGATTGATTTCGGTGGAATCGGCAAGGGTTATGCCGCCGACGAAATTGTTAAAATTTATAAAAAACATGGTGTGCGGTCGGCATATATCAATCTTGGCGGAAATGTTCTGTCGCTGGGGAAAAAGCGTGGCGGCATAGAATGGTCTGTGGGTATCCAGAACCCACGCGCTCCCCGAGGTGACTGCATCGGCGTAATTTATTTGCAAGATTCATCTATTGTAACTTCCGGAGACTATGAGAGGTGCTATTTTGTTGACGGCATCAGATACCACCATATCATTGATACAAAAAGCGGCTTTCCCGCTGAAAACGCGCTTATCAGCGCAACGGTCGTAAACCCGTCATCCATGCTGGCCGATGCTGTTTCCACCGCTGCTTTCATATTAGGATTAGAGAAAGGGCTTGATTTGATAAGTTCGTTCAATAACACGCAGGGGGTCTTTATTACCAAAGATAAAGACGTATATGTCACAAAAGGACTTAAAGGCTATTTTCACATTCTGGATGCGCAGAATTACAAATTTTATTATTGTTAAGGTGGAGAATATGCTGTTATCATTACTGACGGGTGTAATTTCGGGAATTCTCTTAATTTATGAGACGTTTTACAGGGTAATAAGAAAATCCAAATTTAAAAGTTTGAAAACACATGTCGCATGTGGGACTATTCTTTTTGCAGCCATTATTATTCATATTACGCCCGAATTCAGCGGTATAACATTAAGTTCAGGCTGGCTGCTATTGCTGTTCTCACTTTTTACCATAATTTCAGGGATTCTGCTGCGGTTGAAGCTAAAGTCAAAACCGATACGTCGTATCCATCAAATATCGGCGGCATTGTCGGTAACGACGCTGCTTCTTCATGCTGTAACAAAAATCATGTATTTATTATTGGTATAAAATTTGAGAGCTTTCGGAGGTATATAATGAACAAGGTAAAAATCACAATTGTTGCAGGTATTTGCATTATTGCCGCAGTGGGAGCTTTCTTCGCGATAAGATACGCTGTTAAACTGCAGGATTACAAAAAAAGAATAAACAGCATAGCAATATCTAATGTTGATCTTAAAAAGGTTCCCAACGGTACCTATAAAGGCTCGTATGACGCGGTTATGGTTGCGGCGGATGTTTCTGTTACCGTTACAAATCATAAAATTGATACAATCAGGATTACTAAACATGTGAATGAACGCGGGAAAAAAGCCGAAGCGATTGTGGATGATGTTATTTCAAAACAGTCACTTAAAGTCGACACCGTTTCCGGTGCGACAAACAGCAGCAAGGTTATCCTCAAGGCAATTGAAAACGCGCTGAAGTCCGGTGAAATCAAATAAAAATGTTCTCATTAAAATAAGGAATGTATATCAGATTCATTAGTTAACAAAAAGGAACTGAACGGCATCTGATATCGCCGTTGTATTTTAGACTGTTATATGGTAAACTTATTTTTATCAGCGTTTTTTTAAGCTATATTTTAATACAACAGCAATTCGTGGGAGTATAATCAACTGGAGGTATTTAAATCAATGCGCGATACTTACGAAAGCCCGTTTAGCAAACGTTACGCGAGCAAAGAAATGCAAAGGCTTTTTTCGCCGGATTTTAAATTTAAAACATGGCGTAAACTCTGGATCGCTCTTGCAAAATCAGAAAAAGCACTTGGCCTTGACATTACTGATGAACAAATTGCCCAGCTCGAAGAACACGCGGAAGATATCAATTATGATGTTGCGGAAGCGCGTGAAAAAGAAGTGCGCCACGATGTTATGTCCCATGTATATGCCTACGGCATACAGTGCCCAAAGGCAAAACCGATTATCCACCTCGGCGCGACTTCATGCTATGTCGGCGACAATACAGACGTTGTAATCATGCGTGAGGCACTTTTGCTTATCCGAGGGAAACTTATCAATGTTATATCAAGGCTTGCGTTTTTTGCTGTCAAATATAAGGACATGCCTGCGCTTGCTTATACTCATTTGCAGCCGGCGCAGCTGACGACAGTGGGAAAGCGAGCAACCCTCTGGATCAATGACTTGATTATGGACCTTGAGGATCTTGACTACCGCATTTCGAACCTTGCTTTGCTCGGTTCAAAGGGAACAACAGGAACTCAGGCTTCTTTTATGGAGCTTTTCGACGGCGACGGCAAAAAGGTGAAAGAAATTGAAATGCTGATAGCAAAAGAAATGGGCTTCAATAAGGTTGTTCCGGTTTCCGGTCAGACATATTCAAGAAAAATTGACTCTCAGGTTGTCAATGTCCTTTCAGGCATTGCCCAGAGCGCCAGCAAATTTTCCTATGATATGCGCCTTCTTCAAAATTTCAAGGAGATGGAGGAACCATTCGAAAAACATCAGATCGGTTCATCCGCTATGCCGTACAAGCGCAACCCGATGCGCTGTGAAAGAATAACCGCACTCGCGCGTTACTTGATGGCTGATGCGCTCAACCCTGCTTACACAGCCGCTACCCAGTGGTTCGAGCGGACGCTTGACGACTCCGCAAACAAACGTATCGCTGTTGCAGAGGCATTCCTCGCGGTGGACGGAATCCTTGATATAACATTGATAAGTTTCCCT
>DATALE010000192.1:0-2326 GCA_036261235.1 Ruminiclostridium sp. | reverse complement strand
TCCGCTATTACGCTGTCGAGTGTAAAGCTGCGTCATATCATAAGCGGCAAGCCAAGTATTCTGATAAAGAACGGGCTGATCGATCAGAGAGAAATGAAAAGGCTTCGCTTCACAATTGACGATTTGATGGAGGAACTCCGTCACAGCGGATATATGAACGTCGATGAAATAGAATACGCCGTTTTAGAAACCAACGGCAAACTAAGCGTATTTCCAACATGCCAGAATAAACCTGTAACCGCCGGAATGATGAATATTCAATGCGAGGAAGCGGGACTTCCCATAATGCTCATCTGTGACGGAATGCTGTCGCTGCCGTCTCTCGCCGGAGCGGGAAAAGATATGGTATGGCTTCAGGATATACTTTTAAAAAAAGGGCTGACGCCGCAGGAGGTATTTATTATGACAATCGATAATTCGGAAAAAACAATAATTATCCCCAAGGATAAAACCTGATCGGGGGAAGGGGTCTTTTTTTTGAAAAACCTTAAAATTGCAATAAGTATACTGGTTATACTTATTGCTGTTATTTCAATAAGTCATATTTATCTTTACGGCTCTTCGGAAAGGATGGCAGATCAAATAAGCTCCGCAGAAAAAAATGTAATATCGGGGAAAACTGACAATGCTTCGAAGAATATCGAAAATTTTGAAGGTGAATGGGAAAGAAACAAGCATGTTTTCGCCACATTTATTCGTCATGCGGAAATTGATTTAGCCAATCAGTCAGCCGCAAAACTCTCTACATTTCTTAAAGAGGATGATAAAACAGATTTTTTGGCCGAATGTGAGACATTAAGAATGCAGATTAATCATATTGCCGAAACAGAACAATTCAATCTTGACAATATTTTTTAAAAAAATGCCGCGGCAAAAAGCCGCGGCTTCACGTAAAAAATTCAATTAGCTTTATGAGTCTTCAGGTTCTTAATTTCTGTTACTTTTTGACTGATTTTTTGCTGTTGAGCAGTTTTGTTACCTCTTCCATAAATGTGTTTATGTCGGTGAACTGGCGATAAACCGACGCAAATCTGACATATGCGACCTCGTCGATATCTTTTAACTTTTCCATAACTAGTTCTCCGATTTTTTCTGATGTAACTTCCCTGTCGAGAGAATTTTGAAGGCTTGATTCAATCGAATCAACCGCAGATTCAAGTATCTGGATGGATACAGGCCTCTTTTCACAGGCCCTGAGCATCCCGTTAAGCAGCTTGTCACGGTCAAATGCCTGCCGTGATTTGTCTTTTTTTATTATTATTAAAGGCAGGCTTTCAATGATTTCATGAGTTGTAAACCGCTTCTGACATTTTATACATTCACGGCGTCTTCTAATGCGTTCGCCGTCGTCGGTAGGGCGTGAATCAATTACTTTGCTTTCTTCAAAGCCGCAAAACGGACACTTCATTTTAATCCTCCATTATCAGCAACAGAAAAACCTGAACCAATAGAATTACGACTCTAGCTGTGCAGCGACGCAATCCTCAATAACATCTTTCAGTGAAACGGGGGTAACAAGATTATTTGCAAATTTAATTGCAAGGTTGATTACTTCTTCCTTTGAAATCGAAATGTCATCAACTTCTACGGTATCAGAAATTTTTCCGTTGACGTAAAGATCAAGTTTAAGCCCATAGGTGGACACTTCATCGGCTCCGTCAGAGCGGCACTTACCGTTTGTGACATAGTAATCAACTTTCAATTCCCTGTTACTCTGGTCACTAAAGGATTTACTGATTGCCGGTTTTTCTTCACGCACTTGCGCATATCCCCCTAATATTCAATTTTTAGGTATCCCTCTTTTCTCAGCAAATCAGATATGAAAGCTGGGATCGGCCGAACCCCGATTCATACCAGAACAAGTTTATGCGAAACAGAACCTGCTTGGACTTACAAATTTTGCTTCTACATAATCTTTAAATAATTGCCTTAAAAAGTATGAATAACCATATATATATTAGAGTATAAAACGCACTTGAAATTAAAGGGGATTCTCCCAATTTAAGAAATCAAAATATACCAAATTTTCCACTGTATTTTGTTACTAATTCCAAATATCATCTATATATTGTGGAATTGGCACAAAATACTAAAATATTAGCGCAAATTATCGTTACATAGCTTTTCAATTAAAACCAAAGAATCCGATAATTCGCGATAGTTTATGTAATTATTGCGATAGACTTCGATTGTGAGCGGACCGTTGAACGAATTGTTTTTCAATTCCGCAATCAGCGGGTTCATGTCAAAAGTGCCTTTTCCCGGCAGCATGCAGTCACGTTCCTGTGTGCTGTCACTCAAATGCACACAGTCAATGTTTTTGCCC
>DATALE010000175.1:0-3719 GCA_036261235.1 Ruminiclostridium sp. | reverse complement strand
AGCGTCGACAGCGGACTTTACGCAATGATCGACCTTTTCGTATCTTCCAGGGTAATCGACGCGATACTTTATGGTTCCGATACAGGAAAAATGGTTCTTGTTATCTCAAATCAAAACAATGAAATTGCGAAGAAAATAACTTCTGAAATAAATCGCGGGGTTACGATATTAAAAGCTCGCGGTTACTATACAGGCTCTGAACGTGAAGTACTGATGTGCGCCGTCAGACGGCCGCAGACAGCTAAGCTGCGTTCAATCGTCCGCAGCGCTGACCCGGCGGCTTTTATCATCATGTGTGACGCAAGCGACGTTATCGGAGAAGGGTTCAGGCCTATAACAAAAGAATATTAGTAATTATTTGTTCAAATCAGGCTGAGTTTGAGTTAGAACAATCTCTTAGTTAAAGGCTTACGAAACTCTGCCCTCTTTGTGCAATTTTTCAGCTTTTTGACAATCAAACACCTAAGATTAAGAGACACTTCTTTTGAAGGTAAGGAGTACTGAAAATGACAGCATTGCCCGCAGCTTTTCTTGAAAGAATGAAGAGTTTGCCCGGATTTGATTTCGATTCGTTTATAAAAGCCTATGAAGAGCCGCCATTCCGTGGATTACGCGTAAATACATTAAAATGCGGCGTTGAGCGTTTCCTAAACATATCTCCATTTCAGCTTTCCAAAGTTCCTTTTGCAGAAGAAGGATTCTACGTTGGGACAGAGGCTTCCGGACGCCATCCTTTGCACCACGCCGGAGCCTTCTATTTTCAGGAACCGTCCGCGATGACTGCCGTTACGGCGCTCGATGTAAAACCAGGTATGCGGGTTCTCGACCTTTGCGCCGCTCCGGGCGGCAAATCGACACAGGCGGCGGCTACGCTCCGCGGTGAGGGGTTTATCCTCTGCAACGAGGTTGTGCCTTCACGGGCGTCAATACTCCTCAGCAATATTGAACGGTGCGGCGTGAGAAACGCCGCGGTCACCAGTGAAAAAACTGATAAATTGTGTTCCCGGCTTGAAGGCTTTTTCGACCGGGTTCTTGTGGATGCGCCATGCTCCGGTGAAGGAATGTTCCGAAGAGATCCCGACGCGGCGCTTGAATGGAATCCGGACTCCCCCGCCGCCTGCGCGAAAAGGCAGGCAGGAATCCTTCACGACGCTTCAAAAGCCGTTGCTCCGGGTGGAATTCTTGTATATTCTACATGCACTTTTTCTCCGGACGAGAATGAAGGCGTTGTCGACGCCTTCTTAAAAACACATAATAATTTTGTTGTTGAGGATATAAAAGAAGATTTCGGACGATGTGCATTTCCCGAATGGGCAGGTGCGTCCAAGGCGGTTAAGTCTGCGCGGCGCGTTTTCCCTTTTGACGGCGGCGAAGGGCATTTTGCGGCAAAAATGAGGCGTATCGACGGCATTCTGCCGACAAGTCTAAAAGAAGCAAATAAAAAGATAGATAAAACTTATTTAAAACTGTTTATGGATTTCTTTAAATCTCAATTCAGTGAAGAACTTTACGGAGAATTACATGAAGCGGGCGGGCGGATTTTTATTTTGCCGCGTGAAATGCCGGACCTCAGTGGAATCAACCTTCTTCGGGCAGGCGTTTTTGCCGGAAATATAAAAGGCAGCCGTTTTGAACCATCTCATGCGCTCTATATGGCGGCAAAATCTGAATATTGTAATAATTCGGCAGAATATGCTCTTGACGATGTTGATCTTGAACGCTACCTCCACGGCGAAGAAATAACTGCTCCTCAAAACTGTCAAAAGGGTTATGCCGCGGTAAAAGCTGATGGTTTTGTGACCGGCTTCGGCAAGGTTTCCAACGGAGTGCTGAAAAACCATTACCCCAAAGGTTTAAGGAATTTATGACGCTTTTTTGCAAAAAAACTGCCCCGTTATAAAAACGAGGCGGTTTTTTCATGTGAACTTGAAATCTTTGAATTGAGCGTTGAGTTTAAGTGAAGGAACAGAAAGTGATTTTGGTTTTAACCCGCTGTCAAGCGTCAGCGTGAACTCTCCTGATTTCGAGCTTCCGGAAAGTACTAAATCGTTTCCTTGCTTTTGTGCCTTAACGCCAGCCTTCGAACATTCATCAAAGGTATTTATAACAGCGTTATAAAGTGACGATTGTGGGATTGATGACGCATCAACAGCAGCTTCCAGCGTACCGAATTTGACCTTTAATCCATCATCGCTTTTTTCAAAGCTTAGTGAACTCAGGTTAGTCGGTTTTACGAATGTCATTTTAAAATCGCCGCCTGCTGTTTTGTTTACACTGACTTCATAGTCTTTGCCGCCTGAATTCAGATCAACAGTACAGCTGAACCCGCCCGACAGGCTTTTTACTGCGGTACCGCCTGCCGAAGTGCCGCCCTGCGACGATATTTTTATTATAGCATTTGTAAAAAGTACGATAATGGCAATGGCAAGAACAATAACAGCAAAAAAGAAGATTTTGTTCTTCGGGTTTGCTTTTTTAACAGCCGCTACTGGCATGGAGGATCACTCCTATCGGGACATTTCCCGAAATATTTGCGGAACCTCCATGAGCATATCCGTTGGAATCATGCCGTATTGTGAGAGCTTTTCAGCAGCTTTGTCACCCGCAAGCCCATGTAAAAACGTGCCGCAGCAGGCGGCTTCAATCGGCATCATGCCTTGGGCGGTAAATGAACCGATCATTCCGGCAAGGATATCGCCGCTGCCCCCTTTTGCCATGCCCGGGTTTCCGGTCGGGTTAAGAAAAGCACGCCCGTCTTTTGCGGCTATTATTGTATTAGCGCCTTTGAGAACAAGCGTCAATCCATTCTCCGCTGCGAAAGAACGAGCTGTATCAAGTCGGCTTTGCTGTATCTGTTCGATAGTTTTTCCGCAAAGCCGTGACATTTCACCTGGATGGGGGGTAAGAATAAGCTCTGCTGAAGATGTCCGCAATAAATCTATATGCCCGTTAAAAGCATTTATGCCGTCAGCGTCCAAAATTATCGGACATTTTGCGTTTACTACTATTTCTCTTATTAGCTGCTGAGTTTCAGGGTTCTGTGATAGCCCGCAGCCAACAATTATTGCCGAAGCGGATTCTGCTTTTTTTATAATAAATTCATAAGAATTATGCGAAATTGAGCCATCTTCTGTGGATTCAAGAGGATAAACCATACATTCATTCAGCTTTGAGGCAACGGGCACATATACGCTTTTAGGTACAAGAACCGTAATAAGTCCTGCACCGCTCCTTAAAGCTCCGCTGGCACAAAGATATGCCGCGCCCGCCATGCCAAGGCTTCCGCAGATGCACAGCACTTTACCGTAACTGCCTTTATTGCTGTTCTTTTCCCGGCTCGGAATTTTTGATTTTATTATGTCAAAGTCGAGAAGCTCGACTTTGTCACCATGAACTTTGTAAGCGCTTTCAGAAATACCAATTCCAACATAGGCAACTTTTCCGCAGCAATCAGCGGCAGGAAAAATGAACTGACCAATCTTTGGCGCGGCAAAAGCTATTGTTGTGTTGGCGCATATACTGTTTTCCGATACTGCGCCTGTGTCGGCGTTAGTGCCTGAAGGCATATCAAGTGAAAACACAGTCGCCTTGCTGCTGTTAACCGCATCAAAAATTGATATTACCATCCCATCGGTTACTGAGCCATGAAATCCGGTAAAGTGCTGTGCATCTGCGGAAGCCTTGGCATGGCGGGCGCGGCATATCTTTGTGCCAGCGGA
>DATALE010000161.1:0-2553 GCA_036261235.1 Ruminiclostridium sp. | reverse complement strand
GGCGACGTTCTTACTATGTTTGCGGAGGGAAAACGTAAAAAAAACGGCGGCGAACCGTTGAAATTCAAAACAGGCGTCTCACTTTTTGCATTTAAAACCCACGCGCCTGTTGTGCCGGCTGCTATTGTTACAAAAGGCAGTGTAAGGCCTTTTAAACGCAATATAGTTGTTATAGGCAAGCCGATAAGTTACGAAGAACTTGAATTTACAAGCGGAAATTCTGAAAATCTCCACCATGTAAGCGAAGTTCTTCATGAGAGAGTTTATAACCTGATAAAAGAATACAGCAACTAATAAAAAAGGGGTGACAAGTTTACTTGCAAATTGAAGTTGCAAAATCCGCCGGATTTTGTTTTGGCGTTGACCGAGCTGTAAATATGGTAAATGAATTATTAGAACAGGGCAGAAAAGTTTGCACGCTCGGGCCAATAATCCATAATAAAAGATTGGTTGCCGAACTTTCTTCAAAGGGCACCCGTATTATAGAAAATCCGTCAGAAGCACACCCGTTTGAAACGGTTGTTATACGTTCGCACGGTGTTGCGTCCGGTGTTTTAGATGAGATAAAGAAAATTTCGGGCTCTAATTATGTCAATGCGACCTGTCCTTTTGTTGAGAAAATACAAAAACTTGTGTTTAAGGCACCTGAGGGAAGTACAGTTCTCATTGCGGGTGATTGGAAGCATCCTGAGGTGCAGGGGATAACAGGGCACTGCAAAATCAGATATTATACATTTGAAACTCAAGATGAACTGAAACAAATAACAGAAAGCACTCCCGAAATTGTAAATGAGCCTGTTATTGTAGTTGCACAAACAACTTTTAATACTGAAATATGGGAAAAGTGCAATGATTTTATCAAAAAAGTATATACAAATGCGAGAATTTTTGATACAATATGTAGTGCAACATCAATTAGGCAAAAAGAGGCCAAAGAAATAGCCGCACGTTCAGATTTAATGCTGGTCATTGGTGGACGCAACAGCTCAAACACGTCAAAATTGCTTAGCGTTTGCGCGGCTTATTGCCCTTCTTTTTTAATAGAGGGTGCATCAGAATTGCCTGTTGAGCCTTTAAAAAAGGCGGATAAGGTTGGTGTTACAGCAGGGGCTTCCACGCCGGCCTGCATAATAAAGGAGGTTCTTATAGCTATGGCCGATTTAGACAACATGGATAACGAAGATATCAGCTTTGCCGAAGCACTGGAAAAATCTTTTAAAACCGTCAGTACGGATGACACTGTCCGCGGTCTCGTTGTTGGCATGTCACTTAATGAAGTTCAGGTTGACCTTGGAACAAAACACGCGGGGTACATTCCGCTTTCGGAACTTACAGATGATTCGGCGGCAAAGCCGGAGCAGCTTGTTAAAGTCGGCGATGAGCTGGATTTGGTTGTTATGCGTGTAAATGACCAGGATGGCACAGTAATGTTATCCAAAAAACGTTTTGACGCTCTTAAAGGTTGGGACGATATCGTAAAAGCGTCCGAAGACGGCACCGTTATGGAAGGTGTTGTTACCGATGTGGTTAAAGGTGGTATTCTTGCGTCTGTTCAGGGCGTAAGAGTTTTTATACCTGCTTCACAGAGCGGTGTTTCACGCGACGAGAAGCTTGACATGCTGCTTCATCAGAATGTTAGATTATTAATCATTGAAATAAACAAAGGCAGAAAACGCGCTGTCGGTTCTATCCGCCAGGTTCTTCGTGAAGAAAGAAAGAAACAGGCTGAAACAGTTTGGAACGAAATCGAAGAAGGCAAAGAGTATACCGGTGTTGTTAAATCATTGACTTCATATGGTGCATTCGTTGACCTCGGCGGCGTTGATGGAATGATTCATGTTTCAGAACTCTCATGGTCACGTATCAGGCATCCTTCCGAGGTTGTCAATGTAGGTGATACCGTTAATGTATTTGTAAAGAGTTTTGATAAGGAAGCAAAGAAAATTTCGCTCGGATACAAAGACAAGGGTGAAGATCCGTGGGCAAAATTCCTTTCACAGTTTAAAGTTGGGGACATTGTTGACGCAAAGATTGTCAGCTTTATGCCGTTCGGTTCATTTGCTCAGATAATTCCGGGTGTTGATGGACTTATCCATATTTCACAAATTGCAGATAAGCACATTGCAAAGCCGCAGGACGTTCTGCAAATGGGCGAAGTTGTTAAGGTTAAGATTATCGAAATTGACGAAGAAAAGAAACGCATTAGCCTTTCAATCCGCGAAGCTCAAAGTGAAGATACAAATGGTGACGAAGAAACAGATTTCACTGAATCTTCTGAAAACAACTGATATTAACTTAGAATCAAACTATAAAGCCCTCCGTTTTTAAAAACGGAGGGCTTTTGTATCTATTTAATGGTGGGTTAAAAAGGCTTTACCGTAAAGTGAAAAAAGCAGCCACCCAGAATATACGATTGATATAATCCCCTTAGAGTAGACACTTGAAATAACAAAAAGATTTCAAGACTACACTAAGGGGATTTTACTATGTCAAGAAGAAGGAACAAGAAATACAGCAAAGAGTTTAAGTTAGAAGTGGTGCAAGAATACCTTA
>DATALE010000158.1:0-3736 GCA_036261235.1 Ruminiclostridium sp. | reverse complement strand
AATGCCGGCAGTGACTGCAGGATTAACAGTCAAATTAAGGTTCTCTGTTTTTTCTTCTCTTCCTGTTATATCAAAGGTTTGTGTATATCCAAGATTGTAGAGCTCTTTATAGGCCATAGTTATTGTCCTTCTTTCTTATATTGATGTGCTTGTAACTATTACAGTCTATTCTTTCCGACATATTTTGTTGTTATTTTATACTTAAGAATCAAGACCACATTAATACCCATATACTCACCTGTTATACTTGGCAACGTTACTTCATCAAACACGTGCTGGCTGGCTGCGCGTAACCTGTTTATGTTATTGTATATAACAACTTTATTGACCGGGGCTGCTGAATTGAATTATAATGGAAAAGTTTCAATTTTAAAAACAACAGGTGAAAGTATGAATGAAGAAAAACATAAAAAGCTACACTGGTTATTGCTGTTCTTTGGAATTGCATGCATATCCATATCGGCGTTCTTTGTAAAGAAGGCTCAGGTCAACGGTATATCTGTTTCATTTTATAGAGTATTTTTTGCAACGCTATTCATATTGCCCTTCTATATCCGGGCAAAAAAGAAAGATATGAATTTGAAAGGAATCTGCCTTTCTTTACTGGGCGGTATGCTTTTCGCATTTGAACTGGTATTCTGGAATACGGCTGTAATCATATCCAATACGACATTGCCTACGTTGATTGTAAATCTTTCCTCCGTATGGGTCGGGATAGGGGCAATGATACTGTTCAAGGAGAAGTTGAACCGCTTCCATTGGGCCGGCAATATTATCGCGATTCTCGGGGTTGCTATGATAATAGGAATCAATAATATCATACATATGAAAATCGACACCGGTCTTTTGTTTTCCATTATAGCAAGCATATTTCTTGCTCTGTATGTTTTGTCGGTTAAAGAGGTCAGGCAGAAATACAGCACGATCCAAGTTGTCTTTTTTACTTTCTTAGGGTGTACTATTACATTATTTATTTGCTGCATTGTTACAGGAAGCGCGTTATATGGTTTCTCCCTGCCCTCCTGGGCGTATTTGTTATGTCTGGGTCTTATAACACAGGTCGGAGGATATTTTTCAATCAATTATGCTCTCGGTTACATTGATTCGTCCACAGTTTCAATACTTACATTGCTCCAGCCCATACTTACCGCGGTATTTGCGGTAATCATGCTGAATGAAGCGTTCTCGGTTTACCATATAATCGGCGGGGTCCTTTTGCTGGCAGGGCTTGTTATTGCATTACTGTTTAAAGATAATGGCCGTCGCATGAAATCTGTATTAAAAACAGACAATATACAGCATGATACGTATTCAGCTTCCGCGGGCAATAATGAACAGTAAACGTAATTCGTTTAAGCAAGGCACTCTGCAAGAATTATGCGTAGGGTTCCTTGTTTTATTTTGTTAAGTTAAGAGACATATATAGAATTACAAGAATATTTCTTACCGTTCAATAACAATTGTGCATTCTGTTGCCAGAGCCGTAATCGTTGCAACGGCAGCAAAAACAGGCGCTAACGCGATACCTACTACGCCCACGGTCAGTGGAAAGCTTAGAATTTCCTTGTCATCCTTATCCTTTATTGTAACTTTTCTCGCGTTACCTTCTCGGATGATTGATTTGATCTTTGCCATCAATTCCTCGCCACTAACCTTATACTCTTCTGTTTTCTTTTCTTCGTTCATAATGCCCTGCCTCCTTGGTTTAACAATAGATATTTTAACTACTTATAAATTATTCGTTATCAGCTTTAATTGTAATCACCCACACTCAATATATAAAAGGAATAATCTTGTATTTCACTTTCTTGGTGTATTCGTCCCATAGCTCTCCGTATTTTGCCCTGCAAACTTTGTCGTCATCGGCTTGGCGGGAAAACATAAGGCCAATATAGTAAGCCGGGTACAGCCACACCATCCAAATACCGGGGTAGCCGCAGGCAAGGGCTACGGCTATAGCCTGTATAATTTCTCCGAGATAGTTTATGTGACGGCTTGCGCCCCAGTAGCCGTTAGCAAGCAGGCTTAGTTTGCCGTCGCTAATTACCTCAGGTTTTATCCAGAGAAATTTTCTGTCTGGCGCAGTTTTAAAGAAATACTTCTGCATATTGGCGCCGCGTGTAAACACCCAGCCGAAGAGAAATAGCACGCCAAAGAGAATTGTAAGCCATACGGGGTAACCTGGATTTGGAAGCTGAGCGGTAAACCAAAGTGATACAGAATAGAAATAAGGGTAGAATGCAAGACAACCAAATCCCAATTTAAAACCAACGCGTTCAGCAATAAAATCGTATGTCCACAAATGGACTTTTTCGAATATAAGATAATCAAAGCAAAACCATGTGAGCATACCGCAGCCTAAGAGAAAACCATAGTTTATATTTTGGACGTTAATTATGTGATATGCCGCAAAAGAAAGAACATTCAATTGAAGCATAACGGCGCCTATCAAATAAAACCACAGCTTTGCGTCAATAAAACCATCTTTAACTTGAGCATTTTTCACTCTGCCAAACCAAAAATCAGCAAAAAAAGATTTGCCAGTAGACGGGTATTTGATAACAATGCAAAAAGAGAATATTAATCCGATAACAACCGCGCCTATAAGGCCCAGCCATCGGGTTTCATACAGCCATACGTATGGAACTATATTAAAATACCCCAGCAGAAACCAGATGAGAATACTCGCTAAAATAACTAATTTCCCGTTGGTTCTGTAATTCATTACTTCGCCTGTTATTTCATTTTTTACATAACCCTTAATTCTTTTAACCGGGATGATGATGTGCAGTAGAGTAATGATTGCGTATGCGATTAATGGGGTGATCAGACCTAAAAACAACTTCATGACAAACCTCCGGTGTTTTTCGACATTATACCAATCGCGGCTTTCCTGCTTAAAACCCTGGCAAGTACAAAACGGCCGACTTTATTTACTACTCCGGGAATTATGATCGGTCCTCTTCCTAAAGTATTCAATGTTCTTTCAGCGACTTTATTGGCATTAAGCGTTCCAGGCGCTGCTTTGGCTTTCTTTGCTTGCTGATAGCCGGGAGTCAGAATTGCACCGGCACAGCAGGCAATTACATCTATTCCGTGCGGCTTTAGTTCTTTCCAAAGGCCTTCGGCCAGAATGGCATTAAATGATTTTGTTGCCGCATAAGCCGCAAGGTTCGGGCTGCCTTGCGCCCCGGCAAGAGATGACATCAGCACAATGCCTCCCCGTTTTTGCTGTATCATTGATGCAGATAGAAGTTTTGTGAGCAGAAGCGGCGCCTTTACATTTACAGCTGCGGCAAGAGCCAACTTGTCTTCGCTCGTATTTTCAAATAAACCAATCGGAGCAAATGCAGCATTGTAAACAAGTAAACCAATTGAAACTTTAAGAGTACTGATCAATGCTTTCACATTTTCGTAATCTGCCATATCCGCCGCTATAGAAATGACATCGATTTTATATGTATCTTTAAGCCGGGAAGCCGCCGCTTTCAGTCGATCTTCATTTCGCGCTATTAAAACCAAGTTCAAGCCCCGCCGCGCAATCGCCTCTGCAAAAGCTAAGCCTAACCCGTCAGAGCCTCCGGCTACCAACGCATATTGTCCGTATTTTTCTTTGAATTGTGTAGTTGTCATAAGAAATTACCTTACCAATAATAAATGAAGAAAATAATTTTTGGATTCTTAGTGATGTAGAGCCTGCCAACCTTTTCAAATTCTATTTTAAGCGCAGTTCCCT
>DATALE010000156.1:0-12010 GCA_036261235.1 Ruminiclostridium sp. | reverse complement strand
AAAGATCAGTTGGTACAAGATGTGTTAAAAGACAGTAAAAATCGTGACAACGTTGTGATATTGTTGCACGACATTCATAAGTTTACCGTTGAGGCTGTTCCGGATATCATAAAACAGTTAAAATCACAGGGCTATACATTTGATAAACTTACACCTGAGTCCAAAACCGTTCAACAGCCATGTGCAAAAGATAACCATTGAAACGACATCAATATCTGGGTAACCCACTGACATATACCAAGAAAGCACGATTTTTTGTGCAAAAACTATCTTGTAGGACTTACAGATTGTCATACATAGCTGATTTATATATAAAGTGTCATCTGAGCAATAATCTTAATAGATAATAAATATTATTGCCTGCACTTCCAAGACTTTTTGATACATCGCAGCAGGCATTTCTTCAATTGCTGCCATTTTGATGATGGTTATTGCTATATTAGCACCGAAATATTGGCACTTTCGATAGACCTCCTGCCTTTTCGATGCCTGTTTGGAATATCTGCCCTTAAAGTTTTCGCCAAAGTATTTATGGGTGATGCTGGGACGATGTTTCCAATATCATTTTGATACGGCTGCAATCTTAGTTGGATAAAAAATAAAAATTGTCTATAATTCCTGATTGCAAGTCATATCCATAACAAACTGGTAAAGAAACAGTAATTATGTTTATCAAAGGATTCTTTTGAGGAAATCCAGGTATACTATTTCCTATTTTAAGTCCAACCGTGAATTTGTACTTTCTTGGAGTGGAATGAGTGAAATACCCATTCCACTTTGATTCTTATTTTTTATTAAGAGATTAAAACAAAGAGAACCACGCAAAGTTAGCACGAAGTTTAATAATTAGACGATCACATTTTGAAATCAGGCATGTCATTTTTGCACGCCTAGTACAGATTCTCGCAGAATGTGCCAACTTTTTGGGAAGGAAAATTATGAAGAATATATTGGAATATCTAGAGAAATCAGCTGAAATGTTCCCAGACAAAATTGCTTTCAGCGATGAATTCTCAGCATTGACCTACCAGGGATTATTACTGAAGGCTCAGGCCATCGGGAGTGTTCTGCTAGAACGTTGCATAAAACGCTCTCCCGTCGCGGTATTGCTTGATAAATCGACCGAGTGCTTATCGGCCTTGATGGGCGTGGTATACAGCGGTTGCTTCTATACGGTACTTGATGTGGAAATGCCTGCCGCCCGGATGGAAAAGATTTTAAAAGATCTTTCGCCTGCAGCCGTTTTGACCGATCAGAACCATGAGGGGCAGTTACGGAAGACACGTTTCAAGGGTCCCGTCTTCCTACTCGAAGACATGCTTTCAGAGGCTCCCGATCAGAAAGCTCTGCTACAGGCACGGGATAAAAGTATTGATACTGACCCCGTATATGTGCTGTTCACGTCGGGTTCCACAGGCGTTCCAAAGGGCACCGTTGTCTCTCACCGGAGCGTTATAGCCTATACGGAGTGGGTAAGTGAAACATTCAAGCTGGACGAAAATACAGTTTTCGGGAATCAAACTCCCTTCTATTTCAGCATGTCCGTACTGGACATTTTCAGCACGCTGCGCAACGCTGCTACCATGCACATTATCCCTAAAAAGCTTTTTGCTTTTCCCGTTAAATTAATCGAATACATAAACAAGCTAAAAGTGAATACTCTCTATTGGGTCCCCTCGGCTCTCTCTATCGTTTCAAATTGGAAGCTGTTTGAATATGTGGAGGTTCCTCCTCTGAAAGCCGTCCTTTTCGCGGGTGAAGTTATGCCTGCCAAAGTTCTGAACTACTGGATATCCCACCTGAAAGAAGCCTTATTTGCCAATCTTTATGGTCCTACCGAAGTAACTGACATCTGTACTTATTATGTTATTAACCGTTCCTTTAGCGACACAGATTCAATCCCAATCGGAAACGCCTGCAACAATTGCGATGTCCTGGTCATTACACCTGACGGAAAAGAGGCTGCAACCGATGAAGAAGGAGAACTGTATGTGCGTGGATCGTTCTTATCGATGGGATATTACAACAATCCACAGAAGACATCTGAAAATTTCGTCCAAAACCCTATGAATTCTCATTACCCGGAGATGGTTTATAAAACTGGCGACATTGTGAAACGAAACGAATATGGGGAATTACTTTACATCACGCGCAAAGATTTTCAAATCAAACATATGGGCTATCGCATCGAACTTGGCGAAATTGAGGCCAACGCATATGCATCTGAAAATATCTCTTCCTGCGCTGCAATTTATGATGCTCAGGCGGATCAGATTATACTGTTTTATCAGAGCGATTCAGCAGACGACCTTGCCATTTCTGAAAGCCTCCGTGACCGGCTTCCACGATATATGCTGCCATCCAGATTGATTCGCCTTGAACATATGCTGTATAACTCAAATGGAAAAACAGACCGCACCAGACTTAAAATATTATATGAAACCGAATATAAGGAGGCTGCTACACATGGAAGAACTGATAAAAATCCTTCATGAACTTGACCCGAACGTAGATTTCTCAACAGAAAATAATCTGGTGGAAAAGCACATTCTCGACTCTCTGAGCATTGTGATGCTCGTTTCCGATTTGGAGGAAGCCTTTGACGTGGAAATAACGCCCATTGACATTGTTCCGGAGAATTTTCAGTCTGCAGGAGCGATCTACGCCATGATTACCCGTCTACAGAAGAAAGAATAAAAGCTGTCTTATCAAAATAGGGAACGGTGTATCTATGTTTTATTTTTCTTACGCGTATCTGCCGTTTTTCTTGGGGCTTACGACTTTGGCCTATTTTCTTGCGCCCATAAAAAAACGCTGGTATGTTTTGCTGGCTGCAAGCCTGCTTTTCTATTTTTACAACGCTAAAATTCTAAGTGCTTTTATTTTGATTACATCCTTAACCGTCTATTTCTCCGCTATATGGATCGAAAAAATCAACACTTGCGCGGAAGTCGCAAAAAGCCACCTCCCAAAAGAAGAAAAGGCCGCTTTTAAAAACGGAATCCTGTGGCAAAAAAAAGCGGTGGTAGTCATTTTGATTCTCATCAATTTCGGGATTCTTGTGGCGCTTAAATATTCTGGCTTTGTTGTGCACAATCTTAGCGCCCTGTTTTTTTTGCTTCATATGCATATTCGTTTCCGCCATATTCCAATGCTTCTGCCCCTGGGCATTTCTTTCTACACCTTGCAGGCAGTTAGCTATGTTATCGATGTTTACCGTGGTAAAATCAAGGCAAACCGAAATTACGGTCAGGTATTGCTTTTTTGTATCTTTTTCCCACAGATCGTCGAGGGTCCAATCGGCCGGTATGAAGATTTGGCACCGCAGTTATATAAGGGGCATCAGTTCGATTACAAGAATTTTACATTTGGTCTGCAACTGATTTTATGGGGGCTGCTCAAGGAAATCGTCATAGCGGACCGTGCAAGTATGCTGGTCGATCAGGTTTTTGACCACTTTGGTAAATATTCCGGTTTCGCCGTTATGCTGGCGACTTTGCTATACACCCTGCAGCTTTACGCGGACTTTTCAGGTTCTATGGATGTCGTGACAGGCAGTGCGCAGATACTTGGCATTCATCTGACGCCAAACTTCAGAAGGCCATTTTTCTCCAGGTCTGTGAACGAGTTCTGGCGGCGATGGCATATCTCACTCGGAGCTTGGCTGCGGGACTACGTTTTTTATCCGGTTTCCCTATCGAAGCCGCTGTCACAATTCAGCCGATTTATCCGTCATAAGCACAACACTCATCTTGGAAAATGGGTTACTGCAGGCAGCGCCTTATTTTTTGTATGGCTCGGTATGGGAATCTGGCATGGGGCCGGTTGGAAATACTTTGTCTACGGTATGTATTACTATATGCTAATGATGCTTGGAATGCTGTTTGAACCGGTTACACGTAAGGTGATCGCATTGCTTCACCTGAATCCGGGAACGATTCCTTATCGTATTTTTCAAATCGTGCGCACATTCGTATTGGTCAATATTGGTATGATGATTTTCCGTGCAGGTAGTCTTAAGGCAGCTGTCTACATGTTCCTTTCTATATTCCATGGGTCCGGCATATCCGCTATCACGAATGGCTCGTTACTCAAGCTCGGCCTTGACTCAAAAGATCTGACCGTGCTTGCCATAAGCGCAGCTGTTCTTCTGATTGTGGGGCTTCTGCAGGAAAAAGGAATATCTATTCGCCATAAAGTCGGCGGGTGGCCGTTGCCGGTACGTTGGATCGTCTATTTTACCGCAATCTTTGCTCTGATTATTTTCGGGGCATATGGAGCCGGGTACATTCCCGCCAATATGATTTACGCGGGATTTTAAAAAGCTGGTGATGATTGTATGATGTTTCACAGCCCTACAAAAGTGGCTCAAATATTATTAAAATGCATTTCTTTTTTCTTGGTTTTTTTGATTCTTCTTTGTGTTATGTCGCCCTTTTTTATCCCTAAAAACAATGATGAAAACAGCGGCATTAAAAGCTATTGGTCAAGGGGGTTTTATGGGGAACCTAAAAACAGTCTGGAAGTCATTTCGATTGGAAACAGCAATATGTTTAGTGGATTTTCGCCGATGGAGTTATGGAAGCTATATGGGTATACCGGCTATAACTGCGGCGAATCAGGGCAAACCATTTTTGAAGCATACAACATACTATCAGAGGTATTGACCTGTCAGAAGCCTAATGTGGTCGTTCTGGATGCTGATGGAATTTTCCCGACCGGGGGACATATGGATACATATTATCAGTTCTTGGATTTTAACCTTGACCGTATTTTCCCGATGATGTACTATCATAGTCGTTGGAAAACTATACAACTTAATGAAACTATGCAAGCATCTAAGTATACGTGGACCTGCCCAACCAGAGGGTACCTTTACAACGACCGCGTCAAACCATTTTCAGGACATCGTCCTAAAATGAACAACCCGGCAGCTGATCGTTTCAGCGCTGTTACTAAGTTCCAACTGGAAACGTTTCAAAATCTATGCAAAAATAGTAATGTACGTCTGGTGCTTGTCTATATTCCAACGGCATATTCCTGGGATCAGACGCGGCATGATTTGATGGCGGAGTACGCATCCGCGCATAACATACCCTTTATTGACTTGAATACAAGTACTGACGGCTTTCAAATTGATTGGGAGAAAGATACGCTGGACGGCGGCACTCACCTGAATTATTTCGGTGCGAAAAGGGTTACTCAGTTTATCGGTGCTTATATGCACCAGCACTATTACCTTTCGGATTATCGGAAGAATACAAATTTTCTCCGTTGGAATATGGATTATGAAAAATATATAAACGAAGTTAAGCAATAAACATTGTTCAGACTGGGCAATCTGTAATAGTTGTTAAAACAAATTGTGTATTCGTATTCTATGAATATTCTTGTCGCTTGAAAGAATATTCTCAATTAGTTTACAAAATTGAGAATTATTCCTTAAAACTGATCTATGCAGAATTTCTGATTTACAATTAGGTGATGTGATATGATGCCACGCAGTTTAACTAAACAAAAGGCTTGGAAAACTATAAAGTGCATTTCTTTCATGCTGGTTTTCACACTTATCCTTTCGACTTTATCACCTATGTTTCTTCCCAAAAGCAACGGCATGAATATCAACGTCAAAAATAGACTTGCGCGGGGCTTTTACGGAGAGCCCCAAAACAGTCTTGACGTCATTGCTGTTGGGAACAGTAACATAGAATGCGGCTTTTCGCCGATGGAGTTGTGGAAACGGTATGGGATCACCGGATATACATGTGGGGAACCGTGCCAAACCATATTTGATGCATACAACTTGCTTTCGGAGGTCATGACCTGCCAAAAACCGAAGGTGGTCATTTTGGATGTGGACGGTATTTTCCCTCTTAACAACCGGGTAGATTCATACTACAAGCTTCTGAATTCCACACTTAACCGATTTTTTCCGGTTATCCAATATCATGATTTCTGGAAAACTATACATCCCGGCAATTCTGTGCAATCAGCTACATATTTATGGGCGAGCCCAACCAGAGGCTATCTGTATAGCGGCATGGCTCTTCCGTTTTCCGGGCGTCGTCTCCCTAAAAAGAGTGGCCTGGCTACCGACCAGATCGATACCGCCATTCTCGCGCAGCTGAATGCATTTCAAATTCTATGCCGGGAAAATGGGGCACAATTAGTACTAGTTTATATTCCAACTGCCTTTTCCTGGGATTTGGAACGACATTATCTGATAACAGAATATGCGGCAGCAAATGATTTACCTTTTGTTGACCTAAACACGGCTTCAAATGACTCTCATATAAACTGGAATAAAGATACGCGGGATGGCGGAATACATCTAAATTATTCCGGGGCAAAAAGGGTAACGCTATATCTCGGAGCCTACCTGCAGCGGCACTTCGTCCTCCCCGATCATCGAAAAGATATGTCATTTGATCGCTGGAATACAGCATATGAAAAATATTTAAGAATGGTAAAGCCTACTGCTCATTTGTAAGAATCAATACCAGTGCAACTGGAAAGTCTCATAAAAGATAAGTAATTAACAGCGCGGGCACAAAGCAAAACGCCCTTCATAAAAAAGTGAAGGGCGCGAATTGCCTCCAGTGCAACTGGAAAGTCTGGTCATAAAAGATATAGCGACGGAATGTCACTTTTCAAGAAAATCAACAATCTTAAGAGTGAAATTATGTAATAACAAAAAGGCTTTGATCAGCGTATTCTTTGCTTTAAAAGTTTGAATTAGGAATGGAACTGTTATTAAATACAGAATTAAAATATATCCGGTCCAGACGAGATGCTGCGATAAAATAATTACTGATATAAATAGTCCGGCAACAATACCCAATGATGAAAAAATCACTCCGGGCGCATATTTTCCAAACGCAATTGTCCAGTAAATATGCTGTATGCCGTTAAATGTCATAAATACAATAAAAATAAGAATAATACACGCTGAGAATGTTTTATTTGGAATAAGATAGGCAATCGAGGTAGTTATAAAGCCTAAAATACTTATTATAAACAACCAAATACGGCAGCTCAATTTTGTCGACGAAGGCGGCGGACAATAGGTGGATTTATACCAATCAAGGATATTCCACTCCTCCATTTCGTGGAATAAAAAGACAAATGGCAGGATCCACATCAACGCCTTTACGTCTACGGTTTCTAAAAATACATAAAACATATTGATACCCCCTATGTTTATTACCGAATGTCACACTTGTGTCACTCTATGAAAATATGATATAATCGAAACAGAATAAAGTCAACAACTTTAACACAAGTGCTACATAATATGGCGGTTTGTGACAGGGAGATAACTTTGAATAAAACAGATAATCCGACAGCGGTTAAATCTAAACAATGGATTATGGAATCATTAGTATCTCTAATGGAAAATAAACCTTTTAAAGAAATAACTATACGTGAAATTTCAGACAATGCCCAACTTGTACGCAGAACTTTTTATAGAAACTTTTCTTCAAAAGAGGACGTTCTGCAAGCATATTTCAATATGCTTGTAAAGGAATTTGAAGATCGTTTAATGGAGCTGTCTGTTCTGACAACCGCAACGGCTTTAAGGGAGTTATTCAGACTGTGTAAAAAATATGAAAAATTCTTATTAAGTCTCAAACGCAGTAATATGTTAGGGTTTATGTTGGAACAATGGAATGCAGTTCTTCCAATACTTCATAGCAATATGCTTGATAAAATCCAAAACTTCCCACAAACAAGCAGTGAAGAAACATTAACATACATCCTTACATTTAACGTCGGCGGAACCTTTAATATTTTAATGAAATGGATCAATGACGGAATGACGATATCTCTGGACAAATTATCAGATATTGTAAATGAATTTTCCACGAATTCACTATATAAACCAAATTAAGATTAGCAAGTATGTATAGTCAAGACCACCCCTATAAAGGCTTGGTACTGGTTGAGCCTCAAGGCTCATCGAAAAGTCCGCCAATCGCATAATTATTCAACTGATAAAAATAGGAGATCAAAGCCGCATGGGCCTTGACCTCCATTATTGCAACCCGGCGGTCATCGTCATAAACATTAGATCCGTAGCTTTGCGTCGCCGTCTTTCGACGGGTTTGCTAAACAATATTTACTTTTGTCGTTTAATTGAATTTAGCGGTTTCGTTAACAATGGTACTTAATAATAGAATTATGATTAAAGGGTATTCTGCTTCAAGTTATATGCTCCCTGCTATTGTTTTGCCTTTTTCCCGACTTTTATCAATACACAAAGGATTCCGAGATTACCTAATGCCGTCATTATTATGAAAGTTAAGTGAATGCTCTTCAAAAAGTCAGGGAAAATCTTCGATGCAATTTGCGAATTCCCGATATAGGCTGTAAGACACATTGTGGCAATTGCCATACAAATCATTTGGCCTATATTTCTCATGGTAGCGAGAATCCCTGACGCCACTCCGTATGACTGCTTTTCAACTGAGTTCATAACAGTATTCTGATTCGGAGATATGAAAAAAGCACATCCGAGGCCCTCGAAAATCAGGCTGATAATGATATAAATCAAAGGGGTATGATTCCTTATGAATATAAAAAGGATAAGCCCGATACAATTCAATGTTATGCCGATACATGCCACTTTCCTTGACTCCATTCTGTCAGAGAGTCTTCCTGCGATAGGAGAAAACACCGCCTGCAGCAAAGGCTGTGTGATAAGGACAAATCCCGCATACTGGGGACTTAAGCCGCTGATGTATTGTAAGTAAAGGCTCAAGATATAACTGATGACAAAGACGATGCCATAATTAATCAGCGCTGCAATGATTGAAAAAATAAAAATACGGTTTCCTTTGAAAAGCGACAGGTTCACGACAGGATTTTCTGTTTTTGATGCCCATACTGCGAATAAAACAACTCCGACAATACCCGTGATCAGCAAAATCAAGCCGTATGCTCTCTGAAAAAATGTAAAGCCGCAAAGTAATAGAATCAGAGAAATACAATATATCATGGTACCGCCTATATCATATTTTTCACCTTTTGCTTCCGTCCACTCTGTTCTCATAAATTTCAGCACGGTAAATAGAATGACCAGCCCGAGCAGAGAGCAAGCCACAAAAATACTTCTCCACCCGAAATGCTCTGTCAGTATTCCTCCCAGTGTCGGTCCGGCCGACATTCCCACATAACTTGTGATTCCTACCATTCCAAGGGCTTTTCCTCTTTCTCCGCTGGGGTATACCGAACTGATAATGGCAATTCCGGTACTGGATAACATACAACCTCCGACGCCCTGTAATATTCGTAAAATTATCAGCTGCCATCCCGATTGCGTGAAAACGCACAGTAGAGAACTGACTGTGAGAAGCACGACGCCCCAGAAAAAAATCCGTTTCCTACCGTATATATCCGCCGCTCTGCCAAACGGAACAAGGAATACCGCCGCAGCCAGCAAGTATGCCGTTGATATCCAACTCAGGGAGGCGGCGTTCATTCCAAACTCTTTCCCCACTACGGGAAGTGCAACATTTACTGACGAACTCAAAAATGTTGGCATCAGTGAGGATGCCATAATTGAAAGTAATATAGGCCGATTAGCTGTATCGTTATTTTTGATTGTTGATTCCGAATGACTCAAATGCATATCTCCTAACTGTAAAAATGTTTTTGCAAAATACCGTTGAGTAAGTTTGCTTTTATCGTAAATCTTCTGATTTTACACGGTACAGATAAAACTGTCTCAGTATAAACTCTGGATGGTAATTGCAGAAAAACATTGTATTACAAGACCTCAAGCTTATCCCAAACATATGACCCGCACGTTTTCATGAATCCTGCGGTATTCAACAAGGCTAGCAATAGTTAGAATCTTTAGTTGATGTTTTCGTGCAAAATCCATCAGTTGCGGAGTCCTTGCCATTGTTCCGTCCGCGTTCATAATCTCACAAATCATTCCTGCGGGATAACAGCCGGCAAGCTTACATAAGTCAATCGCAGCTTCTGTATGCCCCGCACGCTTAAAAATCCCGCCGTCTTTTGCAATCAGGGGAAATACATGGCCGGGTTTTGTAAACGAATCCGCACCGGCACTCATGTTTGACAGTTCCTTTATGGTAAGAGCCCTGTCAAATGCGGAAATGCCTGTTGTGCAGCTTATATGATCAATTGAAACTGTAAAAGCCGTACCCATATGTTCTCTGTTTGTCTGAACCATGGCTGGCAATTTCAGTTCTTTCGCACGATCCTCAGTTATCGGCGCGCAAAGGAGCCCTCTCGCCCAGATTACCATAAAATTAACACATTCGGGGGTGACCTTTTCGGCTGCAATGAAAAGATCTCCTTCATTTTCTCTGCCCTCGTCATCAACTACAATGGCCATTTTCCCGGCCTTAATATCTTCAATCACTTCTTTCACAAAATTAAAACTCATTATCAGACTCCCTTTTGTGTATTTGTATCCAGCACTCCCAGCCTTGCATTGTTCCGATTTGTACACTTGCGGCATAAAAACCATGAAATATTACACTTCAGGAGTTATGCAGTTTCTGGATGCACCTGCTTTATATTAAATCCATCGGCTGTTCCTTTCAATTAGTGTTTTTTTAAGGTATACCGGTACAGATTAGCGCGGAATACAGTGGTACCCGCTTACAAGGTTATTTTCTGTTTCACGGGTTAAGCCTTTCGGTATGCATTATTCATATGCATATTTGCTGATTCCAACAGAATTAATTTCATATTCTTTTGAAAATGTCATTGCTAAACAAATATTTTTATTTCCGTTGATTTCCTTCTCCAGAGCGTATATACTTACTGAAAATAAAGCAAATAAAGAAACATCGCCAGATTATCAATATTGAAGTTAGTGTCCCAATGGGGAAGAAAATATGTGGAGCAAAAACAATTTTTTCAGGATTGGAGATGCGGGATGAATACGAAATATCAGACAGTAATCGATTTTTTAAAGCAGGAAATAGACGATAAAAAGCTTAGGTCTGGCAGCAAACTGCCCTCTATTCTGGAGATATCGAAGAAGCTGCAATGCAACAAATCGACTGTGATACGAGCGTATGCTGAAATGGAGAAAGAGCATACCGTATACTCCGTACCCAAAAGCGGGTATTATCTGGTATCCCAAAAAGAGCAGATGAGCTGCACGCCGGAAGCACAGTGTATTGATTTTTGCCCGTATATTTTCAGCAGTAAAGTGGTGCCGGATATTGAGCTTAAGCACTGCCTCAACCAGTCTATCAGTCTGTATGGAGATAAAATGCTCACTGCCGATGATGTGTCCGGCGGAATTGAGAGCTTAAGAAAAGCAATTCAGAAACAGCTGCAAAACTTACAGGTATTTACTTCATCGGATAATATTTTTGTAACAACGGGTACCCAGCAGTCTCTGTCTGTTTTGATCAACACTCCCCTCCCTAATAGAAACACAAATATTCTTGTGGAGCAGCCTGCCTGCCCGGAAATATTAAACGCGCTTGAAGCATGCGGCGCGGAAACCGTCGGAATTGAACGGGGCGTCGACGGTATAGATTTCGAGAAGCTTGAGAATATTTTCAAAACCTGCAAGATCAAATTCTTTTACACTATGCCGAGGCTGCACAATCCCACCGGCTTTTCCTATTCGACCGAGCAGAAAAAAAGGATACTAAAACTGACCAGACAATACAACGTGTATGTTGTGGAAGACGATTGTTTTGCCGAACTGGATTTAAATAAAAAATCTGATCCTATGTTTTCTTCGGACAGTTCGTCGACGGTTTTTTACGTTAAGAGCTATTCGAAGATACTTTTCCCCTGGCTGCGTCTTGGCATTATTGTTTTCCCATCCGATTTGTCCGATTTATTCAAAGGGAAAAAAATCTGCAGCGATATTATAGAGCAGGGAGCCCTGGAGTTCTTTATTAAAAACGGGATGTATGACAAACACATAAAAAGAATAAAGAAGATCTACCAAACGAGAATGAATGTTCTTAAAAACGCGTGCGGCCGATATCTGGGCGCAGGTATGTCG
>DATALE010000155.1:0-2629 GCA_036261235.1 Ruminiclostridium sp. | reverse complement strand
CAGAGAATGAATGAATGTCCTCTCGGCAGCGGTGCGCTCGCTTCAACAACATATCCGATAAAACGTGAACGGACGTCGGAACTCCTCGGATTTGACGCACCGACCGGAAACAGCCTTGACGGCGTTTCCGACCGCGATTTCTGTATTGAACTTGCATGCGCAATTTCAATTATAATGACGCATCTTTCGAGATTTTCAGAGGAAATAATCCTTTGGTGCTCATGGGAATTCAAATTTATTGAACTCGACGACGCTTTTTCAACCGGCTCGTCGATTATGCCTCAAAAGAAAAATCCAGACGTTGCAGAACTTGTCAGAGGCAAAACAGGGCGCGTAAACGGCGATCTCATAACGCTTTTAACAATGATGAAGGGCCTGCCGCTCGCATATAACAAGGATATGCAGGAAGACAAAGAGGCAATTTTCGACGCGATTGATACCGTAAAACTCTGCATCAACACATTCACTCCGATGATAGCGACCATGAAAGTCATCGAAAAGAATATGCGCGCCGCCGCGGCAAAAGGCTTTATAAACGCGACCGACTGCGCGGATTACCTTGTAAAAAAAGGATTGCCTTTCAGGGACGCCTACAAAATCACAGGCCGGCTCGTCGCTTTATGCATAGAACAGGGCAAAACGCTTGAAACTCTTGATTTGGATGAATATAAAAAGCTTCATCCTCTGTTCGACAATGACGTTTATGACGCAATATCGCTTGACACCTGCGTTAACGGCCGCAAAGTTACCGGCGGCCCGGCTGAAGAACCCGTTTCACAGCAGATTAACAAACTAAACGAATTTCTGACCGGCATAAAAAACTGACTATACTAATTGACTTTGGGGATGAAACTTTTGAAATACAAGGTATTTGTTGACGGTGAGGCAGGAACCACAGGCCTTGAGATCAATTCAAGGCTCGAAAAACGAGATGACATCGAGATACTGAGAATTGACCCGGCTTTGCACAGAGATAAAAACGAGCGTCAAAGATTAATGAACTCGGCGGATATCTGTTTTCTCTGCCTTCCGGACGACGCGGCGAGAGAAGCTGTCTCATTCGTTACAAACCCCGACACCCGCATTATCGACGCTTCGACCACGCACAGGACAAATCCGGACTGGACTTACGGCTGGCCTGAAATGAACAAAAAGCAGCGCGAAAAGATAGCTCAGTCCAAAAGAGTTGCGGTTCCCGGCTGTCACGCAACCGGATTCAACGCGGCTGTTTATCCTCTTGTTGCAGGCGGAATTTTGCCGCATGACTACCCGATTGCGGCAACCTCTGTTTCAGGCTACAGCGGCGGAGGGAAAAAGCTCATTTCCGCTTATGAAAATGAAAGACGCGGAGATCCCGAAATGCTAAGCCCCCGTTTTTACGCCCTGACGCTTCACCACAAGCACCTGCCGGAAATTATGAAAATAAGTTCCCTTGAGTTTGAACCTGTTTTTACACCACTTGTCGGGAATTATTACAGAGGTATGCTCGTTACTCTGCCGATTAACCGCAGACTTCTTGCAAAAGATTTGGACGCGCATGATGTTTGGCAATATTACAGCGAATACTATAAAGATGAAAAGTTTATTAAAGTTATGCCGTTCGGAGGAGAAGATACCCTTGACGGAGGCTTTTTAGGCGCGCAGGGCTGCAACGGCACAAACAGGCTTGAAATATTCGTTTTCGGGCATGACGGCCAGATTCTTGTAATGTCAAGGCTCGATAACCTCGGAAAAGGCGCGTCGGGAGCAGCGGTTCAGTGCATGAATATTATGCTCGGAATTGATGAAGGCCGCGGGCTTGAATAATCTGTTTTAACAGCTTACTTTTAATGAAAACGGTGATAGAAATGAATTTTAAATATGTTGACGGTTCCGTCACTGCGGCGCTTGGATTCAAGGCCGCCGGAGTACACTGCGGTATCAGAAAGAACCGTTCCAAAAAAGACCTCGGGTTGATTGTTTCTGATGTTCTGTGCGACGCCGCCGCTATTTACACAACAAACAAAGTCAAAGGCGCACCGATTATCGTAACAAAAGAACATCTTAAAAACGGAAAAGCTCAGGCAGTAATCTGCAACAGCGGCAACGCGAATACCTGCAACGCGGACGGCGAATATATCGCAAATGCAATGTCCGAAGCGGCTGGCAGGGCACTTAAAATTGACCCGGGCGACGTCGTTGTAGCTTCAACAGGCGTTATCGGTCAGCCGCTGCCACTTGAACCCATAACAAACGCCATTCCGTCGCTTGCAGCAGGCCTTTCAAAAGAAGGTTCAGGCGACGCTGTGGAAGCCATAATGACTACAGACACGCGCAAAAAGGAAATTGCAATCAAATTTACCCTTGACGGGAAAGAATGTACAATAGGCGGAATCGCCAAAGGCAGCGGAATGATAAATCCAAATATGGCGACCATGCTCTGTTTCATCACAGCAGACGTAAAAATCAATTCCGAAACACTTCATGAGATTCTTCTCGATGTCGCCGCGGGAACTTTCAATATGGTAAGCGTAGACGGCGACACATCAACAAACGATATGGTAACCGTCCTCTTTTGTAATGGTGAGCGGCGGCAGCATGCGAAGAGCTTTTTTTGCCGTCAGTATAAGAAGACCATTCTCAGCAGCTT
>DATALE010000152.1:0-3844 GCA_036261235.1 Ruminiclostridium sp. | reverse complement strand
GGACAGTACAAAAGCCCGAATTCAGGAAATACGCCTGAGAATAAACAGGCCTGTTGTTCTTTCTTTGCCTGATGGGCCAATGTTCATTACGCAAAACGGAGCTCCCGCACTTTTACCTCGGGCAGGCCTTTTAACCGCCCGCAGGGAAAACATTGACGAAGCTTACAGGCTTATTTGTGACTGTTCTGTACATTCACATCAAAGGGAAATTAAAAATGGTTTCGTTACTATAAGAGGCGGTCACAGGGCAGGAATATGCGGCACAGCCGTGACAGAAGACGATAGCGTCGTCAATATCAGGGACATATCATCAATAAATCTTCGTATAGCCCGCGATATAGAAGGCGCTGCGAAAAATATAGCAAAAACGGTAATATCAGAGGGCAGAGTAGTCGGAACTTTAATATTCGGTCCCCCGGGATGCGGAAAAACGACAGTTTTGCGTGATCTTGCGCGAATGCTCTCAAACGGAAGTATACTTGGCAGAATATTCCGCGTTGCTATAGTTGATGAGCGCGGTGAGATTGCCGCAACGTTTCATGGCAGTCCGCAAAACGACCTCGGGATTTGCTGTGATGTTCTTGACGGGTACCCAAAAGGTGAGGGTATAATGCAGGCGGTGCGAAGTCTTTCACCGGATGTCGTTATCTGTGATGAAATAGGTGGAGAAGAAGACGAGAAAGCAGTAGAGTTGAGCCTTAATGCAGGTGTGTCCGTTATAGCAAGCGCACACGCAGGAAGCATTACGGAACTTCTGTCACGTCCCCAGACTTCGCGGCTGATTGAAAGCGGCGCATTTAAGTTTGGAGTACGCTTAGCAGGCCGAGAACATCCCGGCTATGTTTTAGAAGTTTACAACAAAGAACTTTTAAAAAAAGCAGTGTAGGCGGGGGATGAGGTATGATGTTTAAATACATGGGTATCGCTGCTATTATCATTGCATGCACAACGGCAGGGCTATTAAAATCGCTTTCACTTTCAAAGCGCGTTCGCGAACTCGAAGTATTTTTAAGTGCGCTTAATTTCATAACAACAGAGATAAGATATTTTTCTTCTCCAACTGATGTCATTATTTCAAAATTAAAATTAAATGAGGAGTATGTAAACTTAAAAATATTTAATTTTTGCGAAGCGGAGCTTATAAAAACTCATGACTTCAAAATGTCTTGGGGAAATGCACTCGAATCCTCAAAGCCGTTTCTTTCTTTGAATACAGAGGATTTTGAAACACTGAAATGCTTTGGAGATACCTTTGGCACTACGGATTCGGAGGGTGAAATTGCTAACTGTGAGCATTACATAAACAGTCTGAAACTGCGTCTGGAATCAGCGAGAACAGATAAATCAAAGCGCGGGCGAATGTATTCTTCACTTGGATTTCTTGTGGGAGCACTTTTTGCCGCTGTTTTTATATAAAAGAATTATGAAATTGTCTTGCGGGGCAGGGAGGTAAAAATGAGCATTGACCTTGTGTTTAAAATTGCCGCAATAGGTATTATCGTAGCAATTCTGGATATGGTTTTGCATCGCTCCAACCGGGACGATATCGCAATGATTACATCTCTTGCCGGTCTTGTGATTGTTCTGTTTATGATCGTTGAGCAAATCAGCAGGCTGTTTTCAACAATAAAATCGACGTTTGGACTGTGATATTATGGATATATTCAGTATTGCGGGTATTGCTATAACCGCCGCGGCAATTGCTGTTTTATTAAGACGTTATCACAGTGAATACTCCCTCCTGATAGGGCTTGTTGCCGGGCTGCTTATATTTTTCATGGTTATAACAAAAATTCAACCTGCCTTTGATGAAATAAACAGACTTATGAACGGCACAAAGGTAGATACAAAATATGTAATGATACTGTTCAAGTGCCTGGGTGTGTGCTTTGTCGCACAAATTGCCTCCGATGCCTGCCGTGACGCGGGAGAATCCGCAATTGCATCAAAAGTTGAACTTGCAGGGAAGTTTACGGTGCTGCTTATTGCATTGCCTTTATTCGGACAAATTGCCGATCTTGCCCTTAAACTTATGTCCGATTAAACAGCAATTCTGAGGTGGATATGAAAAAATCAGGACGGATATTTTTAGTGATACTCATTTTAGGCATGCTGTTTTGTTTAACTGCAGCTGCTCAAAACGCCGATGATACTTCCTCGGCTTCTCTTGACAGCATAATAAGTGAACAGCAAAAGCAGAGCGGCGCTGGTGGATTGCCGGGAAAGGTTCCTGACAGCGCAAAAAGCGCCCTTAATAAAGCGGGAATCAAAAGCGGCGACCAAAAAACACTGTCACGTTTTACTCCAGCCAATATTTTCGGAACCCTCGTTGATAATATCAAAAATGCTGCCAAAGCGCCTCTTAAAGCGATAGCGGCAATAGTTGGAATTCTTCTTGCCTGTGCTCTACTTGAAACACTTAAAAATTCTTTTGCTGAAAGCTCTATGCGAAATGTATTTAATGTTGTAACGGCTCTCTGCGTTGCGTCTGTGATACTTGTGCCGATAACGACCTGCATATCAGACTGCGCGCAGACTATAAAACAGTCGTCAGATTTTATGACTGCTTTTCTGCCGGTGTATTCGGCGCTTATTACAGCATCGGGGCATCCTGCGTCCGCTGTTGCGACACAAAGTCTTTTGCTTATAAGTTCGGAATTACTGTCACAGATTGTATCGACTACTTTCATTCCTATGCTCGACATATATTTAGGTTTTTGCGTTGTCGGAGCTGTATCTCCTTCAATCAATATTTCAGGTATAGCGGGTTTTATAAAAAGCGCTGTGTCATGGGCCCTCGGATTGTGTCTGACCATTTATTCAGGTATCCTTACAGTTCAGGGAATAATAGCTTCTGCTGCCGACAACGTAACAATGAAAACCGCTAAATTTGTGGTTGACGGGGCAATTCCGGTCATCGGCGGCGCAATTTCAGACGCAATGAATACAGTAATTAGCTGCGCAGGGCTTCTAAAAACATCAGTCGGTGCATATGCAATAGTAGTATTTATTTTTGCCTTTTTACCGCCTATTCTTGAATGCGTTATGTGGCTGCTCGCGGCAGATATTTCAATAGCGGCAGCCGAAATACTCGGAGTTTCAAATATGCAGGGAATGTTAAAAGCGATAAAAGAAGCATTGAAATTGATAATTGCATTCGTAATAGCGAGCGCATTGGCTCTTATTATATCTGTTTCGGTAATGCTTCTCTTGGGGAAGTGAATAAGATGGAAGCTTTAAGATCATGGGGAACAACGGTTTGTCTTGCGGCTTTAGCTGCCGGAATTGCCGGAATATTAACACCGTCAGGCAAAATGGAGAAAGTATACAAGTTTGCTTTGTCTCTTTTTATGCTGTGCTGTTTACTGCTTCCTTTGTTCAGTTTAAATAGTATAAAGTTGAAAAATATTCACTTTGACGGCGAAAGCTCGGCTGTCAGCGCCGATTTAACGCAGACAATAGATAAGCAAAAAGAGATGATGGCGGAGAAAAATATTTCAGAGCTTGTTCTTGATTGCTGTAAAAGCAGCGGAGTGACACCGGTTTCAATTAAAGTTTCGCTTATAAAGGATAAAAATAATGCATATTCGGTAAATGCCGTTGAAGTATGCCTCAAGTCTTCAGATATGTTAAAACAAGAAAATATTAAAGAAATAGTAATGAAAAGGCTCAGTATAGACATAAAAATTAAGGAAGGTGGAAAGTGATGTCACCGGGAATGTTCGATGCGAATAAATTTTTCGGTAAGTTTAAAGGCAAAAAGATTTCATTAATAATTGTTATCGTCGGCATTTTGGGTATTGTTTTGATATTTTTTTCCGATTTTATTCACTTTTCTTCCGGT
>DATALE010000140.1:0-8490 GCA_036261235.1 Ruminiclostridium sp. | reverse complement strand
AAGCTGTGCAAGCGTGTTAACGCGCATATAGCTTTCGGTAAGACTGTGCCTGTAAATCATCTCGAGATAATCCTCCATCGCCGGAGTAAGCAGCTTTCGGTGCTGCTCAAGTATCTGATAGCCTCGGACAGTGTGAAAATCCGGCATACCGTTCATATCAGTCACTACCTAATCATTCAATTTGCCTTAAATGACTTTTGTAATAGATATGCGGTAAAAAAACTGCATATTAAAGATTTTTAGGCTCAAATAAAAATTTTTGCCGGGTATATTAATACTTATCCATCATGCTTGCAACATTGCTTATTTTTGACGCCGAATAAAACTTATGATGCTCTTTCCTGCAGCGGCGCCTTCCCCGACGGCAACGGAAATCTGTTTTATTCCGCCTGTGCAGTCGCCTGCCGCAAAAATACCTTCTAAGTTTGTTTTTTGTTCGCTGTCGGTAATAATTGAATTTCCTTGCGTGGCAACTCCAAGCTTCACAGCAAAATCGATGCTTGAAGCTGAACCGCCCGCAACAAAAAGTCCATCGAGCTTTTCAGGGCCGCCGTCGAGAAAAATTTCTTCGAGTACTTCATTCCCTGAAAGACCGACAACAAGACTTTGAATAATTTTAAATTTGTCGGCTTCTTCTGTATAAATTCCGCTGAAATCGGGGCTTTTTCCGTTTGTAAATATAGTAACGTCTTTTGTGAAAGGCTCAAGCTCCATCGCTTCCTGCACAGCGTAATTGCCGCTGCCCAAAATGCCGACCTTTTTGTTTTTGAAGAAGAAACCGTCGCAGGTGGTGCAGTAGCTGACTCCTTTCCCTTCGAACTTTTCCATGCCAGGAATCTTTGGCCTTTGCGGTGGCTGCCCGGTGGCTATCAGCACCGCCTTTGATGAATATTCCGTTTTTATTGTTTTTGTGGTAAAAGCGTTATTGAATTCGATTGCTGTCACTTCGTCGTCTTCGATAAAAGCGCCGATTCTTTTTGCCTGTTTTACGCCGGTCTCGAGCAGCTCATGACCGCTAACCGGGTTTTCGAAGCCGTAATAGTTTTCAATTTTGTCCGCCTTTTCAAGAGAACTTGTGCCAGCTCCCAGTACAAGAGTTTTTAGATTCGCTCTGACGGTATAGAGCGCGGCGGATATTCCCGCAGGGCCTTTGCCGATTATTACAACATCAAAATTCTCCATAATAAAAACCATCCCATTATATTCTTGTTTTTATTATGATACCCTATATTATTCTTGTCAACGCATTTACACTTGACGTATTATAAATGAATTAATACAAATAATAATGAGTGTTATTGAATGTTTTTGATTGCTGTGTTAAACTGAATAAAAAGCAATCAATGGAGGGTAATTATGCCAAAGATTAAGATATTGTCCGACAGTACATGCGATTTGCCTGCCGAATTATTAGAAAAATATGATATCGGTATTGTTCCGCTTTACATAGATCTTGGGGGCGGCGTTTTTAAGGATAACAAAGTCGAAGTTACCCCGCAGGTTATTTATGATTATGTTGGAAAAACGGGAATCCTGCCGGGAACTGTCGGCGTTCCGGTCAAAGATTTTAAAGAAGAATTTGAAAAATGGCACAGTCAGGGTTATGAAATCATCTGCCACACAATTTCAAGCGAAATGTCCTGCACTTATCAAAACGCGGTTATAGCATCCGAAGGTATGAACGGAATTTATGTCGTGGATACGCGCAGCCTTTCAACCGGCGTCGGGCTTTGCGTATTAAATTCCGCTGAACTCGCGCTTAAAGGCGAAAATGCCGGGGATATTGCTTTGAAAACAGCTCAGGCCGCCAAAAAAGTCAGTGCCACGTTTGTGATTGACACACTGGATTTTCTCAAAAAAGGAGGCAGGTGTTCGAGTATAATGGCGCTCGGCGCAAATCTGCTAAAAATCAAACCGATGATTGTTGTTGACAGCGGCGTAATGAGGGTCGGCAGGAAGTTCCGCGGCCCGATAGCAAAAGTCCTCTTGGAGTATACGGATACCCTGTTTAAAGACCGCGGCGATGTCAACACTAAACGGGCAATATTAACGCATACCGGCGTCAGCCGTGAAATTCTTGATATGATACGGGAGAGAATCAATAAGGATATAAAGTTTGATGAAATTGTCGAAGCCGTGGCCGGAGCAACGATTACCTCCCATGCAGGGCCGAACACAGTGGGCATAATATTTTTTCAAAAATAAATCCGCATAATTAATAATAAAAAATAGTATAGCAGACACGCAGTAAATAATATAATATAACAGCCGCAAGTAGCAAAAAACGATTGCTCAACATAATATATAGCAAACGGCTGATAAGGCCGCTTTCATATGAGAAAAACGGAGTGGTGCGGCATGAATATTCGACTCGGGGCGGTTGCACTGTCCGCAATTTTTCTCGGAATCGGAATCCTTTTAGCCTGCTTTTTACCCGCAGCCGCGCTTGTTATCATTGTTTGCATTGCCATAATTGCTGTAGGATGCTGCTGCCTTAAAAGGTAATACATAAAAGGCAGTCTGCTGTCATATAGAGTTTCGCTTTGCCGCCAAAGCGGGGCTTTATAACTTTTCTCATGTTAAAATGGGATAATATCAAATTTTCGCGCCGGCGGCAGAATGGGGGTTTTTATGAAGGTAGTCGTATGGAAAAGCCCTAGATTTCTGCGCGGCTTTTTCCGTCTGATTTTTGGAATCAAGAGCCAGGATTAATATATCCGGGTAAGTTTACAGGCACTTTACCGCAAAGTTTCGGCTTTGCGGTAATTTTTTTGCATATCGGGGCAAATATTCCAATATATTTATATTGCGTTACTGCATGTCATGGAAAGCCGGCGTCAGGGACACGCCAATTGCGCGAAAAGCAAAGGATTGCACCGGTTTTGCCATGAGCCGCTCTGCGGCAATTCTGAAAAGGAGATGGAGATATGGATTTATCAGTAAAGCGAGATACTGTTCGTATAAACGAACTGGTGTTTGACGGCACCGCGGACCAGCCAGTCGAAAGCGACGTGCTTTTACCGGACTATTGCCCTGATATCGCGAGAATACTCAATACCGAGGCCTGTGCCAGAATCGACACAAAAATGCTTGAATCAGACCGTCTAACTGTCAGCGGAACTTTCTGCGTCAAGGTCATATATATTCCGGACAACTCAAGTTCAATCAGGTGTTTTAATTATGAAAGTGCTTTCAATCACATTTTTGACGCGAGCGGAGTCGGCCGCGACGACATGGCAAGGGTAAAAGCAAGAGTTGATTATGTTAATTGCAGGCCGATAAGCCCGAGAAGGCTTCAGGTCAAGGCTTCTGTTTCAATCAGGGCGAAAGTCTGGAGCAAAAGGGATGAGGAAGTCATTACGGGCTGTGACGACGATAAGGTTGAAATGTTGAGCCGGCAAATAAAAATGAGCAGTCCGATCGGCTTCGCCGAGCGCCCTTTCAGCGTTGAAGATGAGCTTGAAGTCGGTTATGGGAAACCGGCCGTCGCGTCAATCATAAGATGCGACGCCGTCGCCGTCGTTCAGGACTATAAGGTTATTGCAAACAAGATAATCACAAAAGGCGAGCTTGTCATGCATACACTTTATGCGCCGGAGGCTGAGGACAGCAGGCTCGAAGTTATGGATCACTCGATTCCTTTAAGCCAGATAATCGACCTTGAGGGTGTCGATGAGCAAAGCGTGGTCAGCGTAACATTTGAAGTTAGGGACCTCAAAATCGATATGGCCGTTAACGCAGACGGAGAAAACAGGATTATGGCGGTCAAAGCGGATATTGACGCCGTCGCGGGAGCGCGCGGTGTGGGGGAGTTTGCGGCAGTGGCTGACGCCTACAGCCCTGTCTATGAAATGGACATTCAAATGAAACCCATTTCAGTCGAATATATAACTGATGTTATCAAAACGAATGAAACGGTCAGAATTTCGGTTGAAGCGCCGGGTGAAGGACTTTCCAATGTGACCGACTGCGTGGTAAGACCCGAAACCGTCAGTGCAAAAGCAGAAGGAAAGAATCTTGTTATAAACGGCGAGATGGCTGTTTCGGCAATGGCTTCAGACCTTCAGGGCGGGCCGGTATGTATAGAAAAATCAGTACCGTTTACGCTGTCAGAACCAATGTCGTCGCCGGTTGAAAATGTCCGTTGTGAACCTGATCTTAAAGTAGTGGCGAATACGTTCAGTATTGTATCCGGAGGAATAGATATCAGGTGTGACTGTGCTTTGTCGGCAGTGGTTTTCGGTATCGACAGCAAGAATGTTGTCGCCGATATGACGCTTGACGAAACAAAACCCAGGGAAGCAAGGCAGAAGACCCTGACACTCTATTTTGCCGACAACGGGGAGAATCTTTGGAATATTGCAAAACGCTTCAACACATCAATGGATGCCATAAAGCGCGAGAACAATCTTGAAGAAGATACATTGCCGGAGCGTTCGATGCTTCTTATCCCGAAAAAGCACTGCGCAAAAGGCTGCTGATAAAAAGGCTGCAACCGGAATCCGTGAAGTTTTGAACGGCATTAAAATTTGACTGTTAGGAGGAAAAAGTATGGACAGCCGCACCATATATCAGGATATCGCGCAGCGTACAGACGGTGATATTTACATAGGCGTCGTGGGCCCGGTGCGCACGGGCAAATCCACTTTTATAAAACGGTTCATGGAGAACCTCGTGCTTCCCAATATCGACAACACCTACAAGAAAGAACGGGCGACCGACGAGCTGCCTCAAAGCGCCGCGGGCCGCACAATCATGACTACCGAACCGAAATTCATACCTAATGAGGCCGTCGAAATACAACTTACGGACAACGCGGCGTTTCGCGTCCGAATGATCGACTGCGTTGGCTATATTGTGCCGAGCGCATTGGGGTATATTGAAAACGATAATCCGCGAATGGTTATGACGCCGTGGTATGACAAGGAGATACCTTTCAACATGGCTGCCGAAATCGGCACACGCAAGGTTATCACCGAGCATTCAACCATCGGGCTTGTTGTAACTACCGACGGAAGCATCGGTGAAATTCCGCGTGAAGAGTATGCTGAAGCGGAAGAAAGGGTTATTGATGAGCTTAAAGAAATCAACAAGCCGTTTGTAATCCTGCTCAACTGCACACAGCCGTCGGCTCCGTCAGCTCTTGCAATAAGAGCTGACATGGAGAAAAAATATAATGTTCCGGTTATCCCCGTGAACTGTGTCGAACTCGGTGAAAACGAGATAAAAAGCATCATCGAAACGGTTTTGTTCGAATTTCCGGTCAAGGAAATCGGCGTTGACCTGCCGGACTGGATTGCGGCGCTCGACACCGACCACTGGCTCCATTCCTCAATTTATTCTACAATCTATGACGCCGCAAAGGATATTTCAAAAATCAGGGAAGTGCGTAATACAGTCCGGGGTATTGCTCAAAATGAAAATGTGGTTAATGTCGCGGTAACCGGCGTTGAACTCGGCAGCGGAACAGCCTCAATCGGCATCACTGTTTCTCCCGGACTTTTTTATCAGGTTCTCGGTGAAACTACCGGATTTGATATATCGGGCGAGGGTGATTTGATTGAACTTATGATGTCGCTGTCGAAGATGAAGAAAGAATATGACAAGATCAAAGGGGCGCTTGAAGAAGTCAACGCCACGGGTTATGGTATCGTTATGCCGACTATCGAAGAGCTGAAGCTTGAAGAACCTGAAATGCTCAAACAGGGTGGGCGTTTTGGTGTGCGCCTTGAAGCCAGCAGCGAGTCAATACACATGATAAAATGCCGTGTTGTGACTGAAATCAATCCGCTTGTCGGCTCCGAAAAGCAATCGGAAGAGCTTGTCAATTATCTGCTTCAGGAGTTCGATGAGAACCCGGATAAAATCTGGGATTCCAATATATTCGGCAAATCACTGCACGAGCTTGTTACTGACGAGCTGCATAATAAACTTTACCATATGCCCGCGGACGCAAGACTTAAAATTCAGGAAACGCTCGAGCGAATCATTAACGAGGGCTGCGGCGGGCTTATCTGCATTTTGCTTTAATTTTTCAAATATGTTATTGAGAGCCGTCCGGCTCTCTTTTTTTTGTTCTTTTGTGTTATAATAAAAATAGCGGAATTATGTAGCTTTTGAGAGTGTGTAATTTATGACGAACTTCGAACTTCTGTTATTTGACGCCGACGAGACGCTTTTTGACTTTAACAAAGCAATGCGTGTTTCAATTTCCCGCTGCCTGAACCATTATGGCATCAGGTGCAGCGAAAACATGCTTAAAACCTATGACAAAATTAATATAAAGTATTGGTATTTGTATGAGAACGGCGCAATTTCCCGTCCGCAGATGCAGAAAAGCCGCTTCGTGGAATTCCTGTCACAATATAATTTAGACTGTGACCCCCTGGAATTTGACAGACTTTATATTGAAAATCTCGCTTATTGCCCTTTCTTGTATGACGGGGTGGAATCACTTTGCGAAGACCTTTCAAAGCATTACCGAATGTCGATTGTAACTAACGGTATTGCCTATATGCAGAGAAAGCGTATAAAATCGTCCACAATTGAAAAACATTTCGAGCATATTATAATCTCAGACGACGCCGGGGCTCCAAAACCAGAAAAGGGCTTCTTTGATTATGTTTTCAGTATTTACGGCGACGTCCCGCGAACTAAAGCCCTGATAATCGGAGATTCGCTTGCGGCGGATATGAAGGGCGGCAGTATTGCCGGCATTTCGACATGCTGGTTCAATCCCGGCAAGCTTAAAAATGACCTGAATATAAAAATCAACTATGAAGTACAAAGCATTGAGCAGCTCCGGAAACTGCTTTTATATTAACATAATAAATTTGTAATATATCCGGATGGCGCATATTATTGTTATAAGGCGTTTAGCCTGAGCTATGTATAGAATTAAATCGGAAAAAGAGGGACAAAATGCAGACAGCGTTTAAAACATATAAAAAGGAATTCGAACATTCTTATTCTTTCGGGGCGTTCCCGACAATAGAAATGATAAAGGCGCGCCCGGAAAAAGCAATAAAGGTTTTTGCGGGCAGCTCTTACCGGGAGCAGGATGAGCTTCTTGAACTCTGCGCAAAAAACGGCATTGAGTTTGAAGTCAACGATAAAACCATTTCAAGATTAAGTCCGAAAGAAAACTGCCTTGTCATCGGCGTGTTCGGAAAATACGAGTGCGAACTCGAAACTAATACACCGCACACGGCGCTTCAAAATCCCGGCAATATGGGCAACCTCGGTACGATAATCCGGACAATGCTGGGTTTCGGCATACATGACCTTGCTATTATCGGCAGCGGCGCAGATATTCTTGACCCAAAGGTTGTGCGCGCTTCGATGGGCGCGGTTTTCCGTATAAGATTTGCACATTTCGATACGATCGAAAGCTATGCTGAAAAGTTCGGCGGCCATGACCTTTATCCGTTTATGCTCGACGGAGAATTGACGCTCAGCGAATTGCCTGAGCGTGAGGATAAACCGTTCACGCTTATTTTCGGCAACGAGGCGGCAGGACTTGACGAGCATTACAGAAAAATCGGAAAGAGCGTTGTCATAAAACATTCCGGCGAAATAGATTCCCTTAACCTTTCCATAGCGGCAGGCATCGCCTTTTATGAGTTCACAAAGAGAAGATAGAAATTAAAGAAAGAGTTCCGGTTATATTATGTATTAACGACAAAATATTTGTTTTTTATGGAAACAATGCTATAATAGGATTACTTTTTAATACCGGAGGCGAAGCTTTTGTCTGTTGACATAATAACCTTGGAAAAAAGCAGAATTTCTTTGAAAAATTCGTTTCTGGAGAAATCGTTATAGATGCAACCGCATCGCGCTATAATAGCCTGAACAGCCTGGTTTTGTTACATTATCCAAAAAGAATTGGGTGGAGAAATCCGGATGAATCATTGACAAATATTCCCAATATGATATCATTAGATAATGAATATGCTGACTGCTGTTACCAATTATATCAAAGCAATTTATCAGAAGGGGTATAGCATGAAGAGAACAACTATTCTGCCGGAAAAGCAAGGCGGAAAAGAGAATTGCTATAATTTCTCTGATTCAGAGAAAAGACAGTATATTTTAGATCTGGATGAGAAAATAAAACAAGCGGTTCGAAAAAATGAGATTAAAGAATCAAAAAGTGTAGAAACCGCAAAGCACTTTATAACAACAGTGCAGTTTTAAGCTACATTGAGCCTTCCTTAATCGGGGGCTTTTTTATTTTCCCTCCATGAACCAGCGGCTTTCTTCAAGGAACAAATAAGCTTCTTTGCCGCAAACCCGGCAGGTATACCTTATGCCGCGTCCGCCTGCTTTAAGCGAAGCCGCGGGACGTATATCAACAATGCGGTCAATTTCAAAATTCCGTCTGTCGTCCCAGACAAACGAACGGGGCAGAACTTTGCCGTCCGCTGTAAAGTCGGCGTTTACCGAAATAAAAACCTTTCGCATAAAATCACTCCATATAATATCAAA
>DATALE010000137.1:0-2236 GCA_036261235.1 Ruminiclostridium sp. | reverse complement strand
ATTATAGAGCAGGGAGCCCTGGAGTTCTTTATTAAAAACGGGATGTATGACAAACACATAAAAAGAATAAAGAAGATCTACCAAACGAGAATGAATGTTCTTAAAAACGCGTGCGGCCGATATCTGGGCGCAGGTATGTCGACTCTGATTCCCAATACAGGATGTTACGCCTGCATTGGGCTCCCGGAGAACATTCCGACGCATTTACTCGCCAGATCCCTTGAAGCGCGTAATGTAAAAATCACAACGGCAGACAATGCATATCTTCCCCCCTGCAGGAAGTCAAACTGTATCTGCCTGAACATACGCGACGTGGATGAATCGCAAATTGAGCAGGGAATCAAAATAATGTCGGAGGAGCTTGAAAAGATTACAGAAGGCAGAACTGCTGATTTGGCTGAATTTAAGTGGAAATGATGGATTATTAAAAATATTATACGGCCATAAAAGATACCACCGCCGCTTCCCTTTTTGAGAGGCGACGGTGGTATCTTGCTTTATTCATTGATTCCGTTACGGTACGCTTCAAGCCTTTTCTTATACTGCTCTGTTTTATGGTACCCGCAGGATTTAAATTCATAGCACCATCCGCGGTAAATGCAGTCCGGAACACATGCGCTGTAAAGTTCCGGCTGGTCATCCTTAATCGAATCAAGAACGGCCTGCCATGCCTCTCGCGTTTCACGGGATGCCTGATTGCAAAGCCTTTTTCTTGAAATATTGATTATTGCCTGCGCATTCGCTTCAAATTCATGCTCCACAAAGCTGCCTTGTGGCAATTGGTCCCTGTCGATATTGGTTCGGTCTGTTCGCTGCGTCCTCACCCAATGTTCAATACCATACTTGTGACGGGTGAAATGTACGGAGACCCATGACTTTAAATCATACCATTTACACTTGATGTAAAATCTTCTGATGGGTGAATGCTCGCAAAGCAGCATCCTTCTTTTCCACAGCGGGGACGGTTCCTTTACACCGGCCTCCCTGTGAATTGTTGTATTAGCTGCGTCCGCTACCTCCCGCCATGTGCCTTTTGAACCTAAGTACTGAGCCCTCATTGTCCTGCCTCCATTTTTTTGACGGGTAAATCCATATTAATCATTTTGCGGTTTTCTTTATAATAATTCTTTTAGTCATTTCAATCAAATCAAATCTGCCGTATGTATACCGGTACAGCTTTCAAATAAACCGATTGTGCCAAGATTGCGGCAATGCTAAAATGTGACTTGCAATCAGGAGGGAAATATCATGTTGGAAATTAAAAATATGTCTTTTAGCATAACAACAAATGAAAGAAATGTGGAAATCTTAAGAAATATCGATCTGAAATTGCTGGATAACAGAATTTATGCAATAACCGGGCCAAACGGCGGCGGGAAATCGTCCCTTGCAAAAATTCTTATGGGAATATTCCAACCAACCTTTGGACAAATCTGGATGGACGGATGCGATATTACGCCTTTGAGCATCACTGAAAGAGCGCATTTAGGCATCGGCTATGCTTTTCAGCAACCGCCGCGTATCAAAGGAATGAAAATAAAGGAACTTCTCGAATTGGCTGCTTCAGAAAATCAGAAGAACACAAACACAAGTGACTTGCTATATGATGTTGGCTTAAGCGCCGGTGACTATTTGGATCGGAATGTCGACTCCAACCTGTCGGGGGGAGAGATGAAAAGACTTGAGATTGCCACTGTATTCGCAAGAAATCTGAAAGTGGCAATTTTTGACGAACCGGAGGCAGGAACCGATTTGTGGAGCCTTCAGAGACTTGCTGAAAACTTTCAAAATATGCATGCACGATTCGATACAACCATCGTTATAATATCTCATCAGGAAAAAATCTTAGCGCTTGCAGACGAGATCATTCTTATGACGGATGGAGAGATAAAAGGGGTTGCGGAGAAGGATAAAATCCTCAGTGAGATTTTACACAGTGATTCCTGTCTTTATCAAACTCACTGCGGAAGGGAGGGGTGGCCGCAATGTTGAACGAGCTTGACAAGCTGATGCTGGAAAAGGTGGCGGACCTTCATGGAATCCCGCAGGGAGCCTATAATATCAGAAAAAACGGCAAAGGCATCCAGAGAAATACGACTGCAAATATTGATATCCTGACCAAAAAGGACAAGCCCGGCATTGATGTTCTCGTTAAGCCATATACCAAAGGCGAGAGCGTCCATATCCCTGTAATTTTGACGGCTGATAACATGAACGATCTTGTTTATAACAGCTT
>DATALE010000136.1:0-4202 GCA_036261235.1 Ruminiclostridium sp. | reverse complement strand
CTTGCTATACTCTTTTTTATCACTTCCCGATGTGAAATTTCTTGCGTTTTCCACTTGATTTTTCTTAGCAGGTTTCTGTGCAGTGAGCAGGAATGAGTCATTGGAGGGGTGCTTGAAGCTTTGCAGGCTAAAGCCGCTTTTCCCCAGAAGCCGCTTTATTTCATAGGATGAATAAATGTGGTAATCTCCTCCGTCGGAATAATGCAGGAACCTGTTTGTCAGCATGGAAACAAGGTGGGGAAGCCACGGATCTGCTAAAATAAAACGGCCTTTTGACTTTAAAACACGATTGATTTCGGATAGAACCTTTTCCGGATTGGGATAATGGTGAAATGAAAACGTGCAGCAAACGGTGTCAAAATATCCGTCCGCCCACGGCAGGAATTCGGCATCGCCCACGACAAATTTTGCTTTATCTTTGAGGCTTTTTCTTGCCCTTTCAATCATTTGCCCGGAAAAGTCGATTCCAAAAAGCTCGGCATTTCCGGTGATTCCTGAGAGAATTGATCCTGTGCCGCACCCTATATCAAGCAACGATGAAAATGGCGTGGCGTTTATTTCGCTTATAATTGATGGATAAATTCTTGAGCAGAACTTTCCGTCTGGGGTTTTTTCATAAACCCCAGCTTCCTTTTCAAACTTTTTAAGAGTTTTTTGGCGAGTTTCAAATGCGTCCATATACAGTTCTCCTTCGATTAAGGTAAAATACCATAATAATATTATACGATAATCGTACTAAATGTCAATGCTATGCATTGCAAAGTTCGCTTATTTTGAAAAAGCAATAGCCTGGTTGAGTTGAAATTTGCAGGATGCAGGAATATAATTCTGATATACAATTTACAGATTTGAAAGGACATTGGCCAATGGATTTTATTCCTATGAAATTAAGCGTTACCACCTGTTATCTTATTAAGGCGGGAAAAATGTATGTTTTGGTAGATACCGGTTATGAAAATGACTGGGAGCTGTTCAAGTCGCGGCTAAAAGTGGCTAATGTTAGTTTGCAGCAAATCAGCCATATTATCTTAACTCATCATCATGATGACCATTGCGGTTTGCTTCACAGCATTTTGAAGGAAAACAGTTCGATTCGGATAGTCATGTCCGATTTATGTAAAGAGCTTATCCAAAAAGGGGAAAATGACCGCACTCATGGAGGAGGACTTTTAAACAGGCGCGTTGCCTTTTTTATACATAGAAAGCAATTATATATTTCTTTTAAACTTCGAAAAAAGGTCGATAAGGCGCGAAATTTAAAATTCACTCCATACAGGATAAGAGAAAATGATATCGTTGTAAAAGGGGAAACAAAGCTCCGTGAAATCGGAATTCCTTTAGACGGCAGGATCATCGAAACGCCCGGACATACAGTGGATTCCATATCAATTATTTTTCCCGACGGCGATTGCCTGACCGGTGACGCCGCGGCGAATATGTTAAGATTTGCGGGTACAAAATACTGCGTTATTTTTATATGTAATATGGATGAGTATTATAAAAGCTGGAGAAAAATTATTGAGTACGGTGCAAAACGCATTTTTCCGGCGCATGGCAAACCCTTTCCGATAAAAAAACTAATAAAAAATGTCGGTAAAAATAAAGCTGAAAATATCGGTAAATAACGTTAAAATTAATATTACCTATGTTATATTTAGTACAATAAGGATGTCTAATAAAAATAAATTTAAAGTGAAGAAGCCTGTGAACCGCTTTTCGATTCGCAGGCTTTTTTTGTAAGAAATTCGGGGAAAATCAAATTCCGTTCAATTACAAAAAGTGCAGCAGATGATTGCCCAACCTTAATTTTATAAGGATATAAAAAAGCGGCGAAGACAAAATATAATCAAAGGAGGTTGATAAAAGATGTCTAATTCAAATAATCAAGCACTCGTTTCGCAAGCCCGCGAAGCTTTGGATAGATTTAAAATGGAAGCCGCCAGTGAAGTTGGCGTAAACCTGACACAAGGATACAACGGTGATCTTACAACACGTCAGGCCGGCTCTATCGGCGGACAAATGGTTAAAAAAATGATTCAGCAGTATGAAAGCAGTCTTGCATCCAATTCGACGTTCTCCGGCAATATGACATCCGGCACCTCGTTATAAAACCGTGGCTCCCGGGAGGGAGCCATATTTTTGTCCGTAGTAACAGTTTAATTGTCTGCAAAATGTTATAAAAGAATACGGTCAACAATTAAAAATACAGAAAAGAGAAGTGTACTTATTTAATTCCTGCTTTGGTAACTCTCATTATTTTTATCCCGACTGAGAACATTTAAAATGCCCGAAAAGGCACTTTGTTTTTAACCGCATAGTATAAATCAGGAGGGATTAACATGCAGTCTCGCAGCGCAAACAATATACAGGGAATTGATATATCACATTATCAATCAGATATAGATATTCAGGCGGCCGCAAAGCAGGGCATAAAAATTGTCTATCTCAAAGCCACAGAAGGGGAACATACGACCGACCCAGCCTTTAAAGACCTTTACAGCAAAGTCAGAGCGGCCGGGCTTAAAGTCGGCGCGTATCACTTTTTTCATGCAGGCGGAAACTATACGGTAAATAAACAAACCGAAAATTTCTGCACGGCAATTGAAGATATGTCATTTGACTGCCTGCCCGCAGTCGATATTGAGGACGGAGGGTACCACGGCGGGACTCCGGGTGAGGTTACAGCGCAGGTTGTTGCATTTGCCGACGAGGTTAAAGCGAAAACCGGATTGGACTGTGCTGTTTACAGTAACACAAATTTTATAAAAGAGCACCTTTTAGCTGAATCGGATAAACTGGAAAAACTTAATCTATGGGTCGCGCACTACGGTGTAAATACACCCGGGGAAAACGGCATATGGCAGGATTGGACGGGCTTTCAGTTTTCAGAAAACGGAAATGTCGGAGGCTGTCTGACAGACCTTGACGAGTTTACTTCCGATATACTCATTTCGCCTGTTAAGGTCGGCATTGATACTTTAGCGGATTATACGAAATGGCCCGGCACGGAAAAGCTCCGGCTCCGCGCAAATAATCCGTTTGTTACAGCCATGGGTAAACAGCTTATAAAGCTCGGTTTCGGTGCGCATTACAGTATAGGCGCGGGTCCGGAATTCACAGAAGCCGATCGGCAGAATTACCGTGAATTTCAGCTTGCCTGCGGATATACCGGTGCGGACGCCGACGGTTTTCCGGGGCCAGCATCATGGGCGCGGCTTATGTCCGGCAAAAAGATTATTCCCGCGTACCCCGGCCCGGAGTTTTTCAGAATCGGCGTTGCCTCTGCTTTTACCCCGATTGCAGAGCAGGCATTGATAAAGGCCGGATGCAATTATTTTAAATCTGTCGGTAATCCGTGGGGCGATGGGGATATAAGGTCGTATAAGGCATTTCAGAAGAAAATCGGCGATAAAACAGTGGACGGTATACCGGGCCCGTGGGGTTGGACAAAGCTCCAAAAATATATGTAAGAACACGGAAAATAGGCTTTTCACGTATGGCACCTTAGCCCTGACAATTTGAGCGGAGGGAAAAGCGTAAAAAACATATTAATAAAATTTAAGGAAAGAATTAAGATTGCTTGCCTGACATGCAGAAATTGCTGGTGTTACACGGCTTATTAGGGCACCGGCCACAGAAACATGTAAAATAGAAAAATGTCCAGAAACCGCCTTAAGGTTCTTATTCGAACCAATAAGGCGGGTTTTTTATCTCATTTTACTAAAAACTTGAAAATTTTAATTTAGGTATTATAATAAATAATGAAATCAGTCGAATAGAGGAAGAAAAATGAAAGAAATTAATCAAATTGTTGCAGATCCAAATTTGCAAAACTATGCTAATATGGCAATTATATTTACAGCTGTATTTACTTTTTTGTCGATAATAGGATTCTATATATCGTATCGTTATAACAAAAATAGAGAGTTTAAGCAAAAAGCTTGCGATTTAGCAAAGTATTATGCTGAAGAAATAATACCGAAGATAAGTTATATAAAAAACACATTAGCACACAGTGATTTAAATAGTATAATTAATAAGTGCTTTAATAGACACTTTATTAAGGATTTTGATATTGATGAATTAGAGGAGCTTCTTAAAGTAGCAGATATTAAAGTAGATCAATTCCAACAAAAGGTGAATAGTATAGGCTGTACAACATTCGATATACTCTTTATCATTTCTTGATGTATATACTTTTG
>DATALE010000130.1:0-5209 GCA_036261235.1 Ruminiclostridium sp. | reverse complement strand
GCCGGATCAGTACTTTGAAAAATTCCGAAGAAAATAACACAGGTTTGCCGGAGCTAAAACAGAAAATAATGAGTGAAATGGAGTCCGGCAATTTTGAAAATGCCTGCAGTGACATAAATATTTACAAACGTTCGGCGGAATCCGACGCTGATATTCTGACAGCAGAGGCAGCTTTGTTATATTATACAGGCGATTACAAAGCGGCGGCGATAGCAGCTGAATGCGGACTTTTGAAAAACGAAAAAAACGCCGATTTGCTCTATAATGCCGGATGTATCTATCAAAAAATAGGGAATCCGGAAAGGGCAGAAGTCCTTTTCAGAAAAGCTATTGAGAATTGCACAGACTTACAGGCGAAGGCGGAAATTGAGCAAGAGCTTAAAACGCTTTAATATACTTTTTGCAAATATCTTTTAATCATTTCAAGGGGGCATAAAAATGGATGATTCTAATTCCGGCGGAAGAGATCAAATGCTCGATATGTTTATATTTGAGTCAAATCAGCTTATTGAGCAGCTCGAGGAAATAATGCTCGAAACAGAAAAGAATGACGAGCTGAATGCCGATAACATCAATGAAATTTTCAGAATCATGCATACTATTAAAGGCTCATCGGCAATGATGTCTTACAACAACATTTCAAAGCTTGCACATTCTGTCGAGGATCTATTTTATTACATAAGGGAGAACAAACCGAACAATATTGACATTTCGGAAATTTGCGACGTTGTATTGCCAGCTTCGGACTTTATTAAAGTTGAAGTGTCAAAAGTCGACGAAGGCAAAACATCTGACGGTGATGAAAAGGACATAGAAGCAAGAATTAAGGAATATCTGAATAAGATTTCAGGTGCGGCTCCTGCTGCTCAAAAAGAGACGGCAGCAGCATCTGCGGCAAAAGTCGAAAGTGAGAAAAAATTTGCTGATGAATCCGAGGCTGAGATCAAACACACTGAGGTTCCACCGGACGATTCACGCTACATTGTCAAGCTCTATTTTGAAGAGGGCGGACAAATGGAAAATGTAAGGGCGTACACGATTGTACGAAACCTTATGGAATTTGCGCACGAAACATATACATATCCAAAGGATTTGCTTAATACCCTGCCTGAACTTATTCTTGAAAATGGTTTTATAATATTTTTTGCAACCAATCTCGATGAAAAGCAACTTCGCCCAATATTTGAAGAGGCGCTGTTCCTCAAATCCTTTGAGATGACAAGAGTTGAGAGCTACGAAAAAGAACTGCTGAAATATAACCTTACCGCTTCCGACTCTGCAAAAATCAACGATACGGATACACAGAAGCCCAAAACGGTGGAAGAAGCATCTGCAAAATTACCGGAAAATGCCACGAAGAAAAATCAGGGATCTGACAGTTCGGCGCCAAAGGGCAGCAAACTAAGCCTAATCAGCGTAAATGTAAACAAACTGGACAGCCTTATGAACCTTGTTGGCGAATTGGTTATTTCGGAATCTATGGTAACAAAGAATCCTGACCTTAAGGATATGCAGCTTGATAATTTCAACAAAGCGGCAAGACAACTCCGCAAACTGACTGACGAGCTTCAGGATATCGTAATGTCAATCCGAATGATTCCTATTGCGGGAACTTTCCAGAAAATGCAGCGCATTGTGCGCGATATGAGCAGAAAGCTCAATAAGGACGTTGAATTCGTAACTGTCGGTGAGGATACAGAAGTTGACAAAAATATTATTGACCATCTGTCTGATCCTCTTATGCACCTTATCCGCAATGCTATGGACCACGGCGTCGAGTCGGAAGAAGATAGAGTAAAAAAAGGAAAGGCTCCGAAAGCGCGTATTACGCTTACCGCTCATAACACCGGCGGCGATATCATGATTTCCGTATCTGACGATGGAAACGGGATAAACAAGGAAAAAATTATTAAGAAGGCAAAAGAAGCAGGACTTCTGACGAAGCCGGAAAGTGAACTGACAGAAAAAGAAATATTCTCATTACTTCTTCTGCCGGGATTTTCGACAAAAGAAAAAGTCACTGAATTTTCAGGACGCGGCGTAGGAATGGACGTTGTAAAACAGAATATTGAAGAAGTCGGCGGCAGTATTTCAATAAAGAGTATCGAAGGCGAAGGCACGACGATGACAATAATCATTCCTCTGACTCTTGCTATCGCAGATGCTATGGAACTCTCGGTTGGCAGTTGCATTTACACGCTTCCGACCGTGTCAATCAAGGAATCGTTCAGGGCAAAGGACGAGGATATTATCTATGATAACGACGGCAATGAGATGATAATGATCAGGGGCAATATTTACCCGATTATCAGGCTTTATGACTTGTTTAAAATTGACACAGAGGTAAAAAATCTAAATGACGGTATTTTGATAATGATTGAGGGCGACAATAAAACAGCGTGTATTTTTGCTGATAAACTTATCGGTGAACAGCAGGTTGTTGTAAAGCCGCTGCCGAAATATCTTGTCCGTTACTCTGTCAAAGAATCAGGAATTGAGGGCTGCACGATCCTTGGTGACGGAAGTATAAGCCTTATCCTCAGTGCGAAAAGCGTTATTAACCGTATAATTTAATCGGAGGAGTGGACTGTTTATGGCTGAGGCTATTTCTAATCAGCTTGTTATTCAGGAAGAGGATACTCAACACGGTAAATACTTGACATTTACATTGGGCAAAGAAGTTTTTGGTATTGAAATAAGTTTTGTTACAGAGATAATTGGAATCCAGCAGATAACTTATGTACCTCAAGTTCCGGATTATGTTAAGGGCATCATTAATCTTCGTGGTAAGATAATTCCTGTTATTGATGTGAGGCTCAAATTTCAAAAACCATCTGTTGAATACGATGACCGTACCTGTATTATTGTAATAGACATAAGGGATACGTCAATTGGACTTATTGTTGATTGCGTGTCTGAGGTAATTGATATAAGCGATGAGAATATTGTACCGCCCCCAAGCTATAAAACAGGATTTCAAAACAAATATATAAAAGGTATCGGCAAGGTCGGCAACGATGTAAAACTTCTCCTTGATTGTGAAAAGATTATATCGGACAATGATATTGAAACTCTCGGCAATGCCGGATGATTTAAACTTAAAAAAGCGCGCAGTCATAAAAGCAATGACTGCGCGCTTTTTCAGTTTTTATCTTTTCTTTTTAAAAATGAGCACCAACTGTAAAGGACTATGTCGCTCTACGCCGTGGCAGGCTGTTTTTTTGATTTGCGAAAGGAACTAAAGGCAATTTATATTTCTTTTTCGGTTTAAAATAAAATTCATCTATTAAGGACTTTGTCGCTCTGCGCCGCGACAGGCGCTTTCTTTGTTCCGCCAAAGAAAGGAAAGGCAATTTATATTTCTTTTTCGATTTAAAATAAAATTCATCTATTAAGAACTTTGTCGCTCTGCGCCGCGACAGGCGCTTTCTTTGTCCCGCCAAAGAAAGGAAAGGCGGCTATGGGCTAGCCGCCCCTAGTACCCTGCCTGCCGAAACGCAAAATAGGGCGCAAGTTTCTTGAAGCACCTTTGCAGTCTGCGCGGCGGACAAACATAGAATCCAGCGGCGTGAAAAAAGGACCACGCCGCATAACGATGTTTGTCCGATTTGACGGATGGCAAAGCCACCGTCAAACTCCCCGCTTGCGCTCGATTGAAATTCTTATGAGCGCTCATTTTGCGTTTGTTTTTTCTTTACCTTTTACATAAAGGTAACATTTTTTTATCTTTGACTAATGAGGTCCACCGCTGACGGGTGCTGATAAGGACAAATAGACACCAAAAAATTTATCAGATATCAGAAACATCAAAGCTACGCGCGAAAACGGGCGCACGGTAAATTAAAACAGCCAGTCGCGGCCCCCCGCGACAGACAACTAATTTGGTGATTGGGTTGAATGGGAAAGAACCGTTAAAAATAATTAAATCATCATTTATTTGTATATCACAATATCAAGAACATATTTGTGGCGGAGAGTAATAGATACAGATAAAATTAAAAGGGCTGTATCAAGCCGTTGTTATTTCAGTGGCTTGATACAGCCCCAAAGGGGAACCTTTATTCACAGTAAACCTTTGAGGTCAAAGATAAAATTAAATTGATACATGTTTATTTAAGGATAAGCCTTTTAAGACTTTACCGCAATATGTTTTCTGCAGACGCTGTGAAACGATATCTTCTTCGATTAGCTTCTTTAGTGTGTTGGCTATGATTTCTCTGCTGAGATTGTTATTAGCGCTGACATTTGAAACCGTATTGGTGAAGGTCGGTATAAATGTCGGACTAACCTCGTTTTCACGGATATAGTCTAAAATGAGATTTTCGTAGTAACTTTCATCTTTTTCACCCACAATGTCAATTTGACAATTTTCAAATGTTATCTCTTCTTTTGTCTCCGCAGGTGATATGGTTTCAACCCAGCTTGCCGAATTTTTCAGTTGTGTACTTAATGTCCCTGAAACAGCATAAACACCGACAATTTTATCTTTAAAGTTTTTAAGAAATGCGGCTACATTTGAGAAATGCCCGTCTCCTGAAAAGATAATATACTGCTGAATCAAATCATTTCTAATGACAGTTTGATAAATTCGGTCAAGAATTATAAAATCCGTATAGTCTTTTCTGCTTTCTAAATTTGCACAGTCGATAATGTTGCTCGTAAGGGTGCGCAGTTTCAACCTGTCCTGAGCTATCATTTTGTTGTTTTCGAAATCGCCGAATATATAAATGTCGTCAATTAAGCCTTTTGTTTTAAGATTTTTGAACCAGCCTGTGACATCCGTCTCCGCATTAAACTGGTTGTGTAAACCATAAAACCATGACTCATAGTCGACGAAAACGATTGTCCTCAAAGTGCTGTCTTGGTTACTCATCTATTCAACCTCTAATTCTGCCGCCAAAGGTTCTCTGTGATATTAATTTTTCAAGGTTCTATAATAAGAATATCATATGTTGCCTTCAATATCAACCAGATTTCAAAAAAAATTGAAAAATTAGGCAATTTGCATTATATGGATATTCTACGCAATATTATTCTATGCGAAAATGTAAATAATATAATTTGAAAGGGGACAGCCTTTTATTTTAAAGATGAGGAAGTGTCATTGATGAAGTTTAATATTCAGAAAAATATCCCTGATTTGCATAAAAAGAAAGATAAAAACCTTTTTATCGCATCTGATAAAGAGACAAAGCAGGAATATCAGCCA
>DATALE010000116.1:0-4426 GCA_036261235.1 Ruminiclostridium sp. | reverse complement strand
TCTGAATATCTATTGACAAACTACCGCTTCCAATGTATTATTGTATTACAGGGTTAATACAGCGATACAATAATACAATAATACAAAGTAAGCGGGGTGAAACAATGAAAATCGAATTTAGTTCAGCATCACCTATTTATATTCAAATAATTGGTGAGATAAAACGGGAAATAGTTTCAGGAGAAAGACAGCCCGGCAGCAAGGTGGAAACAGTCCGGGACATGGCGCAGGAAATGGGCGTTAATCCGAATACAGTGCAAAGAGCATTTGCACAGCTGGAGCGTGAGGGTTTGATGTATACAGAGAGAACTACAGGAAGATTTATTACATCCGATGTTGATTTAATAAAAAAAGTCAAAGAAGAATCTGTTGTTTCAAGTATAGCCGAGTTTGTCGGACTGATGCAAAAATCAGGGTTTTCAAAAGATGATATTTTAAGACTGGTTCAGAATTATCTGGAGGGAGACGGAAGCAATGGCAGATGAAATTAAAGAGCAAAACAATGCCGCCGAAAATCAAACCCGTGATATAATCAATTGTTCAAATCTTTTTAAACGCTATGAAGGAAAACAGGCTCTCATAAACGTTAACCTCAATATACCAACCGGACGCATTGTCGGACTGCTTGGCCCTAATGGCGCAGGCAAGACGACACTGATAAAAATAATTACCGGTGTTCTCGGGGGATACAGCGGCCAGATTCTCATTGACGGGCAAAGACCCGGCGTATATACAAAATCCATTGTTTCTTATCTGCCGGATAAAACATACCTTAGCAATTGGATGAAAGTTTCCGACACAATCGACCTTTTCCATGATTTTTATTCGGATTTTGACAGAGTCAAGGCAGTTGAAATGCTGAAAAGGCTCGGAGTTGACACCGGATTAAAAGTTACAAAACTTTCAAAAGGGACTTATGAAAAGGTACAGCTCGTTCTTGTTATGTCGAGAGCGGCAAAACTGTATGTTCTTGATGAACCGATCGGCGGCGTTGATCCCGCTGCCCGCGACGTAATACTTGATACGATACTCCGAAACTACAGTGAAAACAGTACAGTTCTTCTTTCAACGCAGCTTATCCAGGATGTTGAAAGAGTTTTCGATAACGTTATATTTCTAAAAGACGGGCAGATTGTGCTTAACGAGGACGTCGATACAGTCCGTGAAAAATATAAGAAATCTGTCAATGAACTTTTCAGGGAGGTATTCAGATGCTATTAAAACTTTTGAAGTATGATATCAAATCCATAGCACTGAAAATGCTTACGGTTTTTGGTGTGTTTGCATTTGTATGTATCCTGATGCCGCCGTTTATAGGACTTATTCAGAAAAATTTCGCGATTGATTTTATGGCCTTGACAATACCGATTGGAGCAATGGCTCTTTGCATACTTGTTATTGTTTTCATTTTTCAGAGATACAGGAATAACCTTTACGGCAGCGAGGGATACCTGATGTTCACCTTGCCGATCAAAGGCCGTTACCTACTGGTTTCAAAATTGATTACCGCGTTTTTGTGGATAACCGTTGGTTTTATTCTCGGGTGTGCATCGATAATTTCCGTGGTTTTCGCATTAACCCCTGTTAAGGAAATTGTTTCTGCCTTTAACGAGATTATGAGTTACTCTGTAATAAATTTCTCTACAATATCGCTTGCTATTGTAATGTATGTAATTTCAATGGCTCAGTTTATCCTTCAGGTATTTTTCGCGATTACCGTTTCAAAACTTCCGATTTGGCGCAAGTTCGGTGTGATTGTCGGCGTCCTAACTTTCCTGGCCATAAATTATCTTGGAGCAATACCTCAGGCTTTTGTTTCACCGTCAAATAATTATGAAGTCAGGGATGGTTTTGCAATCAAAATGGTTGTAAATGCAATATCAAGGAACTTTACATGGTCAGGCCAGGCAATTACAATTATTATAGGGTTGGTGCTCACTATTGGTTTGTTTATTGCTACAACTGCACTAATCGAAAAATCCACAAGCCTTAAATAATTATAACCGCTTGTCGGTTTTATATAGATATTTTTGATAGTAAAAAGACAATTATATGAAAAGAGTGATTGAGTTAATGGCTATTGCTACTCTCAAAACCGCAAATCTCAAAAAAGTAATCGGAAAGCGTACGATTGTCGAGAACATTTCTCTTGAACTTGTTCCCGGAGAAATTTTCGGTTTTCTTGGCCCTAACGGCGCGGGAAAAACAACGACAATACGCATGATTGTCGGCCTGTCGAAAATTTCAGAGGGAAATATCTTTATCAACGGACATTCCGTAAGAACTGAATTTCGTCAGGCAATGTGCGATGTTGGCTGCATCGTTGAAAATCCCGAGATGTACAAATATATGTCGGGACTTGATAACCTCAAAATGTTCGCGAAACTTTACGATGGCATCGATATGAATCGTATAAACGAGGTCGTAAAGCTTGTTGAACTTGAGAATGCAATCAAAGACAAGGTAAAGACCTATTCGCTGGGTATGAAGCAAAGGCTCGGGATTGCTCAGGCGTTGCTGCACCGTCCGAAACTTCTTATACTCGACGAACCGACAAACGGACTTGACCCAGCCGGTATAAAAGCTCTCCGTGAATTATTGCGCAGCCTGTCCGAAAAAGAAGGACTGACGGTTTTTGTATCAAGTCATATACTCGGCGAGATGCAGCAAATGTGTGATCGCGTCGGCATAATCAACCATGGCCATATGGTTTGCGTCAAAACGGTAGAAGAGCTTATCAATATGTCTTCCGATGATGATTCAACCAAATTGCTCCTGCGAACAGGCGACAACTTAAAGGCGCAGGAAGTTCTGTCAAAAATGGATGTTACGTTTGCACCCGAAGGCGACGGAATTCACGTTGAAACCAAAAAAGAAAAAGTTCCTGAAATTGTTACCGCCCTTGCCGGTGCCGGAGTTTCGGTGTATGGTATGGATACGCTTGACGCTCAGTCACTTGAGGATGTATTCATGAAACTGACAGGGGAGGTAAAATAATGGGAAGCTTTTTAAAACTTTTATCGGTTGAAAATACAAAACTGTGGAAACGATTTTCTACAAAGCTCATGATTTTGATTCTTGCGGCTGTTATTATCGGTTTGTGCGGTTTGCAGAAATTATCAATGGATATGGTCAAAAATTCGCCCGACTATTCGAATAAGACTTCGCAAAGCGAAACAGTTGATTGGAAACAGCAGCTCAATTCGACTGATGCCGCTATGCAGGCGCAGATCGATTCAATGGAAAAAAGCAAGGTGTTCAGCCAAAAGAATTCTCTCGATAATTTAAAAAAGCAGCTAGCGGAGAATAAATATTACCTTGAGCACAATCAAAAGCCGCCTGAAAGCGAATTAGACAACTTTTGGGACGTTATGACCGGTATGGGTGTCTGGCAATTAGTAGCACTTCTTGCAATTATAGCATGCACGGCGCTGATTGCCGGCGAATTTTCAGAAAGCACCATGAAAACAATGATTTCAAGGCCATTTGCACGCTGGCAGATTCTGACCGCCAAATTTATTTCAGTTTTCATCTATTCTTTGGTATTGACAATTGTCTCGTACCTTTCTTCTATTATTGCGACAGCATTGTTCTTCAGTACAAAAGGCCTGGATAAAGGCGTACTGCTTTGGATTGGCGGCAATATAGTCAATGTTCCGGGTTTCGCCGCGTCGCTTATTACATTTGGCATGGGATTCCTGTCGGCTTTGGTTTATATAATTTTCACATTTGCGCTGAGTGCTGTGACGCGTTCACGCGCGCTTGCAACGGGGCTCGCGATATTCCTTATGTTTGGGGGCACATTTACAGCGCTTCTTGCATATAATTTCAGCTGGGGTAAATATATATTCTTTGCAGATACCAATTTTTCATCGTTTTTGACTAATGGAGCGCCATTCTATGGTATTTCCCTTTCACTTGCGCTCATTATCTGCGCTGTATATTGTATAGCATTTTTCTTTGCCGGTTACTTTACCTTCGCAAAAAGGGATATTTCTTAATGAGTCTTTAGAAAATGCAGTATATAATCGGGTGCTTTTGGCACCCGATTGCTGTTTCTCTAATATTGACAGAGAGGGATTTTTGGATAATGGGCACTTTTATTTCAGCATTATCAATCGACTGGCGAAGTTTCACATTTTCAGCCTTAAGGCCCTGTTTCCAGTCTGCATCCGCACTTTGCGAGGTCACAGCAGCGTTTCCATTATCTTTTGACATATCGCGCTGCACCTTTGCCAAACCGCAAAAACCTGCTATTATAGCAACTAATATCAAAACCATAAGCTTTGTAGAAAATCTTTTCCACAGCTTTGTATTTTCAACCCTCGAAAGTGAAATAAAAGTGCCCATTATCCAAAAATCCCTCTCTGTCAATATTAGAGAAACAGCAATCGGGTGCCAAAAGCACCCGATTATATACTGCATT
>DATALE010000078.1:0-7610 GCA_036261235.1 Ruminiclostridium sp. | reverse complement strand
ATGAGCAGCCCAAAGCGGTAAAAAATACGATTTCCCCAAGAATTACTGACAGCGGAATCGTATTTGACGGGATAAAAGAAGGAGAATTCAAAGGCACCCAAAGAATCCACATTGTTGCCTGCGGAACAGCCATGCACGCAGGTATGGTTGGTAAATATGCAATTGAATCAATGGCACGGATACCGGTTGATGTAGATATCGCTTCAGAGTTCCGTTACAGAAATCCGATTTTGGGGAAAAATGATTATCTGATTATAATATCTCAGTCAGGTGAAACAGCGGATACACTTGCCGCGCTGAGATTGGCCCGAAAAATTGGTATAAGAACACTTGCAGTAGTAAACGTTGTCGGATCATCAATTGCACGGGAAGCCGATCATGTTATTTATACCTGGGCAGGCCCTGAAATTGCAGTTGCTTCTACCAAGGCTTATTCTGTTCAACTATCAGTCATGTATATGCTGGCGGCGCGAATCGCTTTCGAAAACGGAAAGATCGATAACAGCGAATACTCCGATTTCCGAAGCGAAATTATGAAACTTCCGGATATTATAAAGGTTATGCTGTCTAAAGACGATTCTTGCAGGCGTCTTGCTGAAAAGTACTGCAAAGCTCAAAATGTCTTTTTCATCGGACGAGGATTTGACTACGCCGTATCTATGGAAGGTTCGCTGAAACTTAAAGAAATATCATATATTCACAGTGAAGCATATGCTGCCGGAGAATTAAAGCATGGCACAATTTCACTCATTGTTGACGGAATGCCGGTTATAGCTGTCGCGACGCAGAAACAGCTCGTTGAAAAAACAGTAAGCAATATAAAGGAAGTCAAAGCACGTGGTGCAGATGTGCTGTTGTTATGCCGCGAAGGTGAAAAAGACATTGATGCGGCTGATGAAGTCATCGAAATACCTGAAATGCAGGATATTTTTATGCCGTCGTTAGCAGTACTGCCGTTGCAGCTTTTTGCTTATCATATGGCTGTTATTCGTGGTTGTGACATAGATAAACCCAGAAACCTTGCAAAGTCTGTTACTGTGGAGTAAAATATATATTACGACAAAAAATTTAAATGATTGAAAGGTAACCTGATGAACGCGGATGCATTAATTTTTGATATGGACGGAACATTATGGGATTCTTCTGAAACAGTTGCCGCCTCCTGGAATGATGTACTGGCCGGATATGAAGAAATCAAGGAACCTGTGACAGCACAAACTCTCAAAAGTCTTATGGGAAAGCATCTTTTGCAGATTGGCAGGGAGTTATTTCCGGATATGGACGAGGAAAAGCGTGACAAGATGATGCATGAGTGCTGTGATCATGAAAATGAGGTTTTAAAGCAACGCGGCGGAATTCTGTTTGACGGTCTTGAAGAAACATTAAAAAATCTTCAAGCCCATACGAAGTTATATATAGTCAGCAATTGCCAACGAGGTTATATTGAATCCTTTTTTGAATATCATAAACTTGGAAATTATTTTAATGATTTTGAATGTGCGGGTATGAGCGGTAAAAATAAAGGTGACAACATCATTGAAATAATTAACCGTAACAAAATGAAGAGTGCTTATTATGTCGGCGACACACAGATTGACTATGAAGCCACACGAAAAGCGTGCATTCCATTTATTTATGCTTCATACGGTTTCGGTGACGTATCAAACTATGAATATAAGATAAATTCTATTACCGATCTTTCAACGATGTTTAACGATTAGTATTCTATAACAGCGAAAGCGCAGCCGGATGGCTGCGCTTTCGCTGTTATAATATTTTAAAATCAATGAAGGAAGAGAACTATAAATACCAGAGTAATTGTGCTGGTCAGTTTTATGAGAACATGGAGTGAAGGGCCTGCAGTATCCTTAAATGGATCGCCGACCGTATCGCCGACAACTCCTGCCTTATGAGCTTCAGAACCTTTTCCGCCATAGTTGCCGAGCTCCATATACTTTTTCGTGTTATCCCAAGCGCCGCCGCTGTTATTTAGGAACAGTGCAAGTATAACACCTGTGATCGTTACAACCATAAGGTAACCCGCGGCAGCTTCCTTGCCAAGAAGAACGCCTACTAAAACAGGAACAAGCACGACGATGAGTCCGGGGACGACCATTTCTTTCAAAGCGCCTCTTGTCACAATATCAACGCATGTTCCATATTCAGGTTTTGATTCGCCTTTCATAATTCCCGGGATTTCTTTAAACTGACGCCGTACTTCAATGATTACATACTGCGCTGCTTTGCCGACAGCTCTGATTGCTGTGGAACTAAACAGGAATACCACGCCGGCGCCGATTAGTGCCGCAATGAAAACCGATGGCTTACCGATATCGACCGGGAAACTCTTCGATGAACCAATGTTGAGTATCTTCTTTACCTCGTCTATATATGCGGAGAAGAGAAGGAATGTTGCCAGAGCAGCAGAACCAACGGCATAACCTTTTGTCAGTGCCTTAGTTGTATTGCCGCATGCATCCAGTTTATCAGTTGTGTTTCTCACTTCTTCTGGTGCGCCGGACATTTCGATTATTCCGCCCGCATTATCTGTGATTGGTCCGAATGTGTCCATTGCGAGTACATACGCGCAGGTTGAAAGCATGCCCATTGTTGCTATGGCAGTTCCGAAAATTCCAGGGTCGGATATTCCTGTGACACCGCCAAGAGCAACACGGCCGAGATTATATGAACCGAATATTGCAAGCGAAATAAACAAAACAGGCAATCCTACAGATTCCATACCCATTGATACGCCGGTTATAATATTTGTTGCAGGTCCGGTCTGGCAGGATTTTGCCATTTCAAGGACCGGACGCTTGCTGTATGACGTATAATAGTTTGTAATAAAAACAAATACCACGCTTAATAAAATACCAATCAGAGCGCATCCGTAAAGCGGAATCCAGTTAACGTTATGGTTGTTTACGCCGCTTAACATTAGTTTAACGTTGAAAAGGAATACAACGGCCATAATAACCGCCGTTATGAAAAAACCTTTATTCAGAGCATTCATCGGATCGGAATTTTCATCTTTAACCCTTACGGTAAATATACCGATAATTGACGCAAGAATACCAAGTGCACGAGCAACCAGCGGAAAAAGTATTCCTGATATACCGAACACAGGAAATAGTCCTACACCGATAATCATGGCACCGATATTTTCGGCTGCTGTTGATTCAAAAAGATCTGCGCCTCTTCCTGCACAGTCACCGACGTTATCACCGACGAGGTCAGCAACAACGGCTGGGTTTCTCGGGTCGTCTTCCGGAATTCCCGCTTCAACCTTACCGACAAGGTCAGCTCCGACATCAGCAGCTTTTGTATAAATTCCTCCGCCCAACTGAGCAAACAGAGCAACAAGTGAAGCACCAAAACCAAAGCCAACAATCAAGGACGGTGCCTCATTGACTCCGCCTTTTCCGGTCAAACCGTAAACTATAAACAAAGTCGTTACGCCGAGCAGTGACAGTGTCGTTACGGCAAGTCCTGTTACGGCACCGCCTTTAAAAGCGATCTGCAGCGCACGGTTCAATCCCTTTTTTGCTCCATCCGCGCTTCTTATGTTGCTGTTGACAGACATAAACATGCCAAGGAATCCGGAAAGTGCCGAACAAAATGCACCGGTTATAAATGCGATTCCTGTATGTACAGCATAACTTACGGCATCTGCAGATGTTGAATTTTCGGCTATACGGCCAAAATATGTTGCTATACAGATGATAACAAGTGCAATGACAGCAATCCAGGCTATTGTTTTATATTGACGTTTTAAAAAAGCAGACGCTCCTTCTTTTATAGCGTTTGAAATTGCCTGCATGTCCTTTGTGCCCTTTGACTGTTTAAATACATACCACATCAAATAGCCGATGACAGCTGCCGAGACTAAGATTACTCCGTAGATAATGGAATAGTAAACAGCAATCATTCAATACAACCCCTTTTTTAGATTTATGATATGTGAAGTTTTTTTCTGTACTTTGATCACGACCTTGATTGTACAATTTTAATAAAATAATTAATATAAATAATATTTGAACTATCTATAGTATAATAAAATGCGACTGAATATTCTATAGTTTTGGTAAATTTTTTTTAACTAATAAGTATTATTTAAAGATTTAATTAATATTACAGTAATAATATATATTGATAATGGTTTTAATATGACATAGTATAATTATCCTAAATTTAATATTATAATGTAATTTAATAAATAATATTATGTGAAAAATTTGAGAATATGTTTAATTTCTTAAAAATTAGCTCCTTAACTTGATTTTTTATGTTTGTATGGATAAGATAATATGTGGGGTGAAAGATAAATCTTTCAAACAGGAGTTATGTCCTTTCGTGTCAAACACAAGGATACGAATTCGTCGGTAAGCCGCCGGACTGGATAAAACTCCCGGCTCAGTGAGAAAGGACGGCCTTAAGAATGAACAAAGATTTGCTAAGTCAAATACAAAATTTATATCCGACATTTTCTAAAGGGCAAAAAAACATCGCAAAATTTATAATAGATCATTATGATAAAGCTGCATTTATGACAGCTTCAAAACTCGGAAACATTGTCGGTGTCAGTGAATCGACAGTTGTTAGGTTCGCGTCAGAACTTGGATACGAAGGATACCCAGAACTTCAGAAATCTCTTCAAGAGCTTATCCGCAGCAAGCTTACTTCTGTTCAGAGAATAGAAGTATCTACCGACCGCCTTGGTGAAGGTGATATTTTTGAAAAAGTTCTTAATTCTGATGTAGAAAAAATAAAACGGACAATCGAAGAATTATCACGAGATGATTTTAACGGTGCGGTAAATGCAATTGTAGGTGCTTCAAAGATTTACATTCTTGGCGTTCGCAGTGCGGCTGCGCTTGCAAATTTTCTCGGATTATACTTCAATTACATATTTGATCATGTTGTACTCATTAACACGACGAGCGGAAGCGAGGTTTTTGAGCAGATAATGCGCGTCAATGAAAACGATGTCGTTATCGGAATCAGTTTTCCCCGTTATTCCACAAGAACAGTTAAAGCAATGAAGTTTGCGTCCGACAGAGGGGCTACAGTAATATCTATAACAGACAGCAAAATCTCGCCGATATACCGTTACGCTGCCTATAATTTAATTGCAAAAAGCGATATGGCTTCATTTGTTGATTCTCTTGTTGCACCTTTAAGCCTTATAAATGCACTTATTGTCGCGGTCGGAATTAAATGCAAGGATCAGGTGTACAGCACTTTTGCAAGCCTTGAACGAATTTGGGACGAGTATGAAGTCTATGAAAAAACTGAAGATGAGGAAAGTGATGATGACGATAAAATGTGATGTAGCCGTTATTGGCGCAGGCGCGTCAGGAATGATAGCGGCAGGGTTTTCCGCAATGCGCGGACTTAATGTTATTCTAATCGAACGCAATCCTCGTCCGGGAAGAAAGATCATGATAACCGGCAAGGGAAGATGCAACGTTACGAATGACTGTGACTTAAATACATTTATGGAAAATGTCCCGACTGGTGGAAAATTTTTATACGGTGCTTTTACACGTTTCCCACCGAAAAGTTTGATGGACTTCATTGAGAAACTTGGGGTGCCGCTAAAAGTCGAACGGGGAAGAAGAGTTTTTCCTAAGTCCGATAAAGCAGTGGACATTGTTGATGCTCTTCACAGCTTTGATATTAAAAGCGGATGCCGCACTGTTCTTGGACACGCCGTAAGCCTTATTTTAGAGGATGGAAGTGTCAGAGGAGTTAGGATGGAGGACGGCACGGAAGTTTTGTCACGTGCTGTTATTGTCTGCACCGGGGGCAAATCTTATCCGCTGACAGGTTCAACAGGCGACGGCTATGAATTTGCAAGTCTGTCGGGTCATACGGTAACGGCGCTTAGGCCTTCTCTTGTTCCTATTGAAACTGAAGAGGATTGGCCAAAAGAATTAATGGGTCTTTCGCTGCGAAATGTTGTTCTTGAAGTAACTGATATGCGCCGCCATAAAACCGTTTTTAAAGAACTTGGCGAAATGCTCTTTACACACTTCGGAGTAACAGGTCCTCTTGTTCTGAGTGCGAGCGCACTTATGAGAGATATTCAAACACTGGAGAGCGGTAAATACAAATTTAATATAGACTTAAAGCCAGCACTCTCTCCTGAACAACTGGACAAGCGGCTTCAGCGGGACTTTACGGAAAATGCTAACAGGGATTTTATCAACTCGTTAGGAGGGCTGCTTCCTGCAAAGCTTGTTCCCGTATTTGTGAGACTTTCCGGAATTCCAGCTCATACAAAAGCAAATCAGATTACGAAAGAACAGCGCGCGGCAGCAGTATCTCTACTGAAACACCTCGAATTAACCGCTAAAAATTTCAGACCGATTGAAGAAGCTGTTATAACTTCCGGGGGAGTAAGGCTAAAAGAAATCAACCCCGCAACAATGGAATCCAAGATTATAAAGGGGCTTTATTTTGCTGGTGAAATTCTCGATGTGGACGCATATACCGGCGGATATAACCTGCAAATAGCGTTTTGTACCGGACATTCGGCTGGAATATCGGTTCTTTCTGACTCATAATTAGAATTATGTTTATAATCCTGTTTCTTTGAATATACAACAGGGGGAAATAATTTATGACAAACGTTCATAAATCAGAAATAGTTAATATTGCAATAGACGGTCCGGCAGGAGCAGGGAAGAGTACGCTTTCAAGAATGCTTGCAAGCCGTCTGGGCTTTATTTATGTTGATACTGGGGCACTTTACCGCACAATAGGGATTTTTGCGCTGAGAAACGGAATAAGCCCGTCTGATAAGGTGGGGGTATGTGGTTTACTTAACAAAATTAATATTCAAATACAGTTCATATCCGGAACGCAGCACGTTATTTTAAACGGTGAGGATGTCTCACAAAAAATAAGAACTCCCGATGTTTCGATGGCGGCGTCTCAGGTTTCGGCAATTCCGGAGGTAAGAAATTTTCTTCTAGACCTTCAAAAAAACTTAGCCGCAAACAATAACGTTGTGATGGATGGAAGGGATATAGGCACCGTAATTCTGCCAAACGCAAAAATAAAACTGTTTTTAACAGCGTCACCCGAAGATAGGGCAAGACGCCGTTATGAAGAAATGCTAAGCCGCGGACAGAAAGCAGATTATCAAAATGTCCTTATGGACATGAAAAAACGTGATGAAGCTGATTCAGACAGAGGCATAGCTCCTCTGAAGCCTGCAGAAGATGCGCTTATAGTTGATACAACAGGATTTGAACTTAAACAATCGCTTGAAAAACTAACTTCAATAGTAAAGGAACGGCTGAGATGACTTTTTTTACATTTGCAAGAACACTGTTAGGTGCTCCGTTAAGGCTGATATTCGGTATTAAAAGATATGGAGTTAATAATTTGCCGGAGCAAGGTGCAGTTATTCTCTGCTCAAATCACCGCTCCAATTTTGACCCGGTTATTTTAGGAGCTGCTCTAAGCCGTGACCTTAATTTTATGGCAAAAGCCGAGTTGTTTAAGATTCCACTGTTCAGATCGCTTATAAAAACGCTTGGCGCTTTTCCTGTAAACCGTGGAAAACACGACTCTGATGCTGTTAAAAAAGCTATCGAGAT
>DATALE010000073.1:0-7910 GCA_036261235.1 Ruminiclostridium sp. | reverse complement strand
ACTGAGCGATATCTGATGAGCGCTGCGAAACGACAAGATAGCTGCCCGTTTTGTAATGGGCGACAAGATACTTTTCAAGGCCTGACTGTACTGCCGTGCCTGTTTTCTGATTCGTGCCTTTTAATCCGGTATCAAACCCATTTTGTGAAGCAAGCTCAGGACCTGCCGACGGCATTGTTGCGTTTGGAACATACATTATAGGTGTAAGCGCCCAGTAAAAAGGCGCGGCAAGAAGTGATAACGCTGTTAATACCGATATGACCGCCGCAAGGAAGCGCTTAGGCTTTATTAAATGAATTATCATAAGGATTAAAGCGGCCGCGCCGCTGACTGCCATAATAGGCAGCAGCCAACTTCTGAGCTGCGCATATCCCGAAACATAATAAATCTCATACGCGAGGTTTGCAAGAAGCGCCGCAGGCAGCAGGAAACGTTTTATGCCTTTATTATTTCTGAAATGCTTCAGCATTTCAACAAACCCTGCTCCTGCAATAACGGCAATCTGAGGAGCCAGCATGCAGAGATAATACTGATGATAGAATCCTGCAAAGCTGAAAAATACATACATAGTTGCAAGCCAGATAACCCAAAGCGCCATAACGCCCTGCTTTAATGTGAGCTTTTTCAGATTGACTTTGCGTATAAACGCTGCAATTCCGAAAAGTGCGAATATCAACAGCCACGACGCCTGACCGTAAAGACTGCTGTTCCAAAGCCTGAAAACAGAAGCAGTTCCAATGCTGTTGCCGCCGGCGCCTTTCATTGTTCCGCCGCCGTCAAACTGCGGGCGCTCACCGTCAAAACCGTAACCGTTCCTGCTGCCCCTTCTGAAGCTGCCGTTTCTATCAGAATTATTACTGCTTTGACTGTTTTGGGCAGTCTTAGTGCTTTGAGCATTTTGATTGTTTTGAGCCGTGACGTTTCCAGCACTCGGTGGATTGGTACTGTTTTGTGAATTGTCAGGGAAACCGTTTTGATTGCCGCCCGGCATTGCGGGGGCATTGCCGCCGCTCGGATTCTGTGAGCCGTCCTCCATTGAAGGGGGCGTTCCACCGGCGTTAAAATTGCCGCCGCCGCCCATACTTTCGCCGTACAGTCTCTCAAGGCCGTTATGACCAATGATAAGTTCGAGAACACTGTTATTGGTCGAACTATCCACATAAGGCCGGTTGGACGCGGGAGTTAAATCTACTGCGATCACCCATGCGAACGAAACCACCGCCATTATAGCCACAGCTATAAGTCCCGATATAAGGCGTTTCAAAAATTTTTGCTTCGAAAAAACTAAATATATAACTGCAAAAGCAGGAAGAATCGTGTACGCCTGAAGCATTTTTATGTTAAAACCAAGCCCGACAAAAACCGCCGCGATAAACAGGTAACGCCATTTTGATTTTTCAATTGATTTGAACAAAAACCATACCGCGACAAGAAGGACAAAAATCAGCTGCATGTCCATTGTATTGTTTCGCGATACAACAACTACTGCAGGAGTTATGGCAAAAACAAATGAGGAAATCAGCCCGGCAGTACGTCCGAAGTACTTCTTTGTTAAAAAATAGAGCAGTATACACGATCCGGTTCCCGCCAAAGCCTGAGGCAGCAGCATTGCCCAGCCGTGATACCCGAAAATCAGAACGAATATAGCCTGAATCCAAAGCGCAAGCGGAGGTTTATCGACAGAAACCATTCCTGCCGGGTCAAAAGAAACAAAAAAGAAGTTTTTAAAGCTCTTCGTCATACTTTTTATTGCCGCCGCGTAATATTCATTGCCTGTGCCGTTTTTTGAAATTGCGTAAAAATTCAGTCCAAAAGATAAAATAGCAATTAATGCAAGAATTATTACATGCCAATGTCTTTTTAAAAACTCACTTGCCTTAATGTTCCCGGTTGTCTTCATCAAGAGTTCACTCCTTATACCTATTCCAAATTAAAAGTCTCCAAAGAATTTGCATCAAAATCATTGATTTACGATTTTTATGCGAATTCTTGCCTTAAGTTTATTTGGAATTAGTATTAAACTGCTTGAGCAAACCGCACAATTATTAGTGTTCATGGCGCGCTGTCAGATTTTTCGTCGAATAAATATGCAAATAGTGCGGTAATCCCCAAGCCAAAGCTTGACCTTTAATTTTATTTATATAATAAGCAAGATCTGTGAACTCATCATTACGACAAAATTAAAAATTTTTAATACATATATGAAATTTCTCAGGCTTTTTTGCAGGATGTAAATAATGGAATCATTCAGATTATGGATAATCCGATTGCTATATTATGCAATATTAACAAAGATAAACAGCCTGCAGACATATTTAATAATTGTTATTGCATATCAAAATTTTATGTGATATTATTATTGCAAACGATTGCAAAAAATAAATCGCATAAAAATTCATAAATCAACTATTTATTTGTTTTAATGCAAACGTCTGCATAAAACATCATTTAATTAAATTTCACAAAGTTTCGTTCGCACTACATAAAGACAATAAAATATTCGTCATGAGACATCTTTTGGAAACACTGATTTAATGAAGTGTGTGCGGATGCCCGCGGCGATTTTGCGTCCGGCATAAAAAAGAAACTTTTGACTCGTTTTTTGGACGTAAAATCATCAAGGCAGATGCGTGTGCGGAATAAATCAGTGTTTTCCCTGAATAACCGCTTGGAGGCATTCTGTCAAACTGTGCCGTCCGGCGTTTAGCTATGTCCGTACTGTTTAAAACGTTATAATTCGCCTCTTTTTCGGCTGACTTTTAAACACTGATTCTCGTCAAAATATACTCTTGTTAATTTTGGAGGAATATATATGCCCCGCTGGCTTGAAGACGCGGTTTTTTATGAAGTATACCCTCAGTCATTTTACGATACAAACGGCGACGGAATTGGGGATATTAACGGAATCGCCGAAAAGCTTCCTTATATTAAATCGCTTGGCTGCAACGCGGTATGGATTAATCCATGCTTCGACTCTCCTTTTAAAGACGCGGGTTATGATGTAAGGGATTATAAAAAAGTTGCCCAGAGATATGGTACCAACAAGGATTTGTACAATCTTTTTGAAGCTGCGCATAAACTGGGAGTAAAAATTCTCCTCGACCTTGTTCCCGGACACACATCTGAAGAACACGAGTGGTTCAAAAAAAGCGCATTGCCTGAAAAAAACGAATACTCAAACCGTTTTATATGGACTGACAGTATTTGGACGTCTCCAAATGAATATAAATGTATTGGCGGCAGAGCTGACCGAAACGGCAATTATATAGTTAATTTTTTCAGTACTCAGCCTGCGCTTAATTACGGTTTTTATAAGGTGACTGCCGACTGGCAGCTGTCCTATGACCACCCTGACTGCATTGCAACAAAAGAAGCAATGAAAGATATCATGCGGTTTTGGCTCGACAAAGGCTGCGACGGATTCAGGGTTGACATGGCGGCTTCACTTGTCAAAAATGATGATGAAAAGATTGCCACCTCGCTAATCTGGCGGGATGTAAGGAATATGCTCGACAGTGATTATCCCGAAGCCGCTTTGGTATCAGAGTGGTCGTGCCCTGAAAAGTCACTTAAATGCGGCTTTCACTGTGACTTTTACCTCAATCAGAAAGACAACGGCTATGAATCGCTGTTCCGCAACAAAAGCAGCCGGACAAAAGATACGCAGCTCAGCTTTTTCAGCAAAGAGGGAAAAGGCGACATCTCAAAATTTACAGAAGAATATATGCGCAAATACACCGGTTCGAAAGATTGCGGATACATCAGTTTTTTGACCTGCAACCATGACACTGCGCGGCTGGCTCCCGAATTTGGTGAGACAGAATTAAAAATAGCTTATGCTTTCATTTTCACAATGCCGGGTGTTCCGTTTTTGTATTACGGTGATGAAATCGGAATGCGCTATAATAAAAACCTTACAAGCAAAGAGGGCGGCTATGACCGTACCGGAACAAGGACGCCGATGCAATGGGACAACAGCACCAATCTCGGTTTTTCATCAGCTTCGCCTGACAAACTTTATCTTCCTGTCGATTCAGCGCCTGACGCCCCAACGGTTCAGAATCAGTCCGGGCATAAAGATTCACTGTTTAACACCGTGAAAGAGATTATAGGATTAAGGCACAAATATAACTGCCTCAAATCAGGCGGCAGTTTTGAAATTGTTTATGCCGAAAAGGATAACTATCCTTTTATATATCGCAGAGGAAACTTGACAATCGCGGTTAACCCTTCGGGCCGAAGAGCTTCCGCACCACTTGGTATTTCAGGCAAGATCATTTATTCAATTGGGGATGAACCCGGTTTTACTGACGGTTCAATTGAAATGAGCGCGCAGTCATTTGCCATTCTTGAAGTTTAAACCGCTTTTCAGAAAGAGGTGGTTCAAAACGGTTAGTCGGCTGAAAACGGTGTTGGCATTTCTGCTGATGTTGGTTATATTAACAGGATGTTCAAAGTCAGGCAGCTATCCGTCCAAACAAGAAGTCAAAACAACCGACGACAACTACAGAACATACTACGAGGTTTTTCTGTCATCATTCTATGACAGCAACGGTGACGGAAAAGGCGATATAAACGGCCTTACTCAAAAGCTCGACTATCTTAACGACGGTCACGGTAATGGCCTCGGAGTCACCGGAATCTGGCTAATGCCAATTATGCCTTCCCCGTCATACCACAAATACGACGTTACCGATTATTTTAATATAGACCCCCAGCTCGGCACAATGGATGATTTCAAAAAGCTGATCAGTGAATGTCACGCACGGGGTATTAAACTAATCATTGATTATGAAATCAATCACTCTTCTGACAAAAACCCCTGGTTTGTCTCAGCGGTTCAGTCAATCATGAAAAACCCCGACAAACCCGGAAACAACAAATATTTAAATTACTACAACTTTACCCGCGGGGGCAAGCCCGACGGTCAATACCAGCAAATCGGCAATACCGGCTGGTACTATGAAGATGAATTCAGCCCAAGTATGCCGGATTTGAATCTTGACAGTGCAAATGTGAAACAAGAGATTTCAAAATCCATAAAATTCTGGTTATCGACCGGAATTGACGGATTTCGCCTTGACGCCGTATTATCATATTACGGCGGCTATAATTTCTGCAATAACAACAAAAATATTTCTTTCCTTAACTGGTTTGCCGATACCTGCAAGGCAATTAACCCAAAAACATATATAGTCGGTGAAGCCTGGACCGATTCATCAGCGATTTCGCAATACTACAAAAGCCATGTCGACAGCTTTTTTGCGTTCCCGCTTGCCGGAAAAACAGGAATCATAGCAAAGACGCTTGAATCCGGAGACACCGGCAATAATGCGCAAACGTTTGCACAAGAGGAATGTGACTGGCAGAAACTTTTGTACAGTGAAAGAACCAACGCAGTTGACGCACCATTTTTATCAAACCATGATATGGACAGATCCGCCGGTTATTTCAATCATGACCTTTCAAAAACAAAAATGGCCGCGGGAATGTACCTGACACTCAGTGGTAACGCATTCATCTATTATGGCGAAGAAATCGGCATGACAGGTGATGGTAAAGATGAAAATAAACGAGAGCCTATGCTGTGGTCCAATAAAGACAGAAGTGGAATGACGAATGGCCCACCGAACATGGACTCAATATCTCCGCTCTACCCTGCCGCCGACATACAGGACAACGACAAAAATTCACTTCTTAATTACTACCGTCTCGCGGTAAGGCTTAGAAACGAGAATCCTGAGATTACCCGCGGAACAGAAACTTATGTCCCTATATCCGGCGATACGAATATCGCCGCTATCCAAAAGGAATACAAAGGTTCAAAGCTGCTTGTAGTTTATAACACGTCTACGAATTCAAAAACAGTTTCTATTCCGAAAAATAAATTTTCTTACAGCAAAGTGATAGGTTCACTTACACCTGACGGAAATAAGATAGCTCTGCATGGCGACAAATTAACGCTTCAGCCTTACTCAATTGCGGTTTTAAAATGACGCGGCTGTAACACCCGTCTTTTTATAAAATACTATGTAAAGGAAATCATCAGATGAAGAATCTTAACGCTGTTCTAAAAACTGTTAAAGAAAAATGCAAAGGATATCACGGCAAATATTATATTCCTAAGGCATGGAACTCGATCGGGTATGATAAGTTCACAACAGACGCTTCACGCCCTAATGAAATTATTGTAAACCCTTACGATTTTTTTGCGGCGTGTGTTGAGAAAATTGAAAATGCAGCAAAGCTTCCTCAATGCGGAGGCATAACGGAACAATACATATACGGTGCCTTCCTGCGGTCATATACAGCATGGAACCACAGCGATGACAAAAGCAAAAACCTCAATTGCGGAACTATCTTTAAAACAATAATGATGCTCTACAAGCTTTGGAAAAACGGCACCACAATCCTTTACCTCCTGCCTATTTTCCGGTGCAGCGAATTCTACATAAAAGGCGAACTCGGCAGCCCGTATGCTATCAGGGACGTTTATAAACTCGATGAAAACCTCCACGATGATTTGCTCGGTGAATATTCGCCTGAAATGATTGAAACCGAATTCAAGGCGTTGGTTGAAGCATGCCATATGCTCGGTATCAAGGTCATTGTCGATTTTGCGTTCCGCACAGTCGGACGCGACAGTACTTTGTTACTTGAACATCCGGAATGGTTTTATTGGATAAGTTCAGATACAAGCGACAAATTTACTCCGCCTAAAATCGGTGACGGCAGCAAAACATATCCGATGAACATGTCAACCGTAAAAAGACTGTATAATTCACCTGACCTGCACGATTATCTTTCCCAGTTCACGGTTTCCCCGAATCAGATTAACCCTGACAAATGGGAAGAATTCAAAAAGAACCCTGGAAAAGATTATCCGTTAAATATCGAAAAAGAATTCGGTGTTACAACAGTGCCGGGCTTCCCGGATGTAATAAACGACAAACAGCCAGCATGGACTGACGTTACATACCTCAAATATTATTTTGACTGTGCCCCTGAGGTCGCGAAATATATTCCTGAAGGTCAGGCGCCGTTCATAATGCAGGACGGGGCCTCCCTTGACAAATTCCACGGTTCAGAGAAGAATCAGGAATTGTGGGACTATGTAACAAACGTGCTTCCATATTATAAAACCACTTTCGGCATCGACGGCGCACGCATTGATATGGCTCATGCAATGCCCGTGGAACTCAACTCGAAAATAATCAGTACAATCCGCAGTCTTGATAAAGACTTCCTTCTCTGGTCAGAAGAACTCGACGCCGGAAAAGGCGCTCAGGCAGGAAAAGACGGATTTCAGGTTATCAGCGGCTATGCCTATATCGATTATAAAAAGATTAAGTCGAGCGGCTTCAACCGCAAAATATTAAACGAATGCTATTTGAAATCCGAAGTACCGGTAGTCGCCTCGGTCGAAACACCGGATACACCGAGAAGCGCCTATATCCACCAGAACAATTCAGTGCTGAAGATGCTTTTGATTTTAAATACATTTATGCCAAACTCAGTACCGTATTTAAATGCCGGACAGGAGATTATGGAAATACAGCCCATGAATCTCGGTCTTGACAACAATGAAGACGGTCGGTATGTTCTCCCGAAAGACGATCCAGCCTATGGAAAACTTGCTTTCTTCGATATCACCGGGCTTCACTGGGAAAGGGACTTCACCTGGGTCGACAGTCTGCTTTCTGACGTTATGGATATCCGCAGAAGGAACATTGACCTATTAAAGGACAATCGGAATTTTATAAACCTGCCGGAGCTTCTTGTATCCAAAAAAATGCACGGTGTTATGCTATTACAGCGAAGAAAAGAAAGCGGGCTTTGTCGCTGCGGCAAACCGTGATAATGAAAGTTCAGCCCGCCTGTCACTGAGCAAATATTTGCCGTGATATCCT
>DATALE010000070.1:0-4045 GCA_036261235.1 Ruminiclostridium sp. | reverse complement strand
CAGGAATAAAGGCGGATGCTATTCACGGAAATAAATCGCAGTCTGCAAGGCAGCTCACTTTGAGAAATTTCAAGGCAAAAAAAATCAAGGTGCTTGTAGCGACAGACATTGCCGCGCGCGGCATCGATGTCGTGGAACTTTCTCACGTTATAAATTACGATCTCCCGAACGTACCCGAAACCTATATTCACCGCATTGGAAGAACGGGAAGAGCCGGTCAGAGCGGAACGGCGATCTCGTTTTGTGACCGCGAAGAAATCGGATGCCTGCGTGATATTCAGAAGCTGACAGGTAAAAAAATTCCGGTTGTGACCGACCACCCTTATGCCGCAGATATATCGGCGGCTCCCGTCAAAAAACCGGATTTCAACCGTTTTCACGCATATGTTCCAAAGGGGCAGCGGCAATATAACCGCGGTGGCAAGGGACAGGGCCGCGTCGGATACGGGAAAAAGCCGTATTCAGGCAAACGCAAATAGGCAAAAAATAATTTCGAGCAGCAATTTACGCTCTTCACATTTGTGGAGGGCGTTTTTCGGGGGTGCACTTACTATATGCTTTTTTTCCATTAACAAAAATAATATTTACATTTACAATTTACTATAGTATACTTTTTAAGTATTTTGGTTGTTTTATAGAAATATTGTGGAGGAGAGTTTTAATGGAAACATCAAATGCACCGTCTCAGGGACAAAGCACCTATCAGTCATCAGCAGCACCTGTTGGGCAACTTAACACGCGCCGGAGTTTGGTTAAGTTTATCTTTTTAGGTATTATCACTCTGGGAATTTATCCAATCGTTTTCTATTCCGGCATTTCGTCTGATATTAATGTCATCGCAAGCCGCTATGACGGTAAAAAAACTATGCACTACTGCCTGTTGCTTTTCTTGGTCGGCCCATCACACTTGGTATTGCCTGCTTAGTCTGGTTCCATAGAATAACCGGGCGTATTGGCAACGAATTGAAACGCCGTAACATTCAATACAGCTTCAGCTCGGCTGATTATTGGCTGTGGGGTGTGCTTGGCGCACTTATCATAGTAGGCCCGTTTATTTTTATACATAAACTTGCCACTGCAAGCAATAAAATAGCGGAGCATTATAATATTAACGGTTAATCAAAGATTTTTTAATATCAGGTACAATTTACGCTCTTCACATTTGTGGAGGGCGTTTTGGTTTTTGGCTCTTTACCTTCAAATTGTTAGATATTATTAAAAAGTAGCAGAGAGCTGATCAATACGGCCAGCCCCTGTTACCTTTTTCTTCTTTGGCTTATCATGATTCTGATTTAAGAAATACTGATTTGTATTCCGTTTACCTCAACGCCTTCATCCGCGCGTATTACAATGTACTTTGTACCATTTATTATTCGCGTTTCAACCAAATCGCTGCGTTCCGGATTCACTCGGATTGTTACATCAGGGGTGCGAACTTCGAACTGCTTGCTGTCAATGATATTCCGCGGACTGATTTCAGTTCCAACACCAAACTCAGAGTCATATTTCTCCTCAAATGCAGCCATATGTGATTCGGAAACGCCGCAGGATTCCAGAACACCTTTTACCGTTTTCTTTGAAATCACCAGTGGTTCTTCATCTTTATTTGCTTTGTGTTCTTCAATCATTCCGGACAATTGTTCGTGAACGGCCTGCACAACTTCGAAACTGCAGTCATCGGCAATGGCGTCGCCCAAAATACTTTGAAATGCTTCTTTCTGCGCGTCGGCAGGCATTGGCACCTCGCATTTGAACACGGTGTCAACAAATTCCTGATGGTTCTGGGCAGTATCACGGGAATAGTAGAGCGCATTATAAATATTAGCGCTGCGGTCATCAAAGGCCGGAAACATAAATCCAAGCTCCGGCGCCGACACGGCCCAGTCTGCCGTAATGTTACGGAATGTATTTTCATAAGCATAATACCCGAGCGCAGGCTTTGTCAATTTTACAGGGCAGATACTGCACAGAAAGTACGTAAATACTTCCGAAGAATCATCCTGTTTGTTTCCGTCTTTCGTATAGCAAGGAACATCATATTTGTCAATTGCCAATACAATAAGATAGTTGCCTTCCAAGTTGAGCGTCTGTATTATATGCGCATAAAATTCCTTGACTGCATCGTCATCATTCAGGTCTGAATTTTTCAGTGCCATAAGCAACTTATGTTCCTCGCCCTCAAGAACCTGCTTGGTTTCAAACTCGATGTCAATCAGGTTTTTCCCAATGGTTCCGGACAATGTTTTCTTTAGAATTGCCAAAAGCTCTTCTGATTCCTCACGCGGCATCGAAAAGAGCGATTGATTAAATTCTGAAATAATTTCTCTCTGATCGTTAACATAACAGCCGCGTATCTGAGCGATATTGCCCTTATCCGGGCGGAAGCGGCGGCGAATTTCTGCAATTTCTTTTTCGTTCATAAACTTTCCTCAATCAAATATATATGTATTTTCATTAAGATTCCGCATTGAATAATTATATAACGAAATAATCCTTTTGTCATCATAACGAAGACGCGCGGCTAACTGTTTGAGATGTATGATTTGGGAAATTACTATTGCATGAACGCCCATTTGCTTTTTATTATACCATACTGAACTTACAAATGGCATGCAGGTTGCTTGACAAATATTACTAAATGTGATATTTTAGAATAAAGAGGGGCTAAGGAGTAAATTATGACAAAGAAAAGAAGTAAAGTTTGTTTGGTATCACTTGCAATATTATTGGGGATTATTTTTGGGGGACAATCTGTTTTTGCAAAATCAACAACTCAAGTAAGTTCTGAAGATTCACACCATAGTCTTATAACCCAGGTAACTGATTATTATAATATTGTTCATCACACTTATACATATACTAACGGCTATTATTGCGACCACACAACAACAACCGATATTACAAATTGGGCCGACTATATTACTTTCTTTAGGGACAGCCATATAGTGTATTACTGGATGACATATTAAGCTATTGACGAATGCCCCTCTTTTTGTTTAATGCCGAAGAAAATCCAATAAATATATAACATAATAAATATTAAATATTTCATTGCGCATGTGCGTTTTGCAAAGCGAAAGACCGCACACGCATATGGCGTTTAACACGAAATAAAAAACATTATTCGGTTATGTATAAGTGGTTAAATGATAAAGACGATGAATAATGGCGGAGGCTAATATGGAATGTTTAAAGTTAAATAATATATCAAAAAAAATCAATGGTCGAAAAATACTGGACGGTATTTCACTTGCAGTAGATAAAGGTGAAATTGTAGGTTTCGTTGGTCCAAATGGTGCAGGAAAAACTACAACAATAAGAATTATCACGAACTATATTCGACCTGATTGCGGAAATATAATTATTTGTGGTTATGATTTAAACAAAGAGCGTGAAAAAGCCTTGTCACATATTTCCGGTATCGTTGAGACTCCATCATTATTTAAGTATCTTTCCGGTTTGGATAATATAGAGTTTGTAAGAAAAGTCAAAGGAATTTCCAAAGAAAAAATGTTAAAAATCATACAGGATATAGGCCTAACCAGTAGAATCAAAGATAAAGTCAGCAAATACTCACTTGGTATGAAGCAACGCTTAGCTCTCGGAATAGCGTTGCTTTCAGATCCAGATTTATTAATTTTAGATGAACCAACAAACGGATTAGACCCAAGTGGTATAATCGAATTGAGAAATATGCTGGTAAATATAAACAGAAAAAATGGTATCTCAATTTTTATATCATCACACAATTTAAGTGAAATAAGGAGGATTTGCAACCGGATAATATACATTAAAGATGGAAAAATTATAGCTACAAAAAGCTATAAAAATGAGCAAGATTTAAAAAAATACCGATTAAAAATTTCAGATTCCGAAATGGTAAAACATTTGGCAAATGATTGTTCGAGCATATTAAATTATGTTATTGACGGCAATTATATAGCTTTTGACATTGAGAAGAACGGTCTTAAAAACTTTATGAGTTGTTTAATTGATAATAATATAAATTTTGAAAACATAGAATCACTCTCTGATGATTATGATA